>CAIWWK010000162.1 GCA_903916325.1 Candidatus Firestoneibacteriota bacterium
CGTTGACTTAGCGTCAACGATTGAAGACCTCGGATCGCCGCAGAAATCCATGGAAACAAGCTCTTCTTCCGTGTAGCCGAGAATGTTCGGCATCTTGGAGGAAGCTTCCTTAAGCGCCGCGTTGACTTCTTCAACCGTGACCGGTTTATCAACATCAGCAACAAGGTCAACAACCGACACATTGGGGGTCGGAACTCTCATCGAGAAACCGGTAAGCTTTCCTTTAAGCCCCGGGAGCACAAGACCTACGGCCTTCGCCGCGCCTGTGGAAGTCGGGATCATATTAATCGCGCCTGCCCTAGCCCTTCTGGGATCAGAATGCTCAAGGTCAAGTATCCTCTGGTCGTTCGTGTAGGAATGAATCGTGGTCATCAAGCCCCTCTTAAGTCCGAACTTCTCCATAATAACTTTTGCTACCGGAGCAAGACAGTTCGTCGTGCAGGAAGCGTTGGAGATCACATTGTGAGCTTTCGGGTCGTATTTCTCGTCGTTCACGCCGATGACCACAGTGAGGTCCTCATTCTTCGCGGGAGCGGAAATAATAACCTTCTTCGCGCCGGCTGTGATGTGCGAAACAGCCTTTTCCTTGTCCGTGAACCTGCCGGTGGACTCGATGGCAATATCAACGCCCATCGCTTTCCACGGAAGAGCTGCGGGATCCTTCTCTGAAACTATCTTAATCTTCTTGCCGTTGACGACGAGCGTATCGCCTTCAAGCCTTACTTCACCCTTGAAAGTTCTGTGAACGGAGTCATACTTGAACAAGTGCGCAAGCATGCTTCCTTTCGCGAGGTCATTGACCGCGACGATATCAAGAGCCTTCCAAGCTTCCGGGTTCTGCGCCGCTGCGCGGAGAACCATCCTGCCGATCCTGCCAAAACCGTTTATTCCGACTTTCACTGCCATACTTTCCTCCTCTTAATAAATTAAAATCTGATTTTTATTCCATATATTGCGCCGGCGTTAACCGGTTCAACATAAAAACTTACCTTTGAATCAGCCTGTTTTTTCATGCCGGCCGCGTGCGCCTCCCCGACAATTGAACCCAGCAATGCCCCGAAGAAAACATCGGATGCCCAGTGCTTTTCCTTGTAAATGCGTCCTAGCCCTACCAGAGCTGCAAGGGGATAAGTAATTATCCTGCAGTCATACGCCCCGCCTATCACCGCCGCCGTTGAAAACGCGGCTGTAGTATGCCCGGAGGGAAAAGAATTATCACCGAACGAAGGGTTGAAGCTGTAAGGATTTCCTCCATCGGGAGGCCTTGCCCTTCCTGTCGCGCATTTTATGGCTATGCCCATCAGTCCGGACTCAACAAAAGCCTCAATCGCGTTTACCGCCACATTCTTTTCTTTATCTGCGCCCAGCAGATAGAGGGCCGCGTAGGACGGCAGAAGGAGCGTCCCGTCTCCCAGGTAATCAATATTCGCAACCGCGTCCAGAAAGGGGCTTTTAATATTCAGGAAGATATCGTGTATCGCCTCATCCTGCGTGAAAAGAACCGCTCCGGCCGCGAGTATTATAGCCGGATTGATAAGCTCTTCAATTTTTATTCCGGATGCCGCGGAGACAGAGCCAAGCGGCCGGTTGTCTCCGTCAATCAGACCGATTTCAGAGCAGAAAACAGTTTCAAAGAGCAGTGCCAAAACAAGCAGAGCAAGAAAACTGACCTTCACCTACTTACTTCCAACAAGCTTGGTTTTGTTCTCTTCTATAAGGCGTTCGTAGATTTTCAGCATTTTTCTCGCCATGTTTTCAGAGGACATCTCAAGGGCCCTTTCTTTCGCTTCTCTCGCCTTGATTTCGTACAGGGAATTATCGCTCAAGACTGAGACCACTTTATCCGAGAAATCGTTTACGTCATTTTTTGTCAGGAAACCGCCGGTCTGTTTATCAAAACCCTGCAACACATCTATCACGCCCATCTCTCCTATCGAGACCGCGGGCTTTCCGAAATACATCGCTTCAAGAAGCACCAACCCCTGCGTCTCCGTGACGGACGCGAAGGCGAATATATCCTCGGCGGCGTATGCATTAACCCAGTCCTCCGGGCTCAGGAAGCCGAGGAAAAGGATTCTGTTCTCAATACCGAGCCTTTTTGCCTGCGCTTCAAGTTCCGGCTTGGCAACGCCTTCTCCGCAGATTACAAGCTTTGCCTCCGGTATCCGCTTTAGGATAAGCGGCAGGGCGTCTATAAGAAAATTCACGTTCTTCTCGCGCCCGAGGCGGCACATACAGAGCAACATCTTCTCTTCCTTTTTTATGCCGTATTTCTGCCTGAACGCGTCCCCGCTGTAGTTTACCTTGAACCTGTCGAGATCAATACCGGTAGGCATAACCTCTATCGGTTTTTTGACGCCGTACTTGACAAGATCTTCAGCCATCTGCGGCGACGGGGAAATTACCAGGTCGAATTTATTCAGGACCCATTTCGAAAACTTTTTTGTGATATAGGAAAGCGGTTTTTTAACAAGCGGCTGATTTATGTAGGTGTTTATGTATTCCGGATAGAGCGTGTGGTACGTATTCATCGCCGGTATACGAAGTTTCCTGGCCCAGGTCAACCCGTGATAACCCAGCGGGAACGGCGACTGGGAGTGAACTATATCAAGGTTCCAGTCTTTCCAGTCAACTTTAGTCTGCCAGGTAAAGGTAAGCCTGTATTTTGGAGGAAAAGGAGCCGATCTTGAGACATACCTTATAATATCCGGCTCATTGTCCGTATAATTCTTTGCGGGGTCTTTAGGGTCCGGATAGACAGGGCAGGGAATGTAAACCCTGTGGCCAAGTTTCCTGAATTCTTTGGCGTAAGCTCTTATAGATGTTACGGCGCCGTCAAATGACGGTAAATAATCATCCCCGGGCAGGCATATGTTCATATGAACCTCCGCAACATGGCTTTTTTGTTTTCCCGGCAATTTTATCACATTGCTGAGGGCTTTTCAATTGAAATGACCCTTGATGAACCGCTGGCGCCATAGGACTTTTCCCGCTATTCCCCTCTCGCCAGCGTGAAAACACGCACCAATTTGGCATTGCTGCCGCTCAAAATGGCAGCCGCGCACTCGTTGGCGGTTGCTCCTGTGGTAAAAATATCATCAACCAGCAATATTGAAGCAGAATCGAGTTTTTGCCTGTTTTTAACGGAAAAAGCCCCGCTTACATTCTGCCTTCGCTCGCCGCGGCTCAGTTCGTGCTGCGGCCTGGTATCCTTCGACCTGACGAGCACATCAGAGTGTACCGGAAGCCCAAACCCCTCCCCGATGAACCGGGCAAGAACCTCGGACTGGTTAAAATCACGGCGTTTTTTTCTGTAGATTGGGACAGGAAGAACGCAGTCGATGCCGGCAAGGCCGCCGGAAGAACTCAGCGCCTGAACCGACATCTCCCCGAAGTGCCGTCCGAGTTTTCTCTTGTCCTTGTATTTGAAAAGATGGATGGCGTTCCGCATAACACCGTCGTAAACGGCCGCAGAGCGGTTGTCCGTGAAGAAGCGGGTTTCCGTCCGGCAGTCCCCGCACAACGGATCCAGATCGCTCGCAAGCTGTTTGCCGCAGGAGACGCATGACGGCGGTTCTATCAGCCTGATGCGCGACCAGCACCTGCCGCACAGACAGGCCCTGCGTTCTTCATCCAGTTTCCCTCCGCACTCAAGACAGCGCGGAACAAAAACCAGGTCCAGCAGTTCTTCAAGAAAGTTCACTCTCCCCCGCATCAGAAAATGGCGCTGACTTTCAGGTTTACGCCGTAACCTATATAGTTGTTAATACTGGAAACATTGTCTGTAAAATAAGTCAGAGTTACCCCCATGTCAGCCTGAATATTCTTGGAGAATTTGTATTGCACGGTCGTTCCGGCATTGTAGGCGTCCGTGTTAATCTGGCTGTTAAGCGTAGAACCTGTGACCAGGTTCCTTGTCAGGGCAACATTAACCCTGTAGTTCATCCTCAGGGCCTGGTCTATCCTTATAATCGCGCCGTTGAACGGCCAGAAATCAGGGAGATGGATCGGGTCGCTGAAAACAAGATTCTGGTTTATTTCCATGCCCGGAGTGTAGGTCCTGTTCTGGTAGAGAATATTGTTCTCAAGCCTGTCCTCTATGGCTGCCGCGAAACTTATCGAACCGTTAAAGTCGTCGGAAATACGGAACGGCGAGGTAACATTGCCTGTGTGCAGGTAATCATCCGAGATCTTAAGATTGTTTGAGTCAAATCTCTGGATGTTCTTGAAATCATAATCCACGTTAAGCGAGACCGGTTTCAGAAAACCAATGAGCGGGATCGGCGGGTTTTCCATTACCAGCCCTGTGCCTAAAGAATATATGCCGGTACGCGTGAGAAACTGGCTTTGCAGGTTTCTTTCGCTGGAGAGGCTTCCCCTGGGGTTAAGGGATATAGCGCCCAGTTTCACCCGTCCGTTAAGGTTATCGGAAACCACCTGCGAGCTGTTCAAGGCAATTTTTTCCAGGGGCAGCAGGCCCCATTCATCCATTAACTGAAGAGAGGTTATCGGTGAGCTCGCGCCTCCGGAGTATTGATCGTAAAGGGCGTTGGATCCTATGCGGTGGCTTATATTGATAGAAGGCGCCATGGAAGCAAGTTCCGAAAACCACTCGCCCAGCCGAAACTCTGACGCTATTTCAATGGAGTTTGTGGTCCTGAGCTGGTTAACATTGTAGTCCCTGTCTACCTGTCCGGCATAGTTCATCCTCGGAGTAAATCCCGGCATCCGTGTAAAGGCTGCCGTTAGCCCGGCGGACTTTGAATAGGTCTGCGGGGTGAAATAATCCACATAGGGATTGGCGATGTTGATTGAAGTGTTTGAAACATAGACATTCCCGCGTTTTTCCTGGGTCCTGTAGGAATAAGTCGGGCTAATAGGCACGCCGGGAATAATCTCATAACCTCCGCTCCACCTGTAAAGAGTTTCGCGCGTGACAGTGTAAGTATTGTTCGCGACAAGAAGGTCATGCGATATCTTGTTTTCCCCGAAGTTAAAATCTGCTTCCAGGTCATTCTTGCCCAGCGGTATACCCATGATGTCTGAGGGCAGAGAATAGGTTGCGCGGGAAGTCAGCTGATAGGCCTTAGATTGTGTGTTGTCAAGATTCAGCGCCTGGGCTCCGGGCAGGTATTTTGATGTATCCTGCATATAGTTGCCGTTCACCGAGACCAGGAAAGGCGCCAGAAAATTCATCGCTATGCTGCCGGAGTAGGATTCCGTCTGTCTTTCGGGATAGGATTGATAATTCGGATTGCTCTTGTCCGCGTCATCTGTCAGCAATTCGTCCTTTCTGTATGTAAAGTTTATGGGTATGCTGGCCAGCGGCTTTAATGTTCCGGAAGCCGCCGTGTACCTTATAGTCTGCTTGACGCTCTGATTGGATTGCGCCAGAGAAATTGCCATGTTTGAGCTGGCATTCTCGAAAAGGGTAAACCTGCTTTGCATGTTTTTATAATCAAGGTTAAGGGCCAAAGTGTCCCCGAACTTCACGCTGCCGCCCAGCCTCTGCGCTATGCCCTGGGTAGAGATAGAATCCGCAATCCTGAGATTATTCACCCAGACCTCGCCCCCTCCCCCTCCGGTGGGACTGTAAATGCCGATGCTTATCTGTTTCACGTTGTTTATATAGAAAGTCCCGCTTCGGACATCCGGGGCGGAAAGCGCCGCTGAAAGCGTCTGCCAGCCCTGCCCCGCGGAATCAAGCTGAAAAATATATTGAAAGTAATTTGTCTCGTCGCTTCCAAGCCTCACAAACAAAATATCCCCGGGGAATGTGTTCCTTTTATAGACATCAAACCTAAGAGTGGCATAATCCATAAAGCTGACCGGCTGGGAATAGAGCTTTACGGCATAATTTGAATATGTAGTTGACCCCGTATAGGTAAGAGTAATGGATTGCTCTTTGGTAATATCCGCCGCTGTGTTGACCGTGTAGAAAGTGTTAGTCAACGGTATGTACGAAGAATCAATATCCTTGCTTATTGCTTTGACGTTAAAGATTGCGGCATTTGTGACATTTTTCAACTGCCATTTGTTGCCTGTAAGCTGCATCGACTCGAATACAACATTACCGGCAGGGCCCGCTCCGGATTTGTTCTTTAGCCAGAGACGGACATGTTTGATCAGAGTCCTGGAAGGACTGTTTACCTTGCCGGTCGCGGGGTCATCAAAACCTATAGGAATTTTCAGGAGTTTCCACGTGCCGGTAGAATTGGTAACAGTATTTGCCACCCATTGATTCGCGTTTGCGTTATTCAGGTCAAAATTGTAATAGTAATACGATTCGTTTGTGTCAAGTGACCCGTTGGCATCCATATCTTCAGTGTCGAGTATGTTGTTTGAAGCGCCTTCATTCATAATACCGGAACCGTACCTAACAGGAATTCCTATGTCCTCGCCGTTATCAAGCACCCCTGTATGGTTAAGGTCCTCTGTGTCGAGGGCGCCATTACCATTGCTGTCTTCTGAGATTACACCCAAGTCCATGTTGAAAGAAACCGCCTGTGTCCAGTCGGCGAGCATCCAGACCTCTATATACCGGTAATTAGTATAATCCGCCCCGGATTGGGAGACCGGATACCTTATGCCGCCCCACAAACCGGAGCTGAAATCATAATCCATTTTCAGAAGCTGTTTTGACCCTCCGGACGATTCATCATGCCCGTTGCCGTTGAAATTTGAAAGGATGAACCTGGTCCTGTTATTCTGGGTTGGATCCGTAAAACTGTTCTTCAGGGCCGCATCGTCAACCGGTACGCTGGAAGGAAACCAGGAAGTAAACAGCGTCGGGAAACCGGAGACATTATCAGTCCCCTCCATGCTGTCTATCATGGCAACACCTTTCTCGCCGTTCTTCGCCGCAAATGTATCCGGATTGAAGAAACTTTGCGCTATCTCACCTGAAAAACTGATATCGGTGGGCAGTATCCAGGAAGTCCCAACCGCCCCGCGTATCATGTCCTGAGTCAGGGTGATTTTTGAATCGATGTCAAAGACATTAAGGCTGGTCGGCGTGGCTCCGATACTCGGGACTTCAATCGGAGACTGGCTTCCTGAAAAAAGATAGGTCGAACCGAGCGAAAAAGAGGTAAGGTTGAGCTCCGCCCTTGCTCCGAACAGGTTGCTCTGCCCGGAACCGCCGAAAGGCGAGTATTCATAAGTAATGACGACATCCTTGCCCGTTATGTCGTCCAGGTTGAAGAACGATATAAAACCGCTGTCGTAGTCAATACTGTACTGCGAGTCCCTGGTGAACCTCACCCCGCCGACGGTCACCACTTCGCTCCCTTTAATAATGCTCATGTGCTTCAGTTGGTAAGAGTTTATTTTATATTTGTATTCAATGTGAAGCCTGTACCTGGAGAGTGTCGTCGGGTTGGCAAATGTCGGATAAGCGGCAGGCGGAGTGACATAAGAAAAAGGACGGTCAGGAGTCGCAGTATTAGACTGGATGCGCAACAGGCCGTTGTCAACATCAATGGCGTACCCGTAATTTGAAAGCGGTTGTTCTGCATTGTTGTTGTCATATATTTTAAAGATAAATTCCGAGTCGTACTGCGGGAGAAGAATTTTTTTGTTTCCAAGACTGTAATAGTTCATTACCTGCTGGTCGTAATACTTGGTGTCGGCCTGCAAAGGCTGGATGGAGTTGGTCAGGTGCGGCGGAGAACCGGCTTCCGTGAAATCAAACTGGCCGATCAGATCGCAGCCTGTTTTCACGCCGCCAACCGAATACGCAACGGCAAGAATGTAATTTGGCTGCATATTCTTATTCACCGTGATTATGCCGTTCACATAATCAACCACGTAATCTATTCCGGGATGCAGGTAATCAAGCGAGAAAGTGCCGTTGGAACTGTGCTGTGTATAAAGCGTCGGATCGGCGCCCCTGTCTGCGGGCCAGCCGGGAGGATAATTATTGTTCGTTCCGTTTTGATCATCCATCCAGAGCTGCACCGAACCCGGGTCTATATTGGTGACCCGGGTGGTACCAGACAATATCTGGTAGTACTTGTAGCGGATGAAAGCCGTGTCCGGGATGTCCAGCTTGACCGGAGTGAATCCTCCCGTGAACTTATCTACATCCGTGGTTCCTTTTGATTGCGCACCGATTGCCTTAATATTAAGCGGCCCTAGTTTCATCTCGACATCGCCGCCGAAAATACTCTTATTGTATCCGGTGAATTCAGTGTTGGGCAGCGAGAGCGTTACGTCTCCGAACTCGGCTTTCTGGATAAACTCCTCGCCCTGCCCTTTATAGACAAGAGAAATATCCCTCTGCTGGATCTTTGTGTCATCATAATCCACATTAACCACCACGCGCTTGCCGATGGTCCCTGTGAGCCTTACCTGAAGGTCCTGGGTAAGCGTAAACCCGTTGGTAATGCCGGCCGCCGCTCCCGGGATATTCTCCTGTCCCGCCGGAGGGTTAGTCCTTATTACATTTCCGTAATTGACCGTCACCCCTTTTCTGCCGGATATTTCAAGTTTAGACTCAAGCGGCAGGTCGAAACCTATCTTTCCAATTCCTTCCGGCAGCTGATCCCGCATCGAAACATCAATATTGCTGTCAGGCTCCTCTTTGGGCAAGCTCACCTTCCCGGCGATATTTCTGTATAGCCTTGCGCCGCTATCGAGCCGGTCTAAATCAACATTGTAAATGTATCTGAGTTCTCCGTCCATCATGCCGCGGAATGCCATGAACATATTGGATAGAAACGCGCCGCTCATCTCAGTGCCGGAATGGTCTTCAAGCGACCACGAAATATCTTCAATTACCGGGAAATCCGAGATAAGAGGAGAAATCCAAGGCTCGTTGCCGTAACCGGACAACTTCAATCCATTCCCGCAGTCAGCTCCGTCAAAAGGCAGCATGGAAGGCAAAAAGGCAATCTCATCGGGGGAAACATCAAGAAAAGCAGAACTACCAGCGGAAGCAGGAAAAGCAAGGCACGCTGACAGCCAGGTCAGAAACAGCACGGCCGGTGTTGTAAACCTGTTCAAGGACCCCTCCTGTCAACGCGTGCAGTAAGTGATTTTAGCAAATTACCCCTGCGTTTTCAATGACGGCGTGTTCGGCCGCAGGCTCTTAATTATGGCTTTTGAACGGCTTTTGGGGTATAATTTCAAAATGAAGATCATTAACAGGTACATAGTTAAGGAGATCACAGCTCCTCTCCTTCTCGGGTTCCTGGTCTTCACGCTGATCTTCTTGATAGACAAAACAAGGGAACTTTCAGAACTGATTGTCCGGTACGGCGTCGGGTTTCTCCCTGCTGTCCAACTTTTTGCCTATGTACTGCCGGCATATATCGCTATAACCGTTCCTATGGGCCTCCTTTTTGCCGTTCTTTTCGCGTTCTCAAGGTTCAATTCTGACAACGAAATCACGGCAATGAAGACAAACGGCGTGCATGTAAACAGCATAGCAATGCCGGTCATAGTTTTTGGGCTTTGCATCTCGCTCCTGATGGTTTTGTTTAACGGAACCCTGCTGCCGAGGAGCAACCTGGCATTCAAGAAGCTCTATTTTAACATTGTTGAGAAGAGAGCGAATGTGGCAATCCAGGAAAAAGTATTTATCAATGATTTTAACGGCTTCATCTTTTATGTCGACAAAAAAGACGAAAAAACAGGAGTTCTGCGCAATATCCTGGTCTATGTGCTGGAAAAGAGCAGCTCTCCTGTCTATACCATAACCGCTCCGGAGGGCCTTCTCGCTTCTGACAAGGACGAGAAAAGGCTGATACTTAAACTCAAAAACGGCAGTATCCACCAGGCGCTGGGACCGGGCCTTTCCGGGTATAACCTTATTAATTTTGACTCTTACGACATTGACCTGGACATAAACAGCGCTTTAGCCGGGGCCTCAAACGCAAAGGGTTTCCGCGAAATGACCTTCTCGGAACTTTCGGAAGCAATAAACAGGTTCAAAGAGAACGACATAAAAGACGTAACTCCTCAGATAGAGTACCACAAGAAGATTTCCATCCCGTTTGCCTGCCTGGCGCTTACCCTGACCGGCATAGCCCTTGGTATTTCTGTCAGGCTTAAGGGAATGTCATGGAGCATGATCATGAGCCTGGCGCTTATAGTAGTTTACTACTATTTCCTGATCACGGGCGACGCCCTGGCGCAGAAAGGAACCCTCTCCCCAATCATGGGCATGTGGCTGCCGAATATTGTCATTGGGACGGTAGGGGCCGTGCTGCTTCTGCTGGCAATGAGGGAAAAGATTAAGTTCTAATTGATTACTCTGATTACGAAAAGAGATTGCGCAGATTAAGACAATAGGTGAGCATGAGAGAACCAAGGACAGTTTACATATACATAGCCAAGGAATTTTTCAAGGCCTTTGCCGCCTCTATAGCGGCCATTACCATTATAATGCTGGCTAATGAATTTTTTGAGGCCATACACGAAATGCTGAATTACCACGCTTCTGTCCTCTCGATTTTCAACTATTTCGCCTACAGATCCGCCCTCACAGCGCTAAAAATATCTCCGATTGCAACCCTTCTCGGCGTACTTTTCACCTTAAACAGCATGACAAAGAACAATGAGATAACCGCGATGAAGACCAGCGGCATGAATCTCGCCAGGATTGCGGCGCCGATCCTATTATCCTCCCTGCTTATCAGCGCCGCAGTAATAATTGTGCACGAATCCTTCGCGGCAGACTTGTACTACAAATCGAAACTCCTCAAACATAACCAGATACTCAAGACAGGATTTGACGACAGGGTATCAAGCGCGGATGACGTGGCCTTCAGTTCCGGAGACGGCATCACCGCCTATGCCAGGCACTTTGACTCCGACAAGGGAATCCTTGAAAATGTGTTTCTGTTATACCGCAAAGCAAATGGTACGGTCTTTCGGCGCATTGATTCACCGCTCGGCCGGTGGAACGGCAAAGAATGGCAGTTTTTTGACTGCATCATAAGGGATTTTACAGGACCGCGGCTGGAAGAAACTCTGAGAAAAGCCGCGATTCTCTCCATATCCCTCCACGAGCGCCCGGAAGACCTGGTTAAGAGCAAGAAGCTTTTTGAAGAATTCACGCTCTCTGAAATGCGAAATTACATTGACAATCTCAAAAAATCAGGAGGAAAGTTCAAACAGGAAGAAATGAACTACCAGTTCAAGATCTCCCTCGCTTTCGCTAACGTGATACTGGCTCTTATCGGAATTCCTTTCGGGCTGGGAGCGGGAAAATACAGCGGTATTATATTCAGTTTTGTCGTGAGCCTGGTATTCGCGCTTATCTACAACAACCTGCTTTTTATCGGGCAGTCCCTGGGCTCAAATAACCTGCTAAATCCTTTTCTGGCGGCGTGGTTCGGGAACATAATCTTTCTGCTTTTTGGGGCGGGAATGCTTTACAAGGCAAGGAAATAATTTTTACTTAATGAGAGTCACAATCCCTTTCTTTTTCAAAGCAGTGCCGGCAGTTAACTTGTAAAGGTAAATTCCACCAGGCAGCACATTTCCGAGGTTATCCCTGCCGTCCCACGATATCTCCGTCGTAGAACCTGTGGTTACATCCCTTATGTACCCACCCGAAGAATTAAAGACTTTAAGTTCAAGCAGGTCTCCGGCGGCATTATCAGTGACTGTAAACTTTATGTTATTATATCTCGCGTCTGACGATAAAGGAGTAAAGACATTGACGGATTGTTTAAGCGCCTCAGTTATAACAGGGAAGGCCTGAACCGCAGGCAGAACAATATCGGCTGTATTATCAAAATTTACCGTTAGGCTCGCCGGGATAAAATAGTATCCGGCCTTGCTAAAATTTACCGTAAAAACCCCTGCAGAATCAAAAAAGGGTCTGTAGTTCCCGCCAACCCCGCTCTGCGTTGAGTAGGTATACGAGCTGGACGCCTTGGTAACGCTTATCTGGACGCCTTCTATTCCGGTGCTGTATGACGCAATCTGCCCGGAGACGCCCATAATCTGGGAAACCGCTCCGGCAACCAGCGAAGGCTCGGCATCTGTAGAAACCGTCTTCCTTACTCTTATCCAGTCCCAGACAACAGAGCAGGACTGTCCAACATAGGTATCATCCGCTCTTTGCCCGATCATAATAGGCATATTGCTTACGCTTTTGACGGCCGGATAGATGCTGCTAAAGATATTAAAAGTACTTCCTGTTGAATAATTTTGAGAATATATCGTATAGGTTCCATCTCTTCTGCAAATAATACCTGCGAGCAAATCAATGTTGGTTGTGGCAGTGGAGCCCATTGACACATAAGCCGCGGAATCAACTTTGCGGTAATCAAGAGCTGGATTATTCAGATAGCTTATGGTGTTAATCGTTGACAGATGACAGCCTATCAGCGTCATACCGTTTGCGGGAATGGTTATTGTCCTCGCCTTAGTTTCAAATACAAGCCCGTAAGATGATGTCGTGCTGAATACCGGAACGCTTGTTACTCTTGATGTGCCGGTACAGGTCAGTGTTCCGGTGCCTGACAACTTCCAGTTTGCAGGCACTGCTGCCGACCATAGGTTATTGTTAAGGGTTGCGCTGGTGAAATCGTCGTAAAAGTCAAAAGTCCTGGCTCCGCTTATTAAGTTTGGATAGCCGGAGGAACCATAGAATAAATCAAGTTCCGCTGAGGCGGAAGATCCCAGAGAAATAAGTTTAACATAGATAACCGCGATGCTTCCGGCATAATTCCATTTATCAATGAAACACGGCAAATCGTTGGCATTCTGATCCCGGAATCTTATATCGCTGCCATCGCTGCTGACATTTGCCCAAAAGGAGGTAAGCGACGGAGTTATGGTAACCGCAGTTTGGTACTGGGTGAGCGGATAACCGGAATTATTTGTTACCGTAAAAACCTGCTTATAATACGCCCCGGCCCGGGAGCAGAATAGAAGGGAACCAAGTATGACAAGGAAAGTTATTTTTTTCATTTTATGAGCGTCACCGTTCCGGATTTTACAGTTGCCCCGCCAACGCTGAGCTGATAGAGATAAATGCCGCCCCTGGCAAGTGTTCCCGAACCATCAGTCCCGTCCCAGGAAGTGCTTGTTCCTGCGCTTTTTATTTCCCGGTAAAATCTGCCTCCGGAATCGAATATTCTCAGTTTTACTTCAGCATTGCCGGGATTGATTACCGCGAACGAAACCGAGTTGAACCTTCCATCGGTCCCTGCCGGCGTGAATATTTTTGTCGAGATTGCAGCCTGCGCTGTTCCAAGAGGAACCGCGGACGCAGAATTCACGGCCTGGTCAGAAGTCACGTTGGACTGTATTGAAGCAGGGAAAAAGCTATACCCCGTCTTCGAGAAAGAGACCGTGTAGGAACCGCCGGCGTAAGACGGTATCCAGAATTCATAAGCCCCTCCAATCTGCGAGGTATAATTCATTGTAGACTGGTCTGTGTTGTTAGTCAGTGTAACAGAAACGCCGTCAATACCGTTTATCCCTGAATAAATGCTTCCGGTAAAATGGTACAGCGAATATGCGGACGCCAAAGTCGTTCCTGTTGTGCTGGCGTCGTGGTCATACTGTTTTGCGAGGTATATCCACTCATACTGCTGATGCGCCGTAGTGCTGGTATAGGAGGAAGTCCAGTTCCAGTTTACGGAAGACCAAGCGGACGCCGTGACAGTTTGAGTGCTTGATCCCGTCCCATTATCAGCCGTTACAGAAACGCTATAAACAGTCGGAGATCTCTTGGTTACTGACATTCTGTTCCAGATATTGGCAGGCGCGACCAGAAGCGTGAGCAAGGTCCCGCCGGTGACTCCTCCCACCTTGACAGAAGCTTTAAAGATATTTGTGGCAGTGCTTGCGCTTGTGTTGTCCGAAACTCCGAATCTGTCCGTGTCCGGAGTAGCGGAAGAAGTTATCAAGAAAGGCACATTGACCGAATTGGCGGTAGCAAGCGTCCTGGCGCCTATCCTGAACACATTCACGTTAGTCGAAATCACGGTATTCATCGCAAAAGTGCTCGTGCCCGCGGCAACGCCTAGCACATCAACTATGGAAACACCCGTAGTTATTGTCGGAGAGATAGTGTAACCGGTGGATTTCGTCCACTTGGTCGGGTCGACAACCGACGAGGAAAAATCATCGAAGAAATCAAAAACCCCGTTGCCGTTAGCAGTTGAAACGGTCTGTGTGGGGTCTCCATAATCAATCCTGACTTTTGTGGAGGCCAGCGGAACCAGCGGAGACGGCAGCCTCACCCAGATCACTGCCCTTGCCAGCGTAGAGAGCGAGCCTCCGGTATTATTGAAATGTTCTATCCAAAAGCAAGCCGGATTGCCGTTTATGTCCCTTACTCTGATATCCCCGCCGTCAGTATGAACATTGTTCCAGAAATCCTGTTCTGTAACATACGCAGCGTCCGACGGATAATTTGTAATGTCAATTCTGCTCTGCGTAATCGTCATGTTGCTTAGAGTGGTGTTGGTGGTGTTGACAATGGAGACATCCATCCGGTGAACCGCCGCCGCGGCAGAAAAAGCCAGAAATAACGCGAGTGCTAGGGCAGGAATTTTATTCATTTATCTAAGCCCTTCTTCAGGATTGACCTTATCATCCTTGAGCTTGTAGAGCTCGGTAAAGGTGAGGGTAAATTTGTGAGTGCCGGCGGTTCCGTCCGCAAAAGCGGTCGGAAGCATGAATCCGTAATCAAACGAACAGCCCGCGCCTATAAGGGGTATGTTGAATTTAAGTCCTGTGCCGGCAGACAGGTTAAAGTAACTCCCGTCGCCAAATCCCGCTCCGAGCCTGAAACTCATAATCCCAAGGTCACCGGCACGAAAACCGGTAAGTTCCGTCCCGACCTGTACTTTGGACAGGTTTCCCCTGGATATGAGCTCCATAGCCACCACCATATCTTTCTGCCGGTAGGAGATTCCGCCCTTAAGCGTAACCGGAAGTTTTTCTTCGGATGAAAGGCCGATATCAGGGGAATTGAAATCATCTACAAAGAGCCCTACCGCGAAATCATTGAAAAATTTAGAATGGAAGGATAGTCCGAAGGAGAGCACACTTTTCGAGAGCGTGTTGAAATACGGATTTATGTTTGTCCAGTCGTTCGCGGCAAACGTGTTAGACATGTACTTTATGTTAACGCCAAATGAGGAGTTGAGCGCGGAATAAGCGTAAGCAAGCTGGTAAACAGTTTCGGAGTAGACGGTGTCACCGAAGGTATACATGCTGAGCCCGAAAACCCCATTGCCTTTTGTCGGGTAAACCACTCCGACATAGTTCTCGCCTAGATCATCCCCGGTCCCTATCATGAGTTTATTATAGGTAAGCTGCGCTTCCCAAACCTTCATATTCGCTATGCCCGCTGGGTTCGCATAAAGAGAGCAGGCATCATCCGCCACTGCCACAAAAACATCTCCCATGCCGAAAGACCTGGCCGAATAGTCCAACTGGTTGAAGGCGGCATAAATCATGCCTGGGAGCAGAAGCATAATGGTTAAAACTCCGGCAAGAAGACTTGTTCTATTTCGCATCTTCACCCTCTTTCCCCGTCTTCTTAGGCAGTTCTCTGAAGGTCAGGGTTAAAATATGAGACCCTATCGCGCCGTCTATAAATCCTAACTGGTAACTGAATCCGTAGTCAATCCCAACGCTTACACCGGAACCCGGCAGAGTGTAATCATAGCCGAAGCCCGCATTCAGCCTGGAATATGAATCAGAACCGACGCCGCCCCCGATCCGCACGCACAGGTTGGACTTATTTATGTTATATTCTCCGCCGGCGCTTGCCACCCAGGAGTTTCCGAACATTGAATAATCCGCTTCCGCTATCATTCCTGCCATTATCCTTACTGCAGCCCCTCCGGTTATTCTCATGGAGACCGGATCAGCAGCCGTGCCGAAGTTTATGTCAGGCTGATTGATATTTTGTATGGCCAACCCGAAGCTGGCGCTTCCCATCCTGTAAATCGCTCCCGCGTCAAAACTGAAAGCGGAGACGCTTCTTTTGCCGGCAAAGACGGGATTAGCGTCAATGCTGTCTCCGGAACCCAGCTCTTTTACAAGATTTTTTACTGAAACACCCAGCGACAGGTACTGCTTATTTCCCAGGGAATTCTTGTAGCCGACTGTGACCGCGTAGGATTTCTCGGTATATACGTCCAGTCCGAACCCCGTATAATAGATGCCTGCCGAGATATTTTCGTCAATAGGAACGGCCATCGCAAGGTAACCGTTGGAAAGGTCATCTCCGACGCCCGCGTAGGGTTTGCTGTAGGAAAAGGAAACGCTCTTCTTGTTGATAAACGCCGTTCCCGCCGGATTGATATACATCGCAGATACATCGTCCGCCATCGCGGTGAAAGCATCCCCGAACCCGACAGCCCGCCCGGAATAGTCGTAGTATTCAAAAGCCGCCTGCGCGGATCCGGACAAAAGCAGTAATAGCGCGAAAAATAACTTTTTCATCAATACCGCTCCTTGATTATCTGGCTACCGCAACGGTGCCTTTACCGACCTGAGCGCCGCCCACCTTGACCTCATAGATATAGAGGCCGGTTTCCATGTATTTTCCGCTAAAATCTTTCCCGTCCCATGTTACCTGCGTTGAACCGTTGTCGTTTAAAGTCTTGAGTAGTACTCCGTTCACATCCCACACTTTGAACACAACAGCGTTCCCGCCCGGATTCGGGAAAGAAACAGTCAGCCGGTTGAAAAGAGGATTTGAACTCAAAGGAGTAAAGGGGTTAGGCTGGGCCTTTACCATTATGGCGCTCGGGGAGGCCGCCACAATAGCGTACTTTGAAAAATGAGAGACCCTGGCCGAAACATTTATCACGTAGGGCGCCGCGGTCGTCACCGTTGAAGATACAGGCACCCAGTTCAGCCCGTTCCAGAAAGCAAGCGCGAGGCTTACGGGAGCGGAGAACAACGGTATGCTCCCGGATGTATTGTCCACATAGGTGTGGTTAATATTATTGTAGCTTATAGTCAGCGTCAGCGGGTTATTGAAGGTTGTTATAGGGCTGCCTGTAAGGTAGTTGGAAGCGCTTACATCAAACGCTATGATCGCCGATGAAGGCGACGAAGCGGCAACCGGAGGAATAGTGTCCTGCGTAATCGCGTACTGGACATCAACATTAGAAGAAGCGTTTGGCACTACAATACTCACTGTCGCGGAACCGGTTCCTCCTGATGCCACCACACTTGTGACTACCGTCCCGCCGACACCTGCAGGGATTATTGACATATCCGTTGTAAGGTAGTTTATCGCGATCTGGGAAAGTGTCGGGGTTGTCATCCCGCCGTTAAAGACCGCCTTCCACTTAAGGACATTCCCGGTTGCAGCCAGGGAAGCTTCAACTCCGCTTGAGACCTGCTGCCAGGTCACGCCGTTATCAGCGCTCAAAAAGTAACGGATAGAAGTTCCCGACGGCTGGCTGTCGGTCGCAGTTAAAGTCGCTTTGTAGATGCGCCCGGCGCCAATATTTACCTGCTTGGATTGAACCCTCATTTCAGTAGATGTGGCATAGAGGCCGCTTGAGCCGTCAAGGTCGCCGTTTGAACTTCCCAGCATAAAATAGTTATTCCCCAGACCGGAGCTGATAACATCGTAGGTTAACCAAGTTGAATCCAGGAGCCAACCTATATTTGAGAAGTTCGCTGTCGTGATTCCGTTCCCGTCGTACCTGCAGAGTTTTCCCCCCGTGGTTCCTATAAGCCACTCCGAGCCTGTCCAGAGAATAGTACGAATAATCTGCGAGCTGAAAGTGCCACCCATAGCTGCGGCAATTGGCGTCGAAAGATTTGTAAAACCGGTCGCGTCATATTTTCTGAGCAATCCGTTGCTTCCGCCTATAAGAAAATACGACCCGTTCCAGGCAATCGAATAGACAAAGCCGGTGCCAAAGTACAGGTCCGCATTAAGATTTGTCCAGGCCGCCGTTCCTGTTTGGGAGGGATCGTATTTCCAGAGCCGCCCTGTTCCTGAAGCTCCGGACCCTCCGCCTATAAGAAAATAGGAACCGTTTGAAGCAACCGCGCGTATTGCCTCGGTGTTGTAAAACCAAGGCGCCACACCAGTCGCGAACGTCGAACTAAGGTCAGCCCAAGGGGTGGTTACGCCGTCGGTCCTGTTTATCGCGCCGTTGCTTGAGCCAAACACAAAGTAGGACCCGTTGAAAGCGCCTGCGCTAAAGAGATTATAGGGCGGCGGAGTACCGCTGAAATTCTTATTCGAGGTTGTCCAGTCAGTCAAATAGGGTGTGGAACTTAAATGAGCGTACTGGTAACAACTGTTGTTGTTTAGAAGCCAGAAGTAATTGTTGGCATATAGAATATTGATTATGTTAAAAGCTGCCCCCCCGGTAAGCCCGGAGACGTCCCCCTGCAGCTGCGTAAAGTTCGTACCGTCAAACTGAAGCAGTTTTACATTACTGGTTCCGACAATTGTCGCATTGTTTGCTCCTATCAGCCAGTAACCGGAAGCCGAGCCGTAGGGCTGCGACCCATAGCAAATGGCGTTGACGCTGGCAAATGTGGAAGCGCCGGTATTCTGCAGATAAGTCGCGATGCTGGTTCCGAGGTTGGTGAACGGCTGGAACGGCATTGAAATTTTCTGATTTGAAGTGTCTATGCCTGAGGTGGATGAAGTGGTGGTAGAAGTTATAGTGCTGCTGCCGGCGTCGATATAATTTGTGTTTGTAAAATTGTCCGTGAAAGTATCGCAAAATGCCGCGGCTGAAAGAAAAGCGGCAAGCAGGATAACCGCAAGTATTCTTTTCAAATTGGCACCTTCTTTTGAGGCCCTTGTGAGCCGTTTTTTACAGGCAAACAGACAGAAATATGAGAACGTTTTGAAGAAAGAAGACGGGCTTGAGCGGACGGACTTATTTACCCACACTAAGATACCCCCTCATTAGAATCTTTTAAAAATTATAGCAAACAAGGGAATGGAAGTCAACAGAGCAGAGGGTCAGAGGGTCGGAAGGTTGGACGCCGGATGGAACGTGGGACATAGTATAGGCGGATACTCGGAGGCTCAGACGCATTATTGAATATTTGGGCTACATACTTCCGACCATCCGACCATCTGAACCTCTGAGCATCTGCTTTTCTAAAGAAAAGGCCTCTGTTCTTCAACAGAGGCCCTATTATGATGCCTAAAGGCCGCCGCAAAGAATGCGGCGGCCTGTCAAACTTAATATGTGGTGAATGAATTTCCTTTCGTGTCGGTAGCAGTTGAATTGGCAAACACTGACCCTGCATACACGCTGGTCGTATCAGTAATATACGCCCAACCTGTGCCAGCCGCGGCCGGAGCAACACCTGTACCTGTTACGGTGGCGACGTTCCCTAGCGGACTTGCTTTTGCAGGCGGTATCGGATACAAATAGCTGGTGAACGCTGTTGTCATGTCACCGGGCCATGTACCTTCCCTCTCCGAGTAGTAAATCGAAACAGCGGAACGCATCGACGAAAGGTTTCCCTTTGTCGCGCCTTCCCTCGATTTCTCAAGCATCTGAGCAAACCTCGGAATCGCGATAGCCGCGAGAATGCCGATAATCGCTACGACGATCATGAGCTCGATAAGGGTAAACCCTTTCTTGCTCTTTTTCATTTTCTTGCAGCAGCAACCCATAGTTCTCACCCCCTTCTTTTGTTTTGACGTTTGCGGGTCTTACCCGCTCTATAATAGTAACACCACTTTTCTCATGTGTCAACGTCTAATTAGAGCCCTATTGCATTCGCCTTGTTCGGGCTTTTGCTAACAACGCGTTTTCAACACCTGATGCGCGGATGCGCGGAAGTTCGGATGCTCAGACGCTTCATTGAACATAGGAATCACCTACATCCAACCATCCAACCTTCTGACATTCCAACCCTGTACCACTCACTTTCGTTCGGGTACAGGGCACGCCCTCTGCCCTTAAGTTCCTTCCTGCCAGGATGCAAGGTACTTTTTCTGTCTCGGCGTGAGTTTATCAATAGTCACTCCGAGAGATTTGAGTTTAAGCGCTGCTATATTCTCGTCTATATCCGCGGGAACCGAATATACTTTCTTTCCGAGTTTTTTGCTGTTTTTCTTCATATACTCGGCGCTAAAGGCCTGGTTCGCGAAACTCATATCCATCACGGAAGCGGGATGCCCTTCCGCGGCGGCAAGGTTTATCAACCTGCCTTCACCGAGGAGGTAAATGCTCCTGCCGCTCTTTAAAGCAAACTCTTCAACTCCGGATTTTACTTCTTTTACAGACTTTGAGAGTTTCCTGAGCGCGGGTATGTTTATCTCGACATTAAAGTGACCGGAGTTGCAGATTATCGCGCCGGACTTCATAAGCTTGAAATGTTTTTCATCAAGTACATTGATGTCGCCGGTAAGCGTCACAAAGATGTCTCCAATCTTAGCGGCTGAGACCGCGTCCATAACCCAAAAACCGTCCATATGGGCTTCCAGCGCCTTTAACGGATCTATCTCTGTTACGATCACATTGGCTCCCATGCCTTTTGCTCTCATCGCGAACCCGCGCCCGCACCAGCCGTAGCCGAGCACGACCACTGTCTGCCCCGCTATGAGCACGTTCGTAGCCCTGATGATGCCGTCAAGCGTGCTCTGTCCGGTGCCATACCTGTTGTCAAACATATGTTTGGTGTCTGCGTCGTTAACCGCGATGATGGGATACTTAAGGACTCCGTCTTTTTCCATTGCTTTAAGCCTGATGACGCCGGTCGTGGTCTCTTCCGTGCCGCCGACGATGCCCTTTATGAGGTCCTTTCTTTTAGAATGGATAAGAGAAACAAGATCCGCTCCGTCATCCATCGTCATTGCCGGCTTGGCGTCAAGCACAGCGTTTATGTGGCTGTAGTAGGTGCTGTTATCCTCACCCTTAATGGCAAAGGTCGGGATGCCGTAATGCTCAACCAGCGCCGAGGCTACATCATCCTGAGTGCTGAGCGGATTTGAAGCGCAGAGCCAAACATCAGCGCCGCCTTCTTTCAGGACTCGCGCCAGGTTTGCTGTCTCGGTGGTCACATGCAGGCACGCCGCAACCGTGATGCCTTTAAGAGGCTTCTCGCGTTTAAACCTCGCCTTGATGAGATTCAAAACAGGCATCTGCCTGTCGGCCCATTCTATTCTGAGCTTTCCTGTTGCGGCAAGCCCCGGGTCTTTAACATCGTGTTTTATCATATTCCCGCCTGCTTCCGGAGCTTCGCCGCCATATCAGTCTTTTCCCATGTAAAAAACTCCAGCTTGCCCTTCTTCTCGTACTTTCTTCCGAAATGGCCGTAAGAAGCGGTCTTTGAGAATATAGGGTTGCGAAGTTTCAGGAATTTGATAATCGCTTTCGGGGTCAGGTCAAAATTCTTCGTGATTAGCTCTCCGATCTTTGCTTCGCTGATTTTTGCCGAGCCGAAAGTGTTGACAAGCACGGAAACGGGTTCCGCCCTGCCGATTACGTAGGACAGCTGGACTTCGCACTCGGCAGCCAAACCTGCGGCAACTATATTCTTTGCCACGTACCTCGCCATATAAGTGGCGGACCTGTCTACCTTTGTGGGATCCTTGCCCGAGAAAGCGCCTCCGCCGTGCCTGCCGCGTCCGCCGTAGGAATCGACTATGATCTTTCTGCCGGTAAGCCCGGTATCGCCGTGAGGACCGCCAATCTCAAACCTTCCGGTCTGGTTGATATAAATGCTCTTTGGGGAAAGCAATTTGAAAAACACCGGGCCAAGGACCGGTTTAATCACTTTTTCAGTAATCTCTTTTCTGAGCTTTGCCTGCCCGACTTCCGGAGCGTGCTGCGCCGCGACTACCACCGCGTCGACCGCGGCCGGCCTTGAATTCTCGTATACGACCGACACCTGAGTCTTGCCGTCCGGCCTCAAACCTTTTATTATGTTCTTCTTTCTGACATAGGAGAGCCTGATGGCAAGCTTCTGCGCCAGCGAGATGGGAAGCGGCATCAACTCCGCCGTTTCATTGCTCGCATAACCGAACATTATTCCCTGGTCGCCCGCGCCGCCAGTGTCAACACCCATGGCTATGTCCGGAGACTGTTTGTGGAGCAGGTTATAGAACCTGAAAGTCTCGGCGTCAAAACCCATATCGCCGCCCACATAACCGATGTTTCTGATGACCTGTCTTACTATGCTTTCGTAGTTTATTGCCTCTTTGCTCTTGTTGGTTATCTCTCCCGCGATTACAACCGTATCGGTCGTTACCAGCGTTTCGCAGGCAACCCTGGCCGCGCTGTCAAGCGCGAGGTTTGCGTCAAGCACCGCGTCAGATATCTGGTCCGCGACCTTGTCATGGTGTCCTTCCGTTACCGACTCGGAAGTGAAAATATATTTCTGGCTCATTTATTGTTCCTCCTTATGAAATATTTTTCTTTTAAAATCAGCGCAACAAAATTGAAAAGCCTGAGAATGCGTTTCATTCTCCACGGCTCCAATAACAGCCTGTAAGCCCACTCAAGTCCTGCTTTCTGAAACAGATAGGGCGCGCGTTTCAGCCTGCCGGAAAGCACGTCGAAACTGCCGCCTACTCCGATCAGCAGCGGGACACCCAGTTCAGCCATGTGGCTGTTAATCCATTTCTCCTGAGCAGGCTGTCCGAGGCCGATAAAAAGCACCTGAGGAGCAGCCTTCTTGATTCCTGAAACCACATATTTTACATTTTTCTTGTCAAAATATCCATCGCAAAAACCTGAAACTTTGAGGCCGGGGAACCTGGCCTTCATCCTCTTAACTGTACCAAAAACAGCCTCTTTCCTCGAACCCAGGAAATAAACTCCAAACCCTCTTTCAGAGCAAAATCCGCAGATGTGCGGTATCAAGTCTATTCCGCTAACGCGCTTGATATCCTTGCCGTAAAGCAGCCGGACTGCAAGCTTGACCCCGGTACCGTCACAACTGACAATTGCGGCATCCCGGATAATATGCGCGAATTCAATGTCAGCTCTTGCCAAAAGCACGGTAAGCGCTGAAAGAGATATTATGTAGACCGGCTTGCGCCTGTTTATCAGCCTCTCGGCCTCAACAATCGTATCATAAAACGACAGGCTGTCAACCCTTATCCCGAGCACATTGAAAGTTCTCATCTATTTCGCGAGTTCTTCCTTAAAATGGTTTATTGCCTCTATCGGGGTCGGATCAATACCGTAGAGCAGGCTGAGGTAGACACTGGTAAAATCGCCGAGGTAGATGAGCGAAAAAAGCCTGGCCAGAGGGGACTCTCCTATTGAATTAACCTCTCCCGCCCAGTTTGCCCTCTTGCCGAGCATTGCTTTTGTGATGTCCATGCGTTTCTGGACTTTCGGCTCATCCTGCTTGTCTCTAATGAATATCACCGCGAATTTTCTCAAAACCTTTCTCAACAGGTCCCAGCCGACTATTTCGTTATGGTTCATCTCCGGTATAACGCTGTGCATCGCGAAAACTTTTGAATTCTCAGCCAGCTGGCATTTCCAGCGATTAGCGACCACCTCGGTAAAATCCGCCGAGCCGTAGACTATCACGGCCTTGGCAAAGAGTTTGTTGGCGAGCTGCTTTGCCAGATTTTCCGCAACCGTCACTTCCGGCTTGAAATTCTCCCTGAGTTTGACAAGAACTTTTACCGTCTCTTCCAGCTCCGACCCGGCTATTTCGGCAAGCCCGAGGCGGGAAACTATAAGCGCAAGAGGAAAGAACAAGTGCCCGAGCGCCGCGCGGGGGGGAAATCCTCCCGGAACTTCAACAACAATACCGCCGGCTTTGGAAACGAGTTCTTTAATCTTTCCGCCGGAGGTGACCGCGATGACAAGGGCTTTTTTCTCCAGCGCCTCTTTGCAGGCAGACAGGGTCTCTTCCGTTCCGCCGGAATAACTGATAGCAAAGACAAGGGTATTTTCGCCGACATAAGCGGGTATATGATAATTGCGGTTTACAGCTATCGGCACGCTGCAGCGTTTTGAAAGAAAACAGCGAAGGACATCTCCTCCTATCGCAGAACCTCCCAAGCCGGTAACCAATATATTTTGTATTTTCCTGCCCTCGGGAAGCTTGACTTTTTTCCCGGTTTCTATGCCTCTCTTAATATGTTCGGGCATGGCCAAAACAAGGCCGAGCATATCCGACGCATCAACGGATTTTATGAAACCCAGGTCATCTATGTTGGCGGTCGTTGTTTCCTTGTCTTCGTTCCAATCTGACGTATTTGACATTGCCTTTGAACCCCCTTTAATCCCGCAGATTTTTTATCCACTCAAATTCTTTTTTCAGACCTTCAGCTATATTTGTTTTTGGCGAGTAACCGAGCTGCTCCTTTGCCTTTGAGATGTCTGACCAGGTATGCTTCACATCTCCTTTCGCCGCGGACTTGCTTAGGACCCCTGCTTTCCTGCCGGCAAGGTCCTCTATTATCTTAATCGCGCCGTTAAGGCTTATCCTGTTGCCGCCGCCGAGGTTATACACTTCGCCGGGAACGCTTTTCTGCGCCGCCAGAACCATTCCTTCGGTAATATCGTCAATATAGGTGAAATCACGCGTCTGGTTTCCGCCTGAAAATACCGGCAGGGGCTTTCCTTTCAGCAACATCTTTATGAATATGTTGAATGCCATGTCAGGGCGCTGCCCCGGCCCGTAAACGGTGAAGAGCCTCAGCACCGAGGCGGGCACGTTGTAATTTTTTTTGTAGAGCAGGCATAATTTCTCGCCTGCAAGCTTTGAAACGCCGTAAGGCGAGACCGGATTTGCAGGGGTAGTTTCCCTTACCGGGAGTTCGTCAGCGTCGCCATAGACCGAGGATGACGACGCGAAAATGAACTTTCTGAGAGCGCCGGCATCTTTTGCTGCCTCAAGTAATTTCTGCGTCGCAAGTATATTGTTGTAGATC
>CAIWWK010000163.1 GCA_903916325.1 Candidatus Firestoneibacteriota bacterium
AATGAAAAAAGAATGCTTCAGGAAGCGGTCGACGCTCTCTTTGATAACGGAAGGCGCGGCGCACCCGTTAAGGGCTCAAGGAATAAGCCCTTAAAGTCTCTTTCCGATATGCTTAAAGGCAAGCAGGGCCGTTTCAGGCAGAACCTGCTCGGCAAACGCGTTGACTATTCAGGCCGTTCGGTCATCGTTGTCGGCCCGGAACTGAAGTTCTACCAGGCCGGTATCCCCAAGAAGATGCTCCTGGAGCTCTTCAAACCCTTTATCATAAAGAAGCTTGAAGACCGCGGCTACGTGCATACGGTAAAAAGCGCGAGGAAAATGGTTGAGAACGTCAAACCGGAAGTCTGGGAGATTCTTGAAGAAGTCATCAAGGAACACCCGATTATGCTTAACCGCGCGCCTACCCTTCACAGGCAGGGTATTCAGGGATTTGAAGCGGTACCGGTTGAAGGTTCTGCTATAAGGCTTCATCCTCTTGCGTGTAACGCGTTCAACGCGGATTTCGACGGCGATCAGATGGCCGTCCATGTACCGCTTTCCCCCGAGGCAGTCCTCGAGGTAAGAACGCTCATTCTTTCCACCAACAACGTGTTCTCGACCTCCAACGGTTTCCCGCTGGCGACGCCTTCCAGGGAAATGATCACAGGGCTCTATTACCTTACGCTTTACCGCCCGGACATCAGGCTTAAACATAAGACCAAAAAAGGCGACGGTAAAATATTCTCAGACCCTCAGGAACTTCTGCTTGCCTATTCTCTCGGCGAAGTTGATATGGAAGCCATCGTTAAGGTAAGGATGCAAAACGGTCAGAAACCCATAGAGGCGACAGCCGGAATGGTAATGTTCCACGAAGCGCTTCCGGAAGGCCTCTATGATTCCGCTGAAGAACTCTTCACCGAACTCAAGCTTGAGCACCTGAAGAAGTTCAACCAGGGGCCGATCACGAGCGAGACAGTAAAGGATATGAGTCCCATCAGCGCAGGCCTTAAAGAGGGCAGCGAAGATCTCACCACGGAAGTTGAAAAAAGAATGTGGTACAAGCTCTATGAAGAAAAGGCGCACCTTGAAAGCCTCAGGACCGACCTGTTCAGGAACTACCTCTTCTACGGAAAGGGAGGCGGTTTCAAATCGGACAGGTTTAAATCCTATATCGATACAATCGCGATGCGCTGCCAGAAGAAACTGGGCACTTCTCAGACGGTTGAGATGCTAGATAACCTTAAGGACCTCGGGTTGGTTTACGCTACCAAGCTCGGTAGCACTCTGCCGACCGACGACATCGTAGAACCCAAGGCGATTAAGGACGAAACTCTCGCGAAAGAGGTCAAGCTTAAGCCGGGCCTGCTGCGCAATGTCGAATACGACAAAGATCTCCTTGCAAAAGGAGAGTTCGAGAGGGATTCCTACATCGCGGTCACGAGAAATAAGGTCGCGGGCATCCTTGAGAACTACAGGAAAGGCGTAATCACCTATAACGAAAAATACCAGAACGTCATTGACATCTGGTCTCACGCGACGGTAACCGTCGACAAAGCTCTCAGGAACACTCTGAGGAAAGATGAGGACGGGCTTAACCCTCTCTTCATCATGATCCAGACCGGTTCCCGCGGAAGCTGGCAGCAGGCGAGGCAGCTTGCGGGTATGCGCGGACTCATCGCGAAACCGAGGGCGAAAGTTACCGGTGAAGCGGGCGAAATCGTAGAAACTCCGATTACCTCGAACTTCAAACGCGGGTTGAACGTGCTTGAGTACTACATCTCCACTCACGGCGGAAGAAAAGGACTCATCGATACCGCCCTGAAGACCTCGGAAGCAGGCTACCTTACAAGGCGTCTTATTGACGTCGCGCAGGATGTTGTGGTCACCGAAGAGGATTGCAAGACGCTACGCGGCGTTACGGTTGGCGCCTTGAAGAACGGAGAAGAGACACTGGAATCGCTTTCTGACAGGATAATCGGAAGGGTCGCGCTGGACAACATTACCGACCTCATTACATCCGAGGTCATTGTAAAATCAGGCGAAGTAATAGACGAAGAAAAGGCGCAGAAGATTGAGGAAACCGGAATAGAAAAAATCCGTATCCGCTCGGTCCTGCGCTGCGAAGCGAAGACCGGAATCTGCGCTAAATGCTACGGCTGGAACCTCGGCTATAGGAAGATTGTGAATATCGGAGAAGCAGTCGGAATCACCGCGGCGCAGTCTATAGGTGAACCCGGAACCCAGCTGACGCTTCGTACCTTCCACACCGGCGGTACCGCCCAAAGGAAAACGACGCAAAATAAAGTTGTCGCTAAGTTCGGCGGCAAAGTTGTCTATGACAACATGAAAACCATTACCACCAGGGGCGGCAAGGTAATTCTCATCAGCAGAACAGGCAAGTTAATTGTAGAGCAAAACAAATTGAAAGGCGGGTCAGGCGACAAGCACCGCGAAGAGTTTGAACTGCCTTACGGCTCTCAGCTTAATTACAAGGACGGAGAAGATGTCAAGGAAAAGGATGTTCTCGGCGAATGGGACCCATTCAGCACTCCTATCATATCGCACAACGACGGAACCGTCGTTTGCGTTGACATCACCAAAGGGCAGACGCTCAAGGAAGAAGTAAATCCTGAGACTAAGATGTCCGAGTTTGTGATTGTTCCGCAGAAGGAAGGTAAGCTGCATCCCGCGGTGCACATCATGTCCGGCGGCGAGATTAAAGAAAAGATTTCTTTGCCCGAAGGTACTATCATGATGGTGAATACCGACGAGAACGCGGCGGCAACAAAGGTCCATGTCGGAGATGTTATCGCGAAGATGCCTATCGGCGGCGGTAAAGCTCACGATATTACCGGCGGCTTGCAGAGGGTCTCGGAACTCTTTGAAGCAAGAAAGCCAAAAGATATGGCGACTATCAGCGAGGTCGAAGGTACAGTCGAGATTGGCGACGTCACCAAGAGACAGAGGGAAATACGAGTGACCGATGAGAACGGAGAGGTCGCAAAGTACCAGGTTCCGCAGGGAAAACACCTCATCGTTACCAGCGGCGAAAAAGTTTCCCACGGGGATCCTTTGACAGCAGGACCCATTAACCCGCACGACATTCTGAAAGCGAAGAGCGAGAACGACGCGCAGGAATACCTGCTCGGAAACATTCAGGAAGTTTACAGAGTCCAGGGTGTTAACGTGAACGACAAGCATATCGAGGTCGTCATTCGTCAGATGCTCAAAAAGGTCAGGATTGAGAGCGAAGGCGATACTGAATTCCTTCCCGGCCAGGAAGTTGATAAGAATATTTTCAAGGAAGAGAACGAGAAAGCCATGAAGAAAAAAGGCAAGAGCGCTACAGGAAGGACTATTCTTCTCGGCATCACGAAAGCTTCGCTTGGCACTGAGAGCGTTTTCGCTGCGGCTTCCTTCCAGGAAACTACGCGAGTTCTTACCGATGCTGCAACGGTCGGAAAAATTGACACGCTGCGCGGCCTCAAGGAAAATATTATCATAGGCCGCCTGATTCCTGCAGGCACGGGTTCTCAGGTTTATCGCAATCTACACATTGAACAGGAAGAAATAGCTGATCTTCCTATTGATGAAGAAAAAGTGACAGCGGCAAAAGATCCGTTTGAAGAGATAAAATCGCTTAAAGACGAAGAGTAAAGCCCAGGCGATATAGCATAAAGAATAACGCTTACAGGGTAAATGATTTTGTGGGTTCCGTAGAGCCTTTTTAGGCGTTTTTCATAAGTAAATGCGTGAAAAATGAGTATTGACAAGGCCTTTTGTTTTTTGTATAATTCAATGCTTAAATATTTCGCATTCTGGGGGTGATGGTTAGTATAGCCTAAGCTAAAATAGTGCTGTGCTAGCAATGGCGGAGAGCACCCCGCCTTTTTTATTTTTTGAAAACCCCCGCGGAGTTTCGGGGTTTTTTTATCCCGGACAATATTCAAGGAGGCAGTTTTGTTTACAGTCAACCAGCTTGTAAAAGGAAGGAGACAGCAGGTGAGAGCGAGGTCAAAATCAAAACATTTGACCGCGTGTCCCATGAGAAGGGGTGTCTGTCTCAGAGTTTATACCGTTACGCCGAAGAAACCGAACTCAGCGCTCCGAAAGGTCGCGAAGGTCAGGCTTTCGAATGGTTACGAGATCATAAGCTACATTCCCGGCGTTGGCCACAATCTTGACGAGCATTCTATCGTCCTGGTTCGCGGCGGCAGGGTTAAGGATCTTCCCGGTGTTCGCTACCACATAGTTAGGGGTACGCTGGACGCTTCCGGAGTTGAAGGAAGGAACAAGAGCAGGTCTAAATACGGCGTGAAGAGAGCTAAGGTTGATGCGAAGAAACCGGCGGCCGCAGTAGCTGCTCCGGCAAAGTAGAAAAAGAATCTTTAAGGAGAACGAGTAATGCCTAGAAAAGGTTTTGTCAGAAAAAAAGAAGTTCTTCCTGATTCCAGGTTTCAGGACCAGGTAGTCACGAGGTTCATCAACAACATAATGAAACAAGGAAAGAAGAGCGTTGCCGAGGCAATCGTTTACGGAGCGCTTGATGAAGTCGCTAAGAAAAGCAACAACGCAAACCCGATGATAATATTCAAGCAGGCTCTCGACAACGTGAAGCCGATGCTTGAAGTAAAACCCCGGCGCGTAGGCGGCATGAACTACCAGGTGCCGGTTGAAGTTGCCCCGGTAAGACGCACGTCTCTTGCGGTTCGCTGGATTATTGACGCTTCCAAGGCGCGGCCGGAAAAAACCATGTTCGCGAAGCTTGCGAATGAAATTCTGGACGCCTCCAAGAATACCGGCGCTGCGGTAAAGAAAAGAGAAGACACGCACAAGATGGCTGAAGCGAACAAGGCCTTCGTGCATTTCAGGTGGTAGGGCAAGAGCAAATTCTAAGCGCTAAATTCTAAAAAAGAAAACTTAACAAGGATAAAACATGGCACGCGAATATACTTTAGAAAATACCAGGAATCTCGGAATAGTCGCCCACATTGACGCGGGTAAAACCACGACAACTGAAAGGGTTCTCTATTATTCCGGAGCAATTCATAAGATAGGAAATGTTGATGAAGGAAACACGACGACCGATTACATGGTTCAGGAAAAAGAAAGAGGAATAACCATTACTTCCGCCGCAATCACGGCGTTCTGGAAAGGCAAAAGGATTAACCTTATAGACACCCCGGGACACGTTGATTTTACCGCGGAAGTTGAAAGGTCTTTGCGCGTGCTTGACGGTGCGGTTGTTGTATTCGACGCCTGCAGCGGAGTTGAGCCGCAGTCCGAGACAGTCTGGAGACAGGCTGACAGATATAATACTCCGAGGGTAGCATTCCTCAATAAGATGGACAAAGTTGGCGCTGATTTCTTTATGTCTACGGCTTCAATCAAGCAAAAGCTCGGTGCAAGGCCGGTTCCGATACAGCTTCCCATCGGCGCTGAAGAGACTTTTGTCGGCATAGTGGATCTTGTGACTATGAAAGCGTATGTCTGGCTTGAAGAGACGCTTGGAGCGAAGTACGAAGAACGGCCCATTCCCGAAGACCTCAAAGAAATGTCAGAAAAATACCGGCACGATCTCCTGGAAGCGTGCGCGGATTTCAACGAAGACGTTATGCACAAGTACCTCGACGGCAAGCTGGGCGATATCACTGTTGAAGAGATAAAGAGCGCCCTGAGAAAAGGCACCATCAGCGGCGGCATAGTTCCGGTCATCTGCGGCTCTTCCTTTAAGAATAAAGGCGTGCAGCCAATGCTTGACGCGGTCGTAGATTTTCTGCCGTCCCCGATGGATGTGCCGGCTATCAAAGGCACCGTGCCGGGTTCCGGTGCTGAAGAAACGAGAAATGCGGATGACACTGCTCCGCTTGCGGCGCTTGCTTTTAAAATAATCGCGGATCCGTTCGTGGGAAAACTTACCTTCGTTCGTGTTTATTCCGGAAATTTGCTTTCCTCGTCCTATGTTTATAATGCCATCAGCGGCAAGAAGGAGAGGATTGGAAGACTGCTCCGCATGCACGCGAACAAGAGAGAAGAAATTCAGGTCTGTTACGCGGGAGACATTGCGGCCGTAGTCGGCCTCAAAGAAACCACCACAGGAGACACGCTTTGCGACGAGAACAATCCTATTGTTCTTGAATCAATGAACTTCCCTGATCCGGTAATCTCTGTAGCAATCGAACCCAAGACCAGGGCTGATCAGGATAAGATGGGCGCGGCTCTTTCCAGATTGTCGGACGAAGACCCGACATTTATCGTAAGAACCGACGAGGAAACCGGCCAGACCATTATGTCCGGCATGGGCGAACTTCACCTCGAAATACTTGTAGACAGGATGAAAAGGGAATACAACGTTGAGGCGAATGTCGGCAAGCCGATGGTCGCGTACAAAGAAACCGTTAAAAAGACGGTCGACGCCGAAGGTAAGTACATCAGGCAGACGGGCGGTAAGGGTCAGTACGGACACTGCTACATTACGCTTTCTCCAAGAGAAAGAGGAGCCGGCTACGAGTTTGTGAACGATATCGTCGGCGGATCAATCCCGAAAGAATACATTCCCGCGATTGACAAGGGAATCAAGGAAGCCTGCGAAGGCGGCGTTCTTGCCGGTTATCCGGTTGTTGATGTGGGTATCTCGCTCACGGACGGATCTTATCACGATGTTGACTCTTCGGAAATGGCGTTTAAAATCGCCGGTTCAATGGCGTTTAAGGAAGCTTTCAAGCGGGCGAACCCAATCTTGCTTGAGCCCATCATGGACATTGAGGTCATTACTCCCGAAGAATATATGGGAGAAGTTATAGGAAACCTCAGTTCCAGGAGAGGACGCATAGAAAGCATGACTCAGAGGGGCAATGCCAGGGTTATCAGAGGTTTCGTTCCGATAGCCAACATGTTCGGGTACGCGACGGATTTAAGGTCTCTGACTCAGGGGCGCGGCAACTCTACCATGCAGCTTTCGCATTATGAAGAAGTGCCTAAGGCGCTCGCAGAAGAGATTATAGCTAAGAACGCCGGAAAAGTGGCTGAAAAAAGATAATATCAACGCCAATTAACAATTATTCGGAGGGTGTGTCATGGCAAAGGCGAAATTTGAAAGGACAAAGCCGCACGTAAACGTAGGAACGATCGGGCATGTTGACCATGGAAAGACGACGTTGACATCGGCGCTGACGACGGTAATGGCCGCGAA
>CAIWWK010000164.1 GCA_903916325.1 Candidatus Firestoneibacteriota bacterium
AACAGCACGGACGACATGATAGATTTCTACGGAAAAGCGTTTGAAAAATACCCCATCAGGTCGCTTGAAGACGGGCTCTATGAGAATGACTGGGCTGGTTGGAAGAAACTGACGGTTGCGTTTGGAAAGAAACTGCAGCTTGTAGGCGATGATCTGTTTGTAACAAACAAGAAGTTCCTGCAGAAAGGTATTGATCTCGGGGTGGCGAATTCTATCCTGGTGAAGGTTAACCAGATCGGCACCCTTACCGAAACCATGGAGACGATAAACCTTGCGAAAGCTGCGGGTTATACCACTGTTATATCCCACAGGTCAGGCGAGACGGAAGACGCGACAATCGCGGATATCGCGGTTGCGGTGAATGCGGGTCAGATAAAGACCGGTTCTGCGTGCAGGACCGACCGTATCTGCAAGTACAACCAACTCCTCCGTATTGAAGAAAAACTCGGAAAGAGGGCGGTTTACAAGGGCAGGTCGCTGTTTAAGTAAAGTTAATGGGCCGGCGTAAGCCGGCCCTTTTCTTTTTCCCGGTTTGCGGTCTAAACTATGCTGATCCAACAGCTCATAAATGGGATTACCCTTGGGTCCATCTACGCGCTTATAGCTCTCGGGTACACCATGGTCTACGGTATCCTTGAACTGATAAATTTCGCGCATGGGGATATCTATATGACAGGCGCCTACGCAGGGCTGCTTGTCCTTTCGTTCTTCAACCTCCAGGCTTTCCCCGGGTTTCTGATAATAATACCTTTCCTTGCAGTTTTTATCGCCGCGATGCCGGCCTGCGGGCTTCTGGGCATGCTTATAGAAAGAGTTGCCTACAGGCCGCTGCGCAATTCCCCAAGGCTTGCCCCGCTTATCACGGCTGTCGGCGTCTCAATAATACTCCAGAATCTAGTGATGCTTATCGCAGGTTCGGACAATAAGGCTTTTCCGTTCATATTCCCGAAGGGGGCGTTTATCCTGCCGGGCGCAGAAATTACTTATATCCAGGCTTTTATCTGCGTTTTCTCTCAGGTACTTATGCTGGCGTTAAATATTTTCATTCAAAAGACAAAAACAGGGAAAGCGATGCGCGCTGTTGCTATTGACAGGAAGATGGCCGGGCTTGTCGGTATTGACGTCAACCGGATAATTTCGCTGACTTTTTTCATAGGTTCCGGACTGGCCGCGGGCGCGGGAATAATGGTTGGAGTTTATTACGGTATAATTAACTTCACGATGGGTTATATGGCGGGTTTAAAGGGTTTTACGGCAGCGGTTCTGGGCGGCATCGGCAACGTGAGGGGCGCGATGTTCGGCGGCCTTCTCATTGGTATTCTTGAGAGTCTCGGCGCGGGCTATATATCCGCCCAGTATAAGGATGTTTTTGCTTTTGGCGTGCTCGTTATAGTGCTTCTGATCAAGCCCGGAGGTCTTTTCGGGGAAAGGATAGCAGCGAATAAGTAGAGTCCGGTTTACGGCAAACCGTTTTTGATGTATAATTAAGCATAAGAATTTCTGCGCGTTCAGGGGGGCTGATGAAAAAAATAGCGATGATGATTTTTCTCTCTGCTGTTCTCGTAATACCCGCTTTCTCTGCGGATCAAAACTCCATGCAAAAAGACGCACTCACAAGGCTTTACGGTTCGGTTTCCAGAATAACGGTTGCCGACATTAAGACCGTGATGATTACTCCCTTCGAATACTCCAGGGATATCACGCTAAAGACCGCGGAAGACGCGGTCGCCGCAACGCTGGCAAAGACCGGTAAATATAAGGTAATAGACAAAAAAAGCCTGAAAGAACTTGTTGATCAGCAGAAACTTTCCATTTCCGGACTTACGGAGGAAACTGAAGCGAGAAAGATAGGCAAATTGCTCAGCGCGGACGCGGTGCTTTTCGGAAGCGTGAGCATTTCCGGAGAAGTAATGGTTATTACCCTCAGTTTGAGGGACGTTGCCACCGGCGCGCTGCTTTGGTCTGAGAGGTTTGAGGGCGAGGACCTTTCCAGAATCTATTTCGGCCCGGGGATACGCTCCGGGTTCTTCAGCGCTTCCCTGCCCATCACTCTTACGCTTCCGGGGACGCTGACTCAGGTGGTGGAACAGCCCTCCGATATAAATAACGGGTTCTTCTTTGCGTTTTCTTTCAGTTACGTGCAGAGAATGCCGGATGTGAAAGCGGTGAGTTTCGGTCTAGACGGCGTTTTTTACAGGGGATTTGCTCAGTTTGACGATCTTACTAAGACAGGAATTGCCGACGGAGCGAGCGCGTACACTTTCACGGCAAAAGGCAGTTACACGGATCTAAAACTAAATCTTTGCGCGCTTGTGCGCATACATCTCGGGCCGCTCCTTGATATGGGAAGCGACTTTCTTGTTCTTTATGCCGGACCGGGCCTTGACGCAAACTACATGCTTGCGGACGCCACGTACAACATTAAGCAGACGGCCGGTGGCGCTTACGATTCCGGGAATGTGGGCTACACGAAGCAAATAGGGCAGGCGCTGGCTTTCGGCGGAGTCACCTTCAGAATTGGCCTTGAAATGCGGTTCACGTCCGCGTTCTCGGTTTTTGTCGAAGCCTATTCAATACCGTCTTTCACCTATAATTTCAATGATGTAAGCGTCCCCGGAGGCGCGGGGATAGATCCCAAACTGACAATAGGGGCAGGCAATAACTTCTACGGGCTGGGAATGCGCTACTTGATATTCTAAAGACATGCTCGGAGGGGCGGATGCGCAGATGCGCAACGGCGAATAAAATCAACAGAGAAGAGAGGACCAACCTGTATTTTCTAGGAAGGAAATAAAATCGCTCTTATAAAGATAATCATAGAGGCGCTAAAGAAGTTCCTGATCAAAGACGGCGGAGGGTTTCTCTGCGATTCCTGCCGCTATGATTATCCTTCGGCATGCAAGAATTCTCAGCGGCCAAACGCGAAAAC
>CAIWWK010000165.1 GCA_903916325.1 Candidatus Firestoneibacteriota bacterium
GCGCAGAATGTGTATGTGGAGCCGCCGCTGGAGTTCAGCGATACTCCCGTGCGCACGGCGCTGGATACGATATTCATGAAAGCGGGGAACGTGCCGTATTCGATAGAAATAACGAATCCGGCGGAAGTGCCGCCCGTCACGCTGAAACTGACGGAGAGGCAGGAACTGGAAGCGCTGCTCAAGCTGGTGCTTGATACCAGAAACCTTGAGTTCAAGAAGGACTCTGGGGGAGTGTATCACATCTCCAAGGTCGGAGGCGGAGCAAAGCCGGCGGCGGTGTCGAAGGTGACAAAACTCTTCGCGCTGACGTACGCGACCGCTGGTGAAATAGTGAGGCAGGTAAAGGGAGTGCTGACGAAGGACGGAGGAATATCCGTGGACGTGGGCACAAACGCGCTGATAATCAGCGACGATCCGGCGGTCTTTGAAGGAGTCGAGAACCTGCTGAAGGAACTTGACAACCCGGAAAGGAAAGCGAAACTGATCTCAATCAAGACCAGGCTGCTCGAAGTGACAAATAACACGGACACGCTGATGGCGATAGACTGGCAGTACAGCAAAGCGGCTAGTCTGTCAGTGCTGGGAGGAACGCTCTCCAACCCGTTCCAGCTGGGAACGAGGTTCAATGTAACAGATCCGACGACAGGCTATGCCACCAAGGGAGCGGGTTTTTATATCGGGCCGATAACGTGGACGGCAGGGCTTGATTCCGTGCTAACGGGCTTGTTCGCAAGCGCGAACGCGTCGAAGGTAGAAATGACTGCGGACCCGGATGTTGTAGTTGAAGACGGGACGGAAGCAAGGATACAGATAGGCAGCAAGGAACCGATACTTTCGGCGTCGGCAACGTCGTCGGGAACAACAATCACGTATACTTACCAGGATGTAAACATAGTGTTGACGGTAACGCCCCAGTCGCAGAGGGACGGGACAATCAGCATACAGATAAACCCGGTTGTGAACCAGATCTCGGGGTATGTAAGCTCGACGGTGCAGGGAACTACGTCGACAGTGCCGAGGATAGACAACAGGGAAGTAAGGACGAAGCTGTTCGTGGCGAACGGCGGAACGATAAGGCTCGGAGGAATGCTGAAGGACAGAACAACGACCTCAGAGCTGAAGATCCCGATACTGGGAGATATACCGTTAATCGGGCTGTTGTTTAAGAAGACAGAGCCGATAGTGGACAAGATAGACCTGCAGATGCTTGTATCTCCGCATATAGTTGATTACGTGCCGCCGAGGTGTAAAGAAACGCCTTGGATAAGCGCGCTTGAAGCTACGATGTCAGGAGATATGGATGTGAAGGTGGACTGGAGCAAGGACCTGCCGTTCGGAGCGAATAACATATTCTCGTATAACGTGTACAGGGATACCAACCCGATTACGAGTCTTGACGAGAGGAAGCCGTTCGCGTCAGGAGTGTCGGGCGAGTCGACGAACTGGGTCGACAGCACGAAGAAGAGAAGGGGCGGGACGTATTACTATGTAGTGACGGCGATTAACCCGTCAGGCATGGAGCAGTCCATCTCTTCGGATCCCAAATTTAATGCCCAGATTACGATACCTTAAGCAAAACGCGTAAATGAAGCAAACGGCCCCGGGAGCGAAAGTTCCCGGGGCTTTTTATATTGTGATTACGCCGATTAGAGACGATTGGACATGATTGGAGAGACAAGCCGGATGTATTGTTGGGTTTGAGATTAACCGCCGATTATGATATAATCCTAGAGTTGAACAACAAATTCAGGGCCGGAAACTTGGCCAATTTATGGAGGTATTATGGCGTCTGCAAAAATTTCAAAGGTAATAGGCAGGGAGATAATAGATTCAAGGGGCAATCCGACGGTTGAAGTTGATGTAATCCTTTCAAACGGAATTCTGGGACGCGCCGCAGTTCCGTCGGGCGCATCCACAGGCGAAAATGAAGCGCTGGAGCTTCGCGACGGCGACAAAAAAAGATACGGCGGCAAAGGCACCCTGAAAGCCGTAGCCAACGTGAACGAGAAGCTGGCAAGGGTAGTCAAAGGAATGGAC
>CAIWWK010000166.1 GCA_903916325.1 Candidatus Firestoneibacteriota bacterium
ACCAGTGACCCTCAGCTTGTCGAGCTGATACTCTAACCAACTGAGCTAACCGCCCTTGTCCTAAGCAATATCCATGCTCAATACTTGATCGTGCTTAATTGAAGCCTAAGCAACATCCATGCTCAATCTATGAAGCAGATTAACTGGAACCATGACACTCAATCCGTTCAATCTATGGACCAGTTCAACTGAAGCCATGCTATCCACGCAACCCAGGCAAAACCCTTACCCTAAATCAGTCAGTAATTATATCATTTTCCCGCGCTTCTTGCAAATCCCTTTTCTTCGCCAAAGTTTTGCTACTTAAGACTGAGCATTATTATCCCACCCGTTCCCAGGGCCACGCCGAGCAACTTTTTAGGCGTGAAAGGCTCTTTCAGGATAATGAAGGAGTATAGGGAAAACAGCACAACGCTTCCTGATATGGCTATCGGGTAAACTATCTTTGACAGATTAAAAGGCATTAGAGAATCCAAACCCGCAAGCAGGGCCCTCGCCCCGATAACGCCGGATACGGCAAGAACAAGGCCGATAAGGGCTGTACTCTTATCCATCCTTTCCCCCGCGCGGGCCGAGAGTATGACCATCAGAATGCACGAGGAAACATATAGTATGGGAACGCGCAATCCGGCATTGTCGCTCCAGTTCTGCCAGTGCGACGGCGCCGAAAACAGAATCTGGCTTAAGCCGATAAGACAAAAACACCCAAGAACCAGCAGGAATTGCTTTCCCGGGTTCCCGGATTGCCCGCCCGGCTGATTCGCGGCGCCGGAGGCCGTAAGCACCAGGGCAAGGAATACCGAGAAGAGTCCCAGAACCTGGAGAAGATTAATGCTCTCCCCCCAAAACACCGTCGCAAAAACAAACTGCACGACCACCGCCGATTGCGCCAAAGCCCAAACAAGAGAACTGTGCCCGTACTTCATCGCTTTTATCATAAGGAGCATGGACACCGAGTTCGCGATACCGCTGACGGTTATTATGACTATAAGTTCAGGCAGCCTTTCTATTCCTCCGCGCAAAAGGACATTCCAGTCAACAAAGAACAATGACAAGACAGTTCCCAGGATCATCCCGCAAGTATAAAAGGAATAGAGCTTGAGATTTTTTTTTGCGGCGTGGTCAAATACCACCGCGATCATCGCCCAGAGAAAAGCCGTAAAAAGCGAAAATACAAAACCTTTTATCATTTGTCCTCGATTAGACCGGGTTTGTGCGGAAGCCGCTTTGACAGCGCATAGAAATTATACCATTTTTGAGGACGGTCACAAACATTTTCAACAGCGTAAATACTGACGCAAAGCCCCTTTCGGGCCGGCACTTGACTAAAAGGCGGCTTTCCTGTATATTCAAGTATCTTCCGCGACTGGCGCAGGTGGGCCACCACCGGGGAGCGGAAGACGGGAAGGACTTTCTTCCCGCAATATCAATCTTCAGCCGTTCGCCTGGGCTGTCCGAAATCCGGAGGCCTAAATGCAAAAAAAATACACCTCTTTCAAGACCGGCCGTTGGTTCTACAAAATAGACCTGCAGGACTTCATAACCGTAAACTACACCCCTTACGAGGGCAGAGCCGATTTCCTTTCAGGCCCGACGCGGAGAACCTCAGAACTCTGGTCGCGGGTCGAAAAACTCATTGCCGAGGAAAAAAAACGCGGCGGCGTACTGGACATAGACACAAAAACCGCAAGCTCCATCACCTCTCATTCCCCCGGTTATATAAACAGGAAAAAGGAACTCATCTTCGGTCTTCAGACAGATGCTCCTCTTAAGCGCGCCGTTAAACCCGTCGGCGGCGTAAGGCTCGTCGAGAGGGCTTGTGAAGCTCACGGTTTCAAGCTTGATAAAAACCTCGCGGAAATATACACGAAGTACAGAAGGTCGCACAATGACGCCGTCTTCTCCGTCTATACG
>CAIWWK010000167.1 GCA_903916325.1 Candidatus Firestoneibacteriota bacterium
AGCACTGTGTCGGCGCAAAGGTAAACGGCAAAATGGTAGGTTTCAAACATCAACTGGTTACGGGCGATATTGTTGATATTCTGGTTAACGAGAAGCACTGGCCGAACCCTGATTGGCTTACATTTGTCAGGACTAATAAGGCAAGGCAAAAGATAAGGCAATCTGTCGGGAAATCAAGAACTTGACAGCAAAATAATTCCTGCCGCTCCAAGCGCGATTCCAGCGTAACCTATCGGCTTAATCCTTTCTTTGAAGAAGACGACGGAGAGTATCAACCCAAGTATTATTGGGCCTGTTAAGGTCACCGGAAAAACCACCACACCGCCAAGCTTGTTTATAGCTGAGATTGTAGAGAAGACGCTGACATAACTCCCTATCGCGCCTATACCGCCGTAAAGCAGCGCTCTTTTGTCGAATGAACCTTTGCGGATTGCCAGGACAAGAAAGAGCAGGGCCGCCGGAGCGTAGGAAAGAAAGAGATAGAAGGTCTTGTCCATTTTGAATGCAGAAACAGTATTCTGCCCTATGCGCGGCATTGAGCTTAAGAAGAAAGAGAGTAGTATTATCCCAAACCAACGGAGCGCGCCGGTCTTACCTGCGTTTTTTGTGAAGCTGTCATTGGAGTACGAAATAATGAAGATTGAAGCTGTAGTCAGAATAATGCCGGTAAATTTTAGCCAGGAAATGCTTTCTTTAAAAACAAGAACAGAGAATACGACTGCAATAATGTAGGAAGACCTGTAGATTGCATTTGAGAAACCGTAATGCCCGTTCTTTACGGCAGCATTGAAAAGAAAGTAAGCAATGCCTCCGCCAAAACCTGCAAGCAGTGCTATCCAGGTTGTATCCGCCGAAAATTCCGCTTTCTTGCTAAGCAGAAATACTACAAAGCCAAGCACGGTAGATAGGCCAAAGAGCGACAAGACCATATCTCCGCCGGGTATCCCTTTCCGGCTGGCCAGAGTTGTGAAAAAACCGACACAGGTTATACCCAGTATTACTATGACAATGTGAAAGTAGGCCACAGGAAAGCAATGTTAGCACTATTGAAACAGAAATTCAAGAATGCATTGGAATACACGTGTTTTAAGGGTATTCCGCTTGATTTTTAGCGTTTTTGTATGGTAAAATCGATTATCAGGAACAATACCGCCTGAAGGCGGATTTTTTTTTGCGGGAGAGTGAAATGGTAGAGATATTGAATGACACAAAAGCCAGCATCGTAAGCGAAAAGGACTGCGAGAAGGTTATCCAGATTTGCGTTCCTAAAGACCGCGTGCTCGTTGAGATTGAAAGCATGTACAGCAACCTCCAGATGGTCGCGGAAGTGCCGGGTTTTAGGGCCGGCAAGGCTCCTCGTCCTGTTGTTATAAAATACTTCAAGGATAAAGTAGAGAAAGACGTTCTGGATAAGCTTATCTCGGAAGCTTACATTAATTCACTCAAGTCGCTAAACCTGAATCCGATAGACTTTCCAAATATCACTGACCTTAAATTCGAGCATGGCCAGCCGCTGGAATTCAAGGCGAAGATAGAAGTAAAACCGGATATCAAACAGGTAAAATACAAAGGTATCAAGGTCAAGAAGGAAGTAGTTGAAGTTAAGAAAGAGGACGCGGAAAAGTCGCTGGATTACCTCAGGCAGAGACTGGCGCAGTTTTCAACCGTAGAAGGAAGGGCAGCAAAACCCGGTGATTTTGTAATGATTGATTTCACCGGAACTGTTGACGGGGTTGCCGACAAGAACCTGACCGCCAGCGACTATGTTGTCGAACTTGGCACCAATAAAGTCCTTCCCGAGCTTGACGCCGGTATTATGGGCATGAATATAGGCGACAAGAAAGATATTACTGTTGAGTATAAGGCTGATTTCGTTAACAAAGACCTTGCAGGGAAAAAAGCGATATATTCTGTTGCCATTAAGAGCCTCAGGGAAAAGAAACTGCCAGACCTTAACGATGATTTCGCGAAGGATGTCGGCGAGTTCAAGACCATTGATGAATTGAAAAAGAATATAGAGGACGGACTAAAGAAAGAGCTTGAGCAGAAAGAAAAGGCCAGGCTGGTGAATGTAATCGTAGAAGAAATAGTGAAATCATTGGATTTTCCGGCTCCTCAGTCGCTCATAGACCGTGAAGCCGCGCATCTTATAGAAGAGTTTGAAACCAGGATGAAACAGCAGAATGTTTCTTATGAGGTTCTTGGCAAGAAGAAAGAGGATGTCGAAAAGGAGTACAAGGAAATTGCGGTTAAAAGAGTGAAAGGCTTCCTGGTTCTTGAAAAGGTTGCTGAACTTGAGAAAATAACTGTTTCGGAGGATGATGTCGACAAGGAAATAAGCGCGTTCCTTGCGAGGTCGGGTTCTGAATCAGAATCCTGGAGCGAGTACTTTAAGTCTGAAAAAGGCAGGGAAAGCGTGCGCGGGCAGCTGCAGCAGGACAAAGTGCTCGACTTCCTGCTGGCAAGCGCGGATCTGAAATAACTGTAACGAGGGGGTAACCTATGCTTGTACCGATGGTAGTTGAACAGACAAACAGAGGGGAACGTTCGTATGACATTTACTCGCGTTTGCTCAAGGAAAGAATAGTTTTTCTTGGAACGCCTATAGATGATTATGTTTCTAACTTGATCACCGCGCAGCTGCTTTTTCTTGACGGTGAGGATCCGGGTAAAGAGATATTCATGTATGTCAACAGTCCCGGCGGTGTTGTGACTTCAGGACTGGCAATCTACGACACCATGCAGTATATTAAATCACCGGTCTCGACAATCTGCGTCGGACAAGCTGCGAGCATGGGCGCTGTTCTGCTTTGCGCCGGCAAGAAAGGGAAGAGATTTGCACTCCCGAACGCGAGGGTGATGATACACCAGCCTCTCGGAGGGACTCAGGGACAAGCCACGGATATTGAGATTCATACCAAAGAGATACTCAAAATGAGAGAAAATTTGAACGGTATTATTGCAAAACACTGTGGACAGCCGATAGAACGCGTAAAGAAAGACACTGAACGGGATTATTTTATGGGAGCCGAAGAAGCAAAAGCCTACGGGCTGGTTGATGAGATAATTGTTAACCGGGTGACGGTAACAGAAAAACCCAAGTGAGGTTTTGATGCCTGAAAACAAAGGCAAAGATTCTACAAGATGTTCTTTCTGCGGAAAACCGCATGACCTGGTTAAACGCATGGTTTCATCGGGTTCTAGCGCGTGCATCTGCAATGAATGTATTGAAAGATGCAACGGCCTTATAGCCGAAGAGACCCCGCGCGCCGAGTCTTCTCCTGAAAAGAAGGACCTTAGAAAACCTGCAGAACTAAAAAAAATGCTTGATGAATATTGTATCGGCCAGGACAAGGCCAAGAAGATTCTTTCCGTGGCAGTCTACAATCATTATAAACGCATCTTCAACCCCCAGGACGACGTCGAACTTTCTAAATCCAATGTTTTGCTTATTGGGCCGACCGGAACAGGAAAAACACTGCTCGCGCAGACGCTTGCAAAAATACTCAACGTTCCTTTTGCGATATCAGACGCTACAAGCTTGACGGAAGCGGGATACGTCGGAGAGGATGTCGAAAATGTAATACTCCGGCTTGTTCAGAACGCGAATTACAATGTAGAACGGGCGCAGAAAGGCATTATCTACATTGACGAGATAGACAAGATCTCGCGTAAATCCGAGAATGCGTCTATCACACGCGATGTTTCAGGGGAAGGCGTTCAGCAGGGACTGCTTAAGATACTCGAAGGTACCATAGCCAATGTGCCGCCTCAGGGCGGAAGAAAGCACCCGCAGCAGGAATACATAAAAGTAGATACCACGAATATTCTTTTCATATGCGGCGGCGCGTTCGTAGGGCTGGAAAAAATAATTGAACGCAGGGTTGGAGATAAGTCTTATGGATTTGGGGTTGTTGCGAAAGAAAAAGCGCACGGAAGCGATATACTCCAGTTGGTACAGCCTGATGACCTGCTTAAGTTTGGGTTTATCCCGGAATTCGTCGGAAGATTCCCGGTTGTTGCCGGATTGCATGACTTAAACAAGGAAGACCTTAAAAAGATTCTTACTGAACCCAAGAACTCAGTTATAAAACAGTATAAGAAATTCTTCCAGATGGAGAAGGTTAAACTGGAATTCACGCCGGATGCTTATGACGCTATAACAACACAGGCCATAAAAAGAAAAACAGGCGCAAGGGGTTTGAGGGCTATATTGGAAGAGGCAATGCTGGAAGTAATGTATGAGATTCCCAGCCGAAAGGATGTCAAGGAATGTCTGGTTACCGGTGAAGTGATATTGAATAATGAAAAACCGGCGTTGGTTTTTGAAAAGGAAGAAAAGACAGCGTAAAAGCAAATCATAAGCGCTAAACCCTAAATTCTAAAGAAAAACTGACTGACTTGGTGTTATCTGGTATTTGTCGGGGTTTAATGTTTAGAGTTTGGTGTTTAGAGCTTGGTGTTTAGAGTTTGGTGTTTCGAATTTAGTGCTTAGAGTTTAGTGCTTATTGCTTGCCTTATTGGAGGCTTTATGAAGAAACGCTATATAATGTCGCCGGGGCCGGTAGAAATACCGCCCACAGTCCTTGCGGCCGCGGCCCTGCCAATCATCCATCACCGCACTCCGGAATACCGCAAGGCATTCGCGGAAGTTAACGAAGGCCTTAAATATGTTTTTCAAACCCAAAACGACATCCTGATATTTCCCGCTGCCGGTACCGGCGGCATGGAATCTGCAGTAGTAAACCTGCTTTCGCCTGGCGATAAGATTATTGTCGCCGCGATAGGCCAGTTCGGAGAAAGATGGGCCAAGATCGCAGAAGCCTATGGTGTAAACGTAATAAAAGTATTCTCTGAGTGGGGTGAAGGTTCGGAAATTAAAAAGATAGAAGAAGCTCTAGCCGCTAACAAAGATACTAAAGCTGTTTATACGACTTTGAGCGAGACTTCAACCGGCGTTGAAAATGATATTGAATCTATTGCAAAAGTGGTTGCTAAGACGCCGGCAGTGCTTGTAGTGGACGCGGTCTCCGGCATGGGTGCCATAAAGTTCAAGACGGATGAATGGAAAGTCGATGTTGTCGTGGTAGGCGCGCAGAAAGGAATGATGATCCCTCCCGGGCTCGCTATGGTTGCGCTAAGCGGCAAGGCAAAAGCGCTTCTTCCGGCCAGCAAATTAAACAAATACTATTTCAGCTACGAGCAGGCGCTCAAGGCTCTTACCAAAGAAAAACTTCCTGATACTCCTTACACTTCATCGGTTTCTCTGGTCCTTCAACTTCGCGAATCGATACGTCTAATAAGGGAAGAAGGTTTGGAAAATGTCTGGGCTAGACACGCGAAAGTCGCTTCGGCTGTCCGCGCCGGTATAAAAGCTCTCGGGCTGAAAGCTTTTGCGGCAGGAACTCCGAGCAATGCTGTAACTTCTGTCTGTATGCCTGAAGGGCTTGACGGTGACGCATTGAATAAGAAGATTAGGGATGATTACGGCATAACAATGGCAGGCGGGCAGGGAAAGATGAAAGGTAAGATGTTTCGCGTTGGGCATCTTGGTTACACGGACCGGTTTGACGCGGTTGTCGCCATCGCGGCGGTTGAGATGGCTCTTTGCGAACTCGGCATGAAGATAGAAACCGGAAAGGGAGTTAAGGCGGTTATTGAAGAGTTGTTGAAAAAGTAAGGATACCGGAGGAGAAATGTTTAAAGTACTTGTCGCTGATCCTATAGCTGAAGAGGGCGTTGAAGTCTTCAGAAAAGAGAAGGATATACAGGTAGACGTTAAACATAAACTCAAGCCCGAAGAACTGAAAGCAATCATCGGGGATTACGACGCGCTTGCCGTCCGCTCTGAGACGAAAGTCACTACGGAGATACTTGACGCGGCAAAAAAATTAAAAGTAATAGGGCGCGCCGGCGTGGGCGTTGATAATGTAGATGTTCCTGCTGCTTCAAAAAAAGGCGTCATAGTTATGAACACTCCTGACGGCAATACTATTTCGACGGCAGAGCACACTTTGTCGATGATCATGGCTCTCTCCAGGAATATACCTCAGGCAGACGCATCCCTTCGGGCAAAAAGATGGGACAGAAAAAAATACATGGGGGTCGAACTCTTCGGGAAGGTGCTTGGCATAGTCGGCACCGGCAGGATAGGGCGGGAAGTCGCGCTCAGGGCAAAGAGCTTTAACATGAACATCGTAGCGTATGACCCGTACCTTTCTGATGAAATGGCTGCAAAATACGAAATTGAAAAAGTCTCGCTGGACCGACTGATAGAAACCGCGGATTATATCACTGTTCACACGCCGCTGACTGCAGAAACAAAGCATCTTCTAAATGAAGAACGGATTGAAAGAATGAAGCAGGGCGTCCGTCTTATTAATTGCGCCAGAGGCGGGATAATTAAAGAGAGCGCTCTGATAGCAGCCATAAAGTCCGGCAAAGTGGCCGGCGCCGCCCTTGACGTTTTCGAGTCTGAACCGCCGGACCTCAACTCTGAACTATTTACCCTCGAAAAGGTGATTTTTACTCCGCACCTAGGGGCTTCTACTGAGGAAGCGCAGGTTAGCGTTTCCGTTGCAGTTGCAAACCAGATGATTGATGCTCTTCGCGGCGGAACCGTAAGAAACGCGGTCAACATTCCGGCCATGCCTGCAGAACTGCTTAAACAGCTGAAACCTTACATTGAACTTTCCGAGGTTCTCGGAAAGCTGATAGCGTCGCTTGCTTCAGGCTCAATAAAAAAGGTTAATATAGAATACCGCGGTCTGATCGCAGACCATAATACCGCAGTTCTTTCACTGGCTGTAACTAAAGGCGTTCTTTCAGGTCTCGCGAACGAATCTGTTAATTTTGTGAACGCGCCCATAATCGCAAAAGATAAGAATATAATCATTACCGAGGCGCGCACTAGCGAGTCTTCAGGCTACGCGAGCCTTGTGAAAGTAGAGCTCGAGACAGGATCCGGCAATTTCTCGGTGGCAGGAACTGTTTTTGGCAGAGAGAACAAGAGAATAGTTCAGCTCAGAGGTTATGATATTGATCTTGAACCGGCAGAGATGATGCTGGTCATTCAGAACAATGATAAACCCGGGCTTGTTGGAAGCATAGGCTCAATACTCGGCGCAGAGGGTATAAACATAGCCAGCCTGCAGATGGCAAGGAACGCCACGGGAGGGGTTGCTACCATGGTGCTTACCGTTGACCATACGATCAACGAAGACACGCTGTCCAGGCTGGCAGGGCTGCCAAACGTAAAAGAGGTGAAGTTTGTTAAGATCTAACACGGCAAAAGGCTCATTCTTAACCAAGTATTAATTTGACTTTTTAGGATAATTCTTTTATACTAAAATACGGTTCGGAAAAGACCGCCTTTCTGGCCAACTTTGCACCTTCCGGAAATCATGCAGCAAAAAGCTGAACAGGCGAGATAGGGCTTTTTTGTTTCAATTGGACTAATAATTGTTAAAATCACTTAGGGGAGGCTGGTATGAAAGAAGTCAGGCTTCACGGGAGAGGAGGTCAGGGCGTGGTCACCGCAGCAGAGCTCATGGCATCCGCTGCTTTCTTTGACGGCAAAGAAACGCAGGCTTTCCCGACCTTTGGTTCGGAGAGAATGGGCGCGCCTGTTGCATCGTTTGTCCGTATTTCCGATAAAAAGATCAGGATTAGGTCCCAAATATATGAGCCGGATTATGTGATTGTGCAGGACCCGACGCTAATTGGTTCCGTGGATGTTTTCGCCGGGCTGAAGCAGGGCGGCTTGATTCTCATAAACACCGAGAAGAAGCCCGAAGAATTAAAACTGAAGCCGGGATTCAATGTAAAAACCATTCCTGCCACAAAGATAGCCATTGAGATACTCGGCAGGCCGATTCCCAACACTGTTATGCTCGGAGCTTTTGCCGGGCTGACCGGGCTTGTGACGATGGACGGTATAAAGAAAGCAATGCAGCAGAGGTTCAAGGCCGAGATGGTTGACAAGAACATGCAGGCAGTTGAAAGAACCTTCAGCATGCTCAAAAACTGAAAAAAGGAGAAGCTATGGTAGCCAAGAGAGCAAAGAACATACTCATAGGCAACCCCGGCACCAGCCTGGCCAACAAGACCGGCAGCTGGAGGGTTTTTATGCCTGTGTACGATAAAACGAAATGCACCGCATGCGGCATGTGCGCGATGCTGTGCCCGGACGGTTGCATACACGGCGACAAAGTAAACAAGTATGATCCTGATTATGATTATTGCAAGGGCTGCGGCGTCTGCGCGAAAGTTTGCCCGGTAAAATGCATAACCATGAAGGAGGAACAGAAATGAAAAAGGTAACGGAAGGCTTAAAAGCAGTCGCTGAATCCGTAGCCCTCTGCAGGCCGGATGTTATCTCGGCTTACCCCATAACTCCTCAGACGCACATTGTCGAGGAATTGGCGCAGATAGTTGCTGACGGCAAGTTAAAATGCGAGTTTATCAATGTTGAGAGCGAATTCTCTGCGGCGTCAACCGTGCTGGGAGCTTCTGCTGTCGGAGCAAGGTCCTATACGGCGACATCTTCGCAGGGATTGCTCTTGATGATGGAAGTGCTTTACAATATGGCAGGAATGAGGCTCCCTGTGGTCATCACAGACGCGAACAGGGCAGTATCCGCGCCTATCAACATCTGGAGCGACTGGCAGGACGCAATTACTCTCCGCGACGCCGGTTTGATTATGATGTATGCGGAAGACAATCAGGACTGCTGCGATATGCATTACCAGGCCTTCAAGATTGCCGAAGACCCGGATGTTCAGCTGCCGGTGATGGTCAACATGGACGGATTTATTCTCACTCACGCTTTTGACCCGATTGATTTCCCTTCGCAGGCAGACGTTGATAAATATCTGCCGAAATATAAACCTCTGGACTTTCTCTCTGTCAATAACCCCAGGTCATTCGGCCTTATGGGCGGCCCTGACAGATACCTTGAAACCAGGTACGCGATGGCGGAGACCTTCAGAGCAATCAAGCCGGTGATTCTCAAGGCGGCTGACGATTTCAAGAAGATGTTCGGAAGATATTCAGGCGGAATGATTGAAGAATACCGCATGGAAGACGCCGAAACAGTCCTCGTTTCGCTCGGTTCAACGGTAAGCGATCTCAAAGAAGCTGTTGATACGATGCGCGAGAAAGGCAAGAAAATAGGCGTGCTTAAGATAAGGATTCTTAGACCCTATCCTGCGGAAGAAATCAGCAAAGCTCTCAGCAAATGCAAGAGAGTCATATGCGTCGAGAAAGCTATTTCTCTCGGCGGGCCAGGCATACTGTCAGCCGAGCTAAAATCAGCTATTTACGCGAACGCGAATAAGCCCCAGGTAAGTAATTTTATTATAGGCCTCGGAGGCAGAGATGTCAGGCAAGATCACATCTTTGAGCTAGTTGAGAAGGCGGAAAAGGGCGTCTGTGAGAGCGAATTTATCGGGCTTGACATGAAGCTCGTGGAGGAGATGGACAAATGACAACGCAAACAGCCGAAAATATAAAATTGTTTAACAGCGGCCATACCGCCTGCGCGGGATGCGGGCTTGCCCTTGCGGCAAGGCTGGTCCTTCAGGCTACGGGGCCGAAAGTAATAATCGTGAACGCGACAGGATGTCTTGAAGTTTTCACGACAAGGTCGCCTCAGACTGCGTGGGGAGTACCCTGGATTCATTCTCTTTTTGAGAACCAGGCTGCGGTAGCTACCGGCGTAGAAGCTGCGCTTCGCGCGCTCGGCAGGGGAGATGAGGCACGGGTTATAGCTTGGGGCGGGGACGGTGCCTCAGCGGATATAGGATTTGGCGGCATCAGCGGGATGTGGGAAAGATACGACGATGTTCTCTACATCTGCTATGACAACGAAGCTTATATGAACACCGGCATTCAGAGAAGCGGTCTTACGCCTTTTAAAGGGCATACATCCACTTCGCCGGCCGGCAAAGCCTCACTCGGCAACATGAAACAAAAGAAAAATATTCCCGCGATAGCGGTGGCGCACGGGCTTCCATATGTTGCGACCGCGACAGTAGGCTACCCGAAAGACCTGGAAAGAAAAGTAAAAAAAGCCATAGAAATCAAAGGCCCCAGGTATCTTCAGGTGCTTGTGCCCTGTCCGCTCGGCTGGGGACACGCAACTTCGGACACCATTATAATGTCGAAGCTTGCGGTTGAAACCGGATTGAACCCTATTTACGAGTATGTAGACGGAAAGCTTGCTTCCGCGATGACCGTTAAGCAGAAACCGGTGGAGGAGTACCTCAAACCCCAGGCAAGATTCAAACATCTGTTCAGGGACGCCGCGGGTGCGGAGCAGGTAAAGCTGATTCAGGAAATAGCAAATAAGAACTTCGCGAAGTTTAAAGTAGAAGCGGCGAAGTAAGTTTTTGAAAGCTGCGCGGAAAATATGATGAGCGGAGAGCATGAATATAACGGGCATGGCCATAATGGCCATGCCCGTGACATTTTAAGGGGCTCTATCGCTAAGAACCTGCTTATTGCGACAGTTATCACGGCAGTAATATTTGTTGCCGAACTTATCGGCGGAATTCTCACAAACAGCCTTGCTCTTGTCTCAGATGCCGGCCATATGTTCATAGATATCGCGTCGCTTCTTTTGAGTTTCGCCGCTATAAAAATATCTCAAAAAGCTCCTACAGCCAGGAATACATTTGGTCTCTACAGAGTTGAAATACTTGCCGCGCTTGTCAACGGGGCCACGCTCTTCGGGCTCTCCGGGTTTATTTTCTATGAGGCCATAAAAAGATTGGGAACTCCGGAAACTGTTAACAGCGTGCCAATGATAATTATAGCGGTGATAGGCCTTGTTTCAAATATCGCCACCGGACTTTTGCTGCATGGCGATTCACATCACAACATAAACGCGAGAGGAGCTTTTCTTCATGTCGTCGGAGACGCGCTATCCTCCGTAGGTGTCATAGTCGCCGGTCTTATCATCTACTTCACAAAATGGCAGCTCGCTGATCCGATAGTAAGCATGGTCATGGCTGCGGTAATCCTCAAAGGAGCATATGGACTGGTAAAAGAGTCCGTTGATGTCCTTCTTGAATCAGTTCCCAAAAATGTTGACCTCGAAACCGTAAAAGAGGAAATAAAGACAATCACAGCCGCATTAGAGGTGCACCATGTGCATTTCTGGACTATTAGTTCAAATGTTTACGCCCTTGCCGCCCATGTGAGGCTTAAGGATATGAATATATCGGAGACTGAGGGTTTATCAGAGCAGGTTCGGCTAAGATTGAAGGCAGAATACAACATAGAATACGTTACTCTGCAGTTTGAGTGTTCGGAATGCCGGGAAGAGCCTATTGAAGACGGAGCCGCCTGCGTTGTCAATGTAAACGGGCATAAACACCGGACCCTTACTATAATTGACAAGATATTCCATA
>CAIWWK010000168.1 GCA_903916325.1 Candidatus Firestoneibacteriota bacterium
GCTTCTCCTGCTTGCTTTTGTGAACCTGCTTGGCATGCCTTACCAGACTCTGCTCCCCGGATTTTCCGACAAGGTGTTTCAGGGAACTTCAGAGCTGTTCGGAATCAGCATTGCTTCGGTAAAATACGGCCTGCTTATGGGCTCGGCCGGGCTCGGTGCCTTGCTTGGGGCGCTGTATCTCGCCGGCAGGAAGAAGCAGGAAGGCCTGGCAAAAGTCATAGTCAACTGCACTTTGATTTTTGGCGCGGGACTCATACTCTTTTCTCTTACAAGGACTCTTCTTTTAGCCCTGCCGATGCTCGTGATCTGCGGGTTCGGCATGATGGTGCTGATGGCCGGTACAAATACCCTGCTCCAGCAGGTTGTGGAAGAGGATAAACGGGGAAGGGTAATGAGTTTCTATACTATGGCCTTTATGGGCATGCAGCCGTTCGGCAGCCTGCTCTCCGGCTGGCTTGCAAAGATGTACGGCGGCCCTGCTTCCGTGCTTATCGGTGGAATAGGAAGCATTCTTGCCGCGCTCTATTTTGGGCGACGGCTGCTAAAAAGTTCCCCCTTGAAAGCCTGATTTTAAGTTTTTAGTAATTCCTTCTGTATGATTATGCCGCGAAGATCGTCCTTGGGAACGGATGTTTCTTGCAAACCGACAAGTACGATTTTATTCTTTCTCGTTGAGCGAAGCAAAAGTTCCATAGCATTCAATTCAGGCTGCAAGCAGTTGGTTTCTTGTTTTGCACATTTGGGCGTGAATAAAAAGCTAGCCCATTTGGTTCAGAAGCATCTTTCCCTTGTCGCTGAACGCGTCGTTATACGCAAAAGAAGGCCAGTCCTTGTCATTTACCATGCTTAAAGTAGCGTCGTGGTAAACAGCCGGAACCTCTTTTCCTGTCTTGAAATCGTAGGCGTCCTTGTTTACATCCCATATCTTCCCGATAAAATCCGTGTCAATCATCATTTCCAGTTTATCCAGATACTTGCTTATGATCCCGTCCGTATTCTGCGCCATTCCGCCTCCATAGAACCCGGGTAATTTTATCATGAAATTATAATGAGGAACTCAAAAAAAGCGCTGTTTATGTTATAATGGCTGCTGTTGAAAAAATATTTACCGGCGGGTTTTGTCCAGGAATAAAATACTTGGAGGAAAAATGCTAAAGAAAATGGTTGTTATGTTGTTGTGTTCTTTTTCCGCCGCGCTTTTCGCGCAGGATGCGACCGCGGAGATGGAAAAGAAGGCCATGAAAGTATTTGCGGCAGATATGCCGGCCGCCAGTGTCAGCACCGTAAAGATAAAGAAAAGAGTCGGCAAGATATACGAAGCCTTCGTAGAGTGCAACGAGAAATTCACGGCAACCGAACTGGACAAGGCCAGAGGGTTCGGTATCTTCCGCTATTCCAACACAAGGGAAATATATCCGAATACAGTTCCTGAGAAGAATCTTTTCCGGGCCACTTTGGACTGCACTTCCTCCCCCGGAGAGAAGAACATCGCGGTTCTTGGAATATATCCGCTGGAAGACATAAAAAGTATCAAGGTAACCGCGGGAGACTTGACCGGGCCCTCCGGCAAATCCATCCCGGCAGGCAATATCGAGATAAATGCCGTTGCCTATGATTATGAGCCTGTAGGCGTTTCCTGGTATTGCAGAGGGAAGTTCGCCATGCCTACGAATGAAATTATATGCCTTAAGGAGACCCCGAGACTGTTTTATATCCTTGTGGATGTGCCCAAAGACGCGGAACCCGGGAAGTACACCTGCAAACTCTCTATTACAGGCGGAAAGCTTGATTCAGTCGCCGAGCTAACCGTGCAGGTAAGGAATTTTAGGCTTGAGAGTTTCTCCGATGAGTATTTCTTCGGCTGCTTTAACTATATCGATTTTAGCGGGATGGAACCAAATGGCAAAAACCTCGAGAAGAAAATACAGGAGATTAAGAAATACGGAATGAACGTTCTGCATGGCAAGCTCCAGAGCGCAATTGTTATAAACGGTTCCGGGGCCGAAATAGACTTTTCCAAGATTGAAAAGAACATGAATCTGATGAAAAAATACGGTTTCAGAAAGTGCGTTATAGAAATGACGGGTCTCCCGAACGAATTTGTGGACAAGATGGGCTGCAAGTATTACGATGAAACCTTCAATAAGGCGTATAAATCTATGCTTAAGTCTCTTAAAGACACGGGTGAAAAGAACGGCTGGCCGGACTTCATGGTAATGTACGATGAGCCAAGGGAAATAGACACCGAGAATTCAAGGCCTCTTGCAAGGACCTTCTGGGATATTGAGAACCTCCTGAAACTGCATAATGAAGCCGGACTTTACGCGATACCGACTTATATGGGCGATGAAGGCGGCCCCAGGTTCGAGGATAAGAGAAAATCCTCGACCTATTGGGAACAGGGTTCAAAAAACAAGTTTATAATGACCCATGCCTATGAGTATTCTGATAAACTTATGAGAGAGACCGTGAAGAACGGCAACACCCTCTATATTTATAATTCAAAATACGGCAGGTACGCCTACGGCCTGCTCACCCACCAGGTCGGCGCTAAAGGGAGGCTGCAGTTCTGGTATGAGAACGGCGAAAGATCTTTCAACTCGTGCACCGAGTTCCCGAACTCCTACGCCGTGCAGATACTTGCCGACGGGACCTATGTTTCCACGCTGCAATGGCTGCGAAGCATGGAAGGAGTCAATGATTTCAGGTATATTTACACTCTAAAGAAGCTCATAGAGCGGGCGAAGGACAAGCAGTCGCCGGATGTCCTGGCGGCGCAAAGGTACCTGGAGGATATAGGTAAGATTAATTTTAAGAGCAAGACAAAAGTTGACGGAAGAATGGACGATACGCTGGCTTCTGAAATAGTTAAGAAATATACAGGCGAAAAGCTTGATGAGATGAGGGAGAAACTGGCCGGATATATAATGAAGCTGAATTAAAAAAATGTATATCTTTTGAGGTGTAGAATGCCCGCTCAATTGCTATAATTAATTGCATGACAGACGAGCGCTATAAAAAAAATCTGATCTTCTACCTGTCCCTGATAGGCTTCTTCGGCATATTCACGACTACAATGGCGAAGAATCCCGTGTTGCCGCTTTTTGTCAAAGGGATGGGAGGGACTCCCGAGATAATAGGGATCATCTCCGCCATATCCCCGCTTGCCGGAATACTCTTTTCTTTCCCTATTGGCGTAATGTCCGACCGGATAGGGCGCAGGAAAATTCTTTTAATTTCAGGCAGCGTGTTTCTGCTTGCTCCGCTTATGTATATTCTTGTTTCAAACGCCTGGTATCTGATTCCCATCCGGTTCTTTCACGGGCTGGCGACCGCGATTCTCGGCCCGGTGGCCTCCGCGGCCATTGCCGAGGCCTATGACAAGAACAAGGGGGAGAAGCTCGGGACCTATTCTTCGGCAACCCTTATAGGGCGCACTCTCGCGCCGATAGCCGGCGGCGCCATTATCTCGTTCTTTCTTTATAAGGGAGGGCTTTTCCCGTATAAAGCAGTTTATGTGACGGCCTTCATCGCTTCAATACCGGCATTTCTTTTCTGCTTCTTCATCAAAGACGCCGAAGTGAAACTTGAAAAGAGAAAACCGACTTCGGAAGAATTCCGTGACAGCATAAGATACTTCTTCGGAGACGGCCGGCTGGTTTCCACGGCGCTTGTAGATATGGCTACCTATTTCGCGTTCGGCGCTTTTGAGACCTATCTTCCCATATATCTTACGGACAATAAATTTTCACCAGGTCAGATTGGGCTTATATTCTCCCTGCAGATACTATCAATCGCTCTCACTAAACCGCTCTTTGGAAAGCTCGCGGATAAGATTGACAAGCGGTTCCAGATTGCCATTGGGCTTATTGTTCTCGGTTCTTCCATGCTGGCGCTGACTTTCTTTGTATCTTCTGCGCTTGTAATTGCCGTTTCTCTGCTCTTTGGCCTCGGAATGTCGTTCTCCACGGTGGCAACGAGCGCTTATACGGGAGATATTGCGGATAAGACAAAACTCGGAGCCTCAATGGGCGCGCTCTCGTCGGTTATGGATGTAGGGCATTCCACGGGGCCTCTTGTGACGGGTTTCATTATTACCTGGGTCAATATAAGAGCAGGATTTGTTACAAGTTTCGCGCTCTGCGCGGTTGTGGCTCTGATATTTGTTCTCTTTACTGCAGTAAGGTCTGAAGCGAAGTGACATGAAGGTGTCTGAGGCGGAGCCATGAAAAAAGCAGTGCTTCTGATGGTTTTTGCGGCGCTTTCTGTCCTGGCTGCCGACGAAATAAATCCTCTCCTTCAACAGGAAATAGAAGAACCTTTAAACGCGGGGCAGAGAACCTCGCTGAAATTGATGCTAAGGACCGGCAGGTTTTCCGTTACAGAGCCGCCGGTCTCTGCCTCCGAAAATGTAAAGTCTTCTGATTCTAACCGCAAGCAAGGATTCATCCTTTTTTCACGCAGCATAATGCGCGTCGTCAATTACAACACAATCCCGGAACCCGCGGAGTTAAACCCGAAAGAAATCTCCGCGGTGTGCTGTCCCGGAGAATATGAATCCCTGGCCTTCGGGCTCCTGCCCCTTGAAAACTCCAAAGTAACTGTCAGCCTGCCGGAGCTCAAAGATGCTTCCGGCAATGTTCTGCCTGCAGCCTGTTTTCAAGTGAGGCCGGTTAAGTATATGGTTAAGTCAATCCTTCACGGCATACTGCAGGCCACTCCGGAAATGATGCCTAAAGAGAATCCGGTGACGATTTATAGCGGCGTCACCCGCAATGTGTGGCTCTATGTGGATGTGCCGGAGAACCAGGCGGCCGGAGTTTATTCCGGAGAGATCACCCTGAAGGCGGAAGGCAGGGAAGAAGCAAAACTCTGGATAAGAATAGAAGTTCTGCCGTTTCCGCTGCTTTCAAATCCAAGTATGAGTTTCGGCTGGTACCGCTCCCCTGTTGACGATATCGGCGTCGCGGATTACAAACGCCACGGTTGCAGCAATTTCGCGCTGGAAGAACCAAGACTGTTAAAGGCTTCGCCGTCTTCCGCGTCCCTGGATTTTGGGAAGTTGGACGCGGAGATGGAAATCATAAAGAAGCACGGGCTTGGTGACGGCGGAGTATTTACGATAGGCGCCATTGGTTTCGCGAACAAGATTATAAACGATTTCGGACAGAAGGAATTTTCCCCGGGGTTTAATTCCGCCTATAAGAATGTGCTGTCCGCGGTCCGTGATTGGGCGGCCGCGAGAAAAATACGCCTGGTTTTCTGGCTGCTTGACGAGCCAAGGGAAAGCATGATAGCCGCCTGGAACAGAAACCTGTCCGACACGCTGGCCTACGCCAAACTCGCGAAAGAAGTCGAGGGGATACGCACGGAAATAGATGTGATGAGGGATACGGACGAAGGCAAAGATTATACGGTAATGGTTCCCCTGCTTGATATCTGCGCCCCTCACGCGTCGGAGCACTGCAGGGGCTTCATGGCAAAGGCGAAAGAGCTCGGCAAGGAATTATGGTTATACAACAGCGGGCGCACAAGGTTTTCTTTCGGGTTCCTGTCCTGGAAGCACGGCGTGGCGGCGCGCCTTGAGTGGGCCTATGCCTGCGGCTGGAACAGGAACACCTCCCGCGATTTCACCACCTGGAGCACTTCGCGGGGAGGTGACCCGGCCTGCGGGATAAATTATCCGTCGGAAGGCGAGAATATCCCGACTCAGTATTACGAATGGACAAAGCAGGGCATTGACGACTACAAATACGTCTTTACGCTGGAGCAGGCGATTTTTAAGGCGGCAAAAGGCAGTTCCCCGGCAGTCAAGGAAGCGGAAAAAGCAAAGCGTATGCTCGAAGATATAAAAGCCAAATGTCCTGAATATTCCAAGTCTACCGACCTTGGCGGGAAAGAACAGACGGATATGACGGTTTCTGCCTGGAGAAAACAGCTGATTGAGGAAGTGAAAAAGCTGCGGGTCCTGTCCCGTTAACCGGAATTAATCCTGCCTTAATGAAAAATTAATGATTATACACTAGAATGATAATGTAAGGGACCGGAGATGTGAGGTAAACTTTTTTCCGGCGGGGAAGTCTAATTATCAGACAGAGAAGTTCAATACGGAGGTTATATGAAGAAAATACTTGTTCTGGCAGGTTTGGTCTTTGTAAGTTTCGCCGCCGCTCCGCTTTTTGCCGATGACGGGGTTGATCATCCAAAACAGGAGCGGAAGCTGCAGAGGGAGGAGAAGGCAGAGGAGTTCTGGAAATCCGCTGCCGAAAGAGAGGAGCTGAAGGAAGAGAGAGAGGCCTTGCTCTCCGGCAAAAAAGGTTTTGGGAGGCTTACCGAGAAAGAAAAGATTGAATACATTCTTGAGAACAGCGCGAAGCACCCTCGCCTCGCGATTGCGGCATTTGAATACGCCGAAAACCACCCGAAGGTAATGAGATGGCTCAGCGCTCATCACAGATTCGCCGAATGGGTAGTCAATCATCCGAAAGCCGCGGAACTGCTTGAGAATCATCCTCAACTTGCAAGGCTCTTTGCGAGGCATCCTGGCGCGGCCAAACTCCTTGAGTCCAGACCGGAACTTAGAAAATATCTGAAAGACGAGTGGCTGGAACACAAAGAAAGGAAAGAAAAGTAATTGGAAGGGTTTTCGCAGGAAATATCAACGAGTTGCCTGCTTATGCGGGCGGTTTTTCTTTGTAATTGTAAGGCGCAATTGGATATAATTAGAGCATGAAAAGAGAAGAGTACTTCTTTGAGTTTTTCAAAGACAAAAAGAGAGTCCTGGATATAGGTTGCGGAGAAGGTTTCTTCCTCGAGCATCTGAAACAGAACGGAATAAATGCCGAGGGCGTAGACCTTTCCCCCGAAGCGGCGAAGAAAGCCGCGGATAAAGGGCTATCAGTTACCTGCGGCGACGCGATTGAGTTTGCAGAAAAGAAACCGGGATACTACGACGGCGTATATATGAGCCACATGGCGGAGCACCTTGATTATAAGCAGATTACGGCGCTGTTCTCCGCGGTTTATAAATGCCTTAAGCCGGGCGGTATCTTCGTTGTCGTTACTCCGGACATAAAGAACCTGCGTGACATTACCGACGGCTTCTGGAACGATCCCACCCACGTAAGGCCCTACCCAATCCCCGCTCTCAAACAAATATTCGAAAAAGCCGGGATCACGGTTATCAAAGCCGAAGAAAAGAAGCGCCCCTATGACCGCCTGCTCTGGAAAATCCGGGATTCCATCCGCCGGGCGCTGGTGGGTGATTTCTGGGGCCGGGATGAAATATTTGTAGTTGGGACCAGGCCTAACCTATAGTCTTTTTCAGGAGGAAGAAATGAATACTGAGGAACTTCTTGTTGAACTGAACAATAAGGTAAAAGAGTTAAAAACGGGAATTCCCTTTATTTGGCGTGTCAGCCCGGAATCTTTGCAAGACCCTCTAAATGCCAGCCCTAAAGAAAGTTGGCCCACCTACAAGCACTTAAGCACTCCGGTAAAGAAGAACGGAAAGAACTGGTTTTATACGAAGGTTGTTTTTCCGGCAAAAAAAAGCGGGGTTTCCCTGAAAGGTACAAAGGCGCTCTTGACCTGCGGTTTCTGGGCGCCTTTCACTCTCTGGCTTGACGACAAGGAACTCTGGAAAGAAGAGCACACCTGGTACGCCACCGGTCCCATAGCGGATCCTTTCCCTTTCAATATTGAACCCGGAAGAGAGTATAAAGTTGTCTATTGCTCCGAGCCTACGGATATACCCAACAACATCTCCGGAGGTTTTGCGGTACAGCCTGAAGTTTGCCTTGACCTGGCGCTCCGGCTGGAAACATTGAGCGCGCAGCTTTCCTTTGCTCTTGAACTTGCAGAAAGCCCGGGAGAAAAAGCGCTTGTGGATGCTGCACGCGGAAAGCTTAATGTCGCGGCTCTGAGGAAAGAAGATTATGATGCCTTCCTTGCCTCTTCGGCTGAAATGGAAAGGGTTCTGCTCCCTCTCTCGGAGAAAGCGAAAGCGATAAAACTTCACACTCTCGGTCATTCGCATATTGACATGGACTGGATGTGGACCTGGAAGGACACTGAATATTGTATAAGGCGGGATTTAAAGTCAGCAACCGGCATTATGGATGACTATCCGGAGGTTACTTTTTCCCACAGCCAGGTGCCGACATATATGGTTGCCCGGGAAAAAGACCCGGATGTTTTCGCTAAAATTAAACGGCGCATCGGCGAGGGGCGTTGGGAGAACACTGCCGCCACCTGGGTTGAAGGCGACCTGAATATGGCCGACGGGGAATCTATCGCGCGCCACTTTCTCTATGCCCGTAAATGGACGAAAGAAAATCTTGGAACCGAATCCGCAATAATGTGGGAACCCGATACTTTCGGCCACCCCATAAACATTCCCCAGCTGGCGCGACTCGGCGGCGCTGAGGCGTATTTTCACATGCGCTGCAACCCGGCGCTTACAACGAACTGGCCTGTGAGGGAGTGGAAGGGGCTTGACGGCACGAAAATAACGGCGTTTTCCTGCAACTACAATAACACCTTGTCCCCCGGCGCTCTGGTCGCTAACGCGATACTGGCAAACAGGACCGGCATAAAGAACGGTATTCATATCTGGGGAATCGGGAATCATGGCGGGGCGCTTGCCAGGAGAGAGCTTGAATGTCTCAAGAGATTCAGGAATAAACCGCTTATTCCGACTGTAATTTTTTCTACGGCAAAGAACCTGCTTCAAGAGGTAAAGAAGAATGAGAAAGCCCTTCCCAAGAATTCAGGGGAGGTCTTCTCTCTTTTTGAAGGCTGCTTTACGACTCATGCTTCTATAAAGCGCGAGAACAGGAAATGCGAAGGAGGCTTGCTTGCGGCGGAGGCCCTGTCCGCCATGGCGGGCCTTGATTCCGGGAGCGTCTTAGCTTCTGCCTGGAAACCAGTTCTTTTCTCGCAATTTCACGATATCTATGACGGTTCCTCAACGCACGGTCCCTATGCCGACGCCACGAAAAGGGCAGCTTTTTCCCTGTCTCTGGCGGAGAAGGTGAGCAAAGCAGCGCTTGAGAAAATGTCCAAACTGAAAAAGAGCGGGAAAACTCTTTGCGTGTATAACCCCTGCGGGTTTGAGAGAACAGAACCGGTGCGGGCAAAACTTCCGGCCGGTACAAAGAGCCTGATAGATGTTTCCAGGAATGTAATCCCTGTGCAAAAAGACGGAACGGAATATGTTTTCCTGGCTGAAAAAGTCCCGGCCTATTCCAGAAAGATGTATATAATTTCCAAACAGCCCGCAAAAACTGCGGGTCAAGTAAAAATCTCCGTTGAGCGCGGGCCGGAAATGGTGGATGATAACTTCAAGGTTGAAACGCCCCTGTACACCGCGCAGCTCCAAAAATCTTCCGGAATAGTTGCCTCCTATCTTGACAAAAGGCAGAATCTTGAGTTTGTCGCTCAAGGCATCTCAAAATATCTCCAGCATATCCGTGTAACCCGCGCCGAATTGGCCCTTAATGTCTTCCAGGTGATAGACGAATCGCCAAATACGATGTCGGCGTGGAATATTAACGAGATACGCCGCGAGGAAAACCTTGTGTCGGGCGCTTCGGTAAAGCTTCTTTCCGCCGGGCCGGTATTCGCGCGCTTTTGCGTGAAGCATAAATTCAGATCTTCAAGCATTACGGAAGATATTTTCTTCTACAAGGACTCCAACCGGATAGATTTCGACGTTAAGGTCGATTGGAAGGAAAAGGGAAACGACGCGGCCGGGATTCCCCAGCTGAAACTTTCTTTTGCCGGAAATATATCCGAAGCTAGAGCAAGATTCGAGGGGCCGTACAGCGTCATGGAGCGTCCGGCGAACGGGACCGAGCAGCCGACCCAGAAATTTGTTGATGTGTCGGGAAAGAACCTCGGCTTTGCCCTGCTTAATGATTCCAAATACGGCTGCGATGTTTTAGGAGGGCGGGCAAGGATGACGATGCTTCGCAATCCTTATATGCCCGATCCTGAAACGGATAACGGCAGGCACCTTATTAAGATGGCTTTCCTGCCGCACGGCCCGGCATTCCTGGATATTGAACTCATCAAAGCGGGAACGGCTTTTAACAGGCCTCTTGTCGCCGCCGTGACGGCTGATAAAAATGAAAAAACCGCTCCGGGAATAGAAATAGCAGGCGCGCCTTCCGTGCTCTGCTCGGCTTTTATGAATGCC
>CAIWWK010000169.1 GCA_903916325.1 Candidatus Firestoneibacteriota bacterium
TATCAGGGGAATCGCTATGAATAATCCTTTGTTTTTCACTGTTTCCTTCGCTGTAATTATATACCGATAAGGCGCTTTTCCGATAGCAGAAGTTGCCTCTTTCTTGGCATTTGTTGCTCAATCAATAAACTTTCTTCAACTTCTTTGATGGATTACTCAGATTCCAAAACAGATTACACAGATTAAGGCTAAATCTAATCTGCGTAATCGTTCTTCCTAATCCGCCTAATCTTTCTTCACTCTCTTTCAATGTAGAGGCACGGTTTCTTTGAAGCGTCTGTTGAGCCGTCATCAAAGAAAGTATAATGTCCGAGCGGATGCGGGTTCGTATAAGTTGAAGCCGAAATGGCGGCGCGCAGCTGGAAAACCGCGCTCTGCCTTAGTTTCTCCTTCAAATAATTCTTTACATCAAAACAGAACCAGCGCGGAAAGTCCGCGCCTTCATATACCCCGCTGACAAACAGGAGTTTTTCAACCGGCGGCTGATTATTCCAGATTGGTTTTTTCTTCCCGTCCGATTTGAACCTTTCCGGCACGGAGTAAAGCTGAAACACCGGATAGAAGGCCTTGCCCGGCTCTGATTTCACGCAGAGACGCAATTCAGCCTTTGCTATCTTTGTTCCCGGCCTGAGTTTACCGGTCAAATCAAAAAAGAACTGTATCCTGTTCTCCCAAAAACTGTCATCATAATGCGAAACTTCCAACACATCCGTCTGATTTTCAGTCTGATCATTCCCACCGCCGCCGCGCGGGGCGTAACTTTCCGCCGTCCCCGCATTTATGTGCAACCCCTTTGGCGAGAACACCGGCTCTTTATTTGAACCGTCAATCTTATGGCTTTTTTCGCCGCAAAACGGGCAGATAACCGCGTATGTATCGCTGTAGCCTTTTTCCGTCTTCGGACAGACTACCCGAAATACCGGGCCGGGGAAGGAACCTGCCGAAGCGGACGCGCCTTCAAGCCTGATATTGTTAACAAAAAGCACATCTTCTTTGCCGGTTCCGCGGAAAGCAATTGCTCTAACATCAGACAGATCTAGCACTCGCCTGTTATCCACAGTGAGAATGTCTTCGGTTAGTTTTACTGAAGCTTTTCCCTTGCCGGGTTTTAGGGTTACCGCGACTTCGCCCATCTGAAGGTACTTCGGGTCGGCATCCGGCGTTTCGGCCGTAAGTAATACCTTAACCATCTCATTGAAATCGCAGAAAGAAGCAATGCTTCCCCTGTCAAGGACCCAGAATTTTATCTTTATTTCCTGCTTTGAAGGATTTATGTAGTCAAAGTTCAGCGAATCGTAGCCGGTCCAAATATTCTCGGGGGCGGCCATATTAATAAGGGCGGAACCGGGCTTCTTCTCACCGTAGTATTCAAAATCACTACGCGGTATATAGTAATAGGCTAGGGAGTATTTTTTTTTAGAAAAAGAGAGCTTAAGCCAGAGTGCTTTGGCCTGTTCTTCGATAACACAGGAGGCGCCTTTCATACACTTGAAATCTGAGCTCTCGGCTGCAGTTTTTACATTCTTTAGCTCAATTGATTTGGCTGAACAAATATAGGCGGCGGCTACAAGGAAATAACAGAGAATTTTCTTCATCTTCCGCTCCCTAATGTAAAAAAAAGGGCCCGTTGCCGGGCCCTTTTTAGCTACTTTTTCGGTTCTTCTTTTTGGTACTCGCGGGAGAGCGCCACTGCACCCGTCCTTACCATTTCCTTAATACCGAAGGGCTTGAGAAAGCTGACAAGCGCGTCTATCTTATCCTCGCCGCCGGTCGCCTCTACCGTAAAAGTCTTCTGTCCGATATCCACTATTTTTGCCTTATAAACCTCGGCAACCAGCATAACCTCAGCCCTGTTGGACGGAGTCACGCTCACCTTGATGAGAGCCAGTTGGCGCTCTATGAACTTTTCCTTGGTCATATCTATGACCTTGTTAACATCAATGAGTTTATTCAGCTGTTTGTTCACCTGGTCGAGCACTGCGTCATCCCCGCCGACCACTATTGTCATTCTTGAAACATCCGGGTCTTCCGTCTCACCGACGGTCAAACTCTTGATGTTGAAGCCCCTGCCCGAGAACATTCCCGCTATCCTCGCCAAAACGCCGGGTTTATTCTCAACCAAAACAGATATTGTATGCTTCATGTTTCTCCTTTTTTCTCTCCCCCTTTTATAGGGGGAGAGA
>CAIWWK010000170.1 GCA_903916325.1 Candidatus Firestoneibacteriota bacterium
ACTGCATGAAAGAATTGGGATAGCCAACAGGAATGGCGGGGATTTATTCCTGTCAATACATGTTAACGCGAATACCGACAATAATATTCACGGTCCAAAGATTTATACTTACAGTTCAATAAACACCGATAGAATATCCAGAATGCTGGCAATAAGAGAGAACATAGAATATATAAAACCGGCCAGCATGAAGCGCATTCTTTCCGAACCGCGTTCAAAATTGATAGACCATCTGAGCCTTTTCCTTGCCGGAAACATTCTCGGGAATATATTGAGCAATGTTGATTCTGAAGCCGGCAACAAATATATTATTTCCCGCGCTCCTTTTTATGTCATCGAACATGTTAATATGCCGGCTGCTTTATTGGAGGTCGGTTTTATCACAAACACGGAAGAGGAAAGAAAGTTAAGGGTAAACGATTTCAGGTATAAGCTGGCCGCCGCTATCTGCAAAGGCGTTGAGGATTATATCCGCGCGACAACCGGCGAAAGATAGTTCTAATGCTAATGCAAAAGGAAAACTACATGACCCCGAGAGAACTGTTTATTCACGCGCTTTTGAAGAAAGAGCCTGTCAAGGGAACCCGGGTTCCCACCTTTGAGCTTGTTTTCTTCCTAACAATGGAAGCCTTCGGCAAAGTACACCCCGAGCACAGAAAATATTCTCAGTGGACCCAGATGAAACAGGCAGAGAGAGACCTTCACATTGCAGACATGGCGGACCTTTATATTAAAACGGCTGAAAGGTTCGAACACAATGCCATTTTTGTCCACAGGGCGCCCGGCAGTTACGAAGGGTTTGCGCAGGTGGTAAACAAAATACGGGAGCTCTCGGGCGACAAATACTTCATAATGATGCATGGCGACTGCACCTTCGGGCTTCCTGACGGCGACACCATGCTTGACTTTGTTTACCGCCTCGCCGATGAACCTGAAAAAGTAAAAGAAGAGGCGGAAAAAAATCTCAATGAAATGCTTGAGGCCGGCTCCATGCTTAAAAAACTCACTACTTTTGACGGCTTCGCTCTTTGTTCTGACTACGCTTTAAACGCCGGGCCCTTTCTCTCTCCGGGCCAGTTCTCGGAATTTATCGCGCCCTATCTCAAACGGCTCTGTGACGGTTACAGGTCAATGGGGTATCTGACAATAAAGCATACCGACGGCAATATCAAACCGATACTTGACCAGATAGCCCAGACGGGGCCGGACGCGCTGCACTCTATTGACCCTCAGGGCGGCATGGATATAGCGAAGGTAAAAGAAGAGTACGGCAAGAAGTTGTGCCTTATAGGAAATGTTAATTGCGGGCTTATGGATACTGGAACAGACGGGCAGGTCATAGAGTCGGCCCGCTACGCCATAAAGCACGGTATGCCGGGCGGCGGGTACATATTCTCCACCAGCAACTGTGTTTATACCGGAATGGACCTGAAAAAATACGAACTAATTGTGGATGTATGGAAGAACGAGGCGAACTACAAATAGCCAAGGCAGCTCTTTTTTGTTGAATGGCGCGCGAAATCTTTGTCAGAGAATAGCATGCCGGAAAGACTGCTAATAAGCGCAACGACCGGGCAAATAATATTTGGAGGAAAATTGAAAAGAACCCTGATAGTCGCGACAGTTTTATTGTGTGTATTTGCAGTGAAAATAAGCGCTGAGCAAACAAGCGTATTAGCTGCCAACTTGAAAGCCGGCAAGAAACAGACGATTGTTGCGTACGGCACAAGTTTAACGGAAAAAGGAGTATGGGTAGATGAATTGCAGAAAAAACTAAACGAGCTATTCCCGGGCAAAGCAACTGTCTTAAACAAAGGCGGCCAGGGGATGTACTCCAAATGGGGCGTTGACAATTTGGAGGAACGCGTAATTAAAAACAAGCCGGACGCCGTATTAATTGAATTTGCGATTAACGATGTAGTCGGAAGATTTAACTGCAGCGTACCGCAGGCAAAAGAGAATCTGGAATTCATGATAAAGCGTATACTCGAACAAAATCCAAAGTGCGAAATTGTTCTTATGACCACAACCCCGGGGGATTTACCCCGCAAAAAAATACCGGAATATTATGATGTGTATAGGTCAGTTGCAAAGGTTCATAAGTTTCTGCTGGTAGATATGTATCCGCAATGGCTTGTATTGCTTAATTCAGACAAAAAAACATACAATGCGTATGTGCCTGATTTAGTGCATCCAAGCCCGGATGGCTGCAAGTTTGTTGTCTTGCCGGCTATACTGAGAACCCTGGGAATACCGGTTCAACACTAATTAAAAACTGTAATTGAAAGAATAAGGGCAGGATAATTTTAAGAAAACAAAGGAGATTGGATGTTTCACGGTTCAGATATGGACGAAGATCACAAAATAGTTATAGAGGTAATTGCCTTTATTATAGCTTTAGTGCTTATTGTGTTTGGTTTGTTGAGGTGGTCTTAATCTCCCGTCTGCTCCGCGCAAACAAAAGCATACCCCCGCTTTAATATTAGTGATATACTCTGAGCGGCGGGTTTAATATGAAAAAAACTTTGTTTCTTGTTTTCCTCTGTCTTAGCGTGCCTGTTTTCGCGGCACAATCCGCGCTCTTTCCTTTTGTACTTCCCTGGGACGACAATTCAGATTCACCCACAAACCTTTCGTACCTGCTCCATAAGCCCGCGGGAGTTAAAGGTTATCTTTCCGCCCGGCCTGACGGCCATTTTTATTTCGGGAAGGACCGCCAGAGGTTCTTCGGGGTCAATATCGCTTTCACGGGAAAAATGCCGGATAAGGAAGAAGCAAAGGCGATTGCGTTCCGAATGGCTAAGTTTGGCGTCAATGTCGTCCGGTTTCATCACATGGATAACTCCTGGGAGAAAACGCGTATCGTAAATCCGGACGGCAGGAGCCTGAACCCGGAAGCAATTGATAAGCTGGATTACTTCATTAAGTGCCTGAAGGATAACGGCATTTACAGCAACATAAACCTGCTCGTATCCAGGCCCTTTAAGGCTTCCGACGGTATCCCGCCGGAGATAGAGACCATAGACTGGAAGGACCGCGCGGTCGCGGCGATGTATTACCCGAAGATGATTGACCTGCAGAAGGAATACGCGAAAACTCTTCTCACCCATAAGAACCCGTATACCGGACTGGCTTACAACGAGGACCCTTGCGTTGCTTTTGTGGAGATAAACAACGAGAACGGCATAATCCACGCGTGGCTGGGGGGAAGGCTTGACCTTATGCCCGGGTCATATATGGAGGAGTTAAAGAAGAAATGGAATCTCTGGCTGAAAACCAGGTACGGTTCAACGGATAAAATGAAAGAAGCCTGGGGGACGAAGTCTTTCCCCGCCGGCAAGAATATGATAAAGAACGGGAGTTTTTTAGAGGGAGAGAATGGCTGGGTATTTGAACAGCACGAGACCGCCAAGATAGAAAAAGAATTTTCTGCGGAAGACGGCAGGAAATGCGCAAAGATAACGGTCAAGACACCGGGTGGCGCATCATGGCATGTCCAGCTTGACCAGGCGGGTTTGAAGCTGAAAAACGGAATTCCCTATAAACTTGAATTCTTTGCCAAGGCCGATGATGACTGCGAGATAAGCGTAAATGCCGGCATGGCCCATCCGCCGTGGAGCCAGCTTGGGTTTAACCGCGCCATAAAGCTTACTGGCGAGTGGCAGAAGTTCGAATTCGATATGATGGTTGACGCTCCGGATGATAACGGGCGCATTTGCTTTTCAGGAATGGGCGGAATGAGAGGCGATTATTTCTTCACGGGCGTTAAACTTACCCCCGGCGGGGAGCTCGGCCCGGCCGAAGGCCAGAAACTCGAGGACTACACGGTTGCGCCGCAGTTGAAATCCGGCGGCGGGCTTCCGACCGCGAAGCAGAAAGAAGCCTGGCTGGATTTCCTATGGGACCTTGAAAGCGGTTACTGGCTCGGAATGTACTCATATATAAAGAAAGATCTTGGAGTTAAGGCCATGGTAACAGGCACTATTGCCGGTTGTGCTCCGCTAAATATTATGGCGCAGACAGATTACGTGGACGCCCACGCTTACTGGCAGCACCCGCAATTCCCGCTCCGCCCGTGGGATCCGGATAACTGGTTCATAAAGAACGAATCAATGGTCAAGCACCCGGAGGAATCCACCATCGTGAGGCTGACCGGCTACCATATCAAGGGCAAGCCCTACACAGTCAGCGAATACGACCACCCGTCGCCAAATACTTTTAACGCCGAAACTCTTCCGATACTTGCCGCGTACGCTTCCTTCCAGGACTGGGACGCCATTTACGCGTTCGCGTACTCTCCGATGGGCGGGAAGGACAGCCCTGGGAAGATATCAGGATTCTTCGACCTCTCCCAGCACCCGCTGCAGATGGCTTCGCTGGTACCATCGGCCGCCATGTTCTTGCGCGGGGATCTCAATATTGACAGGGAGGATGACTACCGGCTTGCCTTGGAGCCGGTTAGTGAAAAGCACATGGTAGGATCGGCAAGCCCGTGGTCATTGATAGGCGGGAGAGATATCGGGATGCCCCTTTCAGGATTACTTACGCGCAGATTTTCTATTTGCGCTTCTCTCACGGCAGCCGATATGTTTGCGGGGCTTCCATCTGCGGAGAAAGACAGGATCTACAAAGCAGGAAAAGAGATAGTCTGGAATGGTGAAAAGGGTATTTTGGTTGTAAACTCTGCGAAGAGCAAAGCCCTGATAGGTTATTGCGAAGACAAAGAATATGATCTTGGAGAATTTACGGCCAGGCCGGGTAAAACATTACAGGAGGGCTGGTCCGTTATAACAATTACCGAGACGGAGAAAAGCAGGCGCATAATCACCGCGATGGGCTATTGTGAGAATTCGAAGATTGGCTGGAAGAGTCCTGCCAAAAATTCCTGCGGCAGGGACTGGGGCGAGGCTCCCACTCTCGTGGAAGGCGTCCCTGTCACTATTAAATTGAAGACGGGCAGCTGCAAAGTGTGGGCTCTCGACGAAAAAGGAAAGAGGAAGAGCGAAATACCCGTAAAAGACGGGACTTTCGAGCTTGGGCCTGAGTGGAAGACGATTTGGTATGAGATAAACTAAGAAAAGGGGACAGCGATTTTTTTTTGATATATTATGATGCATAGTAAAATAAATTATTGGGATTGTCAGGTCCGGAGGCAGATATGGCGGAAAATAAATGGAACCGGTACTGTTTGTTCCCCTGCATCAATGATTCAAAATATATTAATCACTACAAAGAAGTGGTCTGGGATGTAGTGCTTAAGGAAAACAGCGTAAGGATAGCCTTTGGCCGCGACAGGAAAGAGATAATCAGCGTTAACGCCGGCAGGAACCCGAGGTTTGCCGGTTGGACCGGCGAATCGATAAAGATAGAATCAGACAACGGTAAGCCTGTTTACATAGCGGCAGTTGATAATTGTATTGTCTTTCAGCCGGCAGAAAAGATAAATTTCATAAATAATTATAAAGGCTTCAGGAAAAAAGCCGGCAGGTTCAAATTTTTTCAGACGGGGCTAATGGAAAGCGGTACACCAAAGGGAAGAACCAGCCTCGGAAACAAGCGGAATTTCAGCGGAAAGATATTGGAATCGGACAAAAAACTCATTCTCGGCGTTTCAAGGTGGAATCTCTGGTGGGATATGGGTTCGGAAAAAGCCGAACCGCTCGATAAGGCTTTACGCAGGCTCTCCGCCGTTGACCCGGAGCAAATCTGGAAGAAGGCTGCAAGTGAATTGCTCCGCCTCCCTAAGCTTTCCCTAAGCAAGAATGTCGAAGCGCTCTGGAATGCACTGGACAAGAATCACCGGCTGTCAGTTTACAAACCCGAAGGTTTTATCAAGAATAAATGGGAATCCATCGGGCGCGGTAAAACCTATCAGAGGCGCATTGCAGGCCACTATGATACCTGCCACGTAGCTATGGACCTTGTGTATTCCGACCCGGCCCGGGCGAAAGAAGAGCTGGAAAATTACTTTCGCACGGCAAACGCCAAAAATGGCATGCTTCCCTCGGATTTTGACATATCCGGACCAAATTATTTATGCTCGCATCCCCCCGTAGCTTCAATTGCCGCCTGGCAGATTTACTCGCTTACCGGAGATAAAGGTTTCATTAAAAATGCGGTTAAGGTGTTGGCAAGGAATATGGATTGGTGGGAAGGGCACGCCGACAGGGATAAAGATGGTCTGTACGAATACATGGATTCCTTCGGGACCGGCTGGGAATCGGGCAATGACAAAAGCCCGAGATGGTACGATGAGAGCGGAAAGATCCTGAACCGGCCGCTTGCCTGCATTGACCTAAACTGCCAGATGATCATCTCTTATAAATCCATTCAAAAGATGGCCAAGGTTCTGGGAATGAAAAAGCTAGCGGGAAAATACCGGGGGAAAGAAGAAACCTTAAGGGCGCTGGTCAGGGAAAATTTGTACGACAAAGAAGATAATTTTTTCTACGACAAGCATGCCGGCGGATTTTCCAGGATAAAGTCAATTGCGAGTTACTGGGCTCTTCTGGCAGGGATACCGGATAAGAGCACGGCGGAGAATATGGCCGCTATTTTTAATGACCCGCGCAAATTCATGGGACAGATCCCCGGTTCCTTTGTTGCAAAAGACGAAAAGAGTTATGTCCAGGGGGCGTACTGGAACGGCACTGTTTTTGTTTCGCAGAATCTCTATCTCATAAAGGCTTTCAGGGAGTACGGCTTTGATGATTTGGCGGCAAAGCTTGCTATGAGGACAGTCAATACCTGCGGCCGCATCGCGTTGGAGCGGGAGAGGATATATGAATTCTACCTGCCGGATAACAGGCTCGATTTATCCAAGCCGTGGGGAGACCCCGAGAATACCATTTCCGGCCCGTATTACATCGGACACATGCCCGCGAGGCCGATAATACTGGAAGGTTTGTTCGGCATGAAAGCGGAAAACGGGAAAGTCTCTTTCAACCCCGCGTGGAAATATCTGCCGAAAGAAAGCAGCGTGGAGTTTGTGGCGAACGGCGTGAGGCGGAAAGCCTGCTTCCATAAGAAAAGCGCCGCTAAGGGAATTGTAAAGTTAGGGAAGGCATAAGATGCGAGTTCAATAAGGAAGTGCAACGAACCAACTCCGCGCTAAAACCGATTACTGATTATTAATTGCTAATTAAAGACTCATGGATTTTGGAGTGGATTGAACTTTTAACAGGGATAGGTCCTTCGCGGTTTTGCCGCTCAGGACTGCGCCTTCGCCTCCGGACGATGCCTGTTTCCCCTTGAAAACCCCGCGCTTTGTGGCTAAACTATCAACAAGTGAATTAGTAATGGGGATTTCAAAAGACTATTATGCTTTCCAAAGAACAAACTAAAGAAAAACGATAATTAAATGTGTCTGTCCCCATTTGTCGTCGAAATCCTTTGAACCCGGGAATCTGATTATATTCAGGAATAAATACCCGGAAGGAGAGAATTTCGCAGTGTGTTCCGATACAGATAAGCCTCATACTGAAAAGTACGGAGATTTAATTGTCGAACATATAGGGTTGCGGGATATTGAAAAGCTAAAGCTGTAGAAGTGATTGCAAAAACCAGGGTCTGTCCCCTTTGTTTAGGCTTTTCGCGGCGCAAACCATTCTTGATTGTTGGAGGCATGAAAACGGTGGTTCAAATAATTCATTCTTCAATAAATATCAGGCTGACTTGGCTGGCAGTGATTTGTTTGTTTACAACTATTCCTGTTTTTGCCGGACAGTCAGTTGTTAAAACAACCGATGACTCTTTTTATGTGAAATTCCTTGATGCGGACGGCATAGCAATCAAAGCAGGCGAGGTTGTTTCAGATAGGGCAATGTGCGAGGCAAAAGCAAGAATTGACAGAATGCTTAAGCATATACCCGCAGTCAGGAAGAATTTAGCGGGTATCGGCGCGGAATTGCATATTATCGGAAAGGATCAGAAAACCTCGGATTTGCCGGAATATAGGTATTTAAAAGGAAAGCCGTTCGACGGCAGTCTCACGATTGATGAAAGAACGAGAGGTTTGGGTGGCCTGTTTACATCCTGCGGCGAGGAAAATCTTCTGAAAATACCGAACGACAGATACTTCGGCCGGGATATACTGGTGCATGAGTTTGCGCATAACCTGTATAACAACGGTATCCCGGCAAGCGTGAAAAAACAATTTGAAGCGCGTTTTAGTGATGCGACAGCCGGCGGTTTATGGGTTAAGAGTTATGCAGCGACAAATCCGAATGAATTCTTTGCTGAACTTTCCATGTGGTATTTTGGCACTCATGGAGATCTGGGCATGACGGGTCAACCTCCGGATAACGGCGCGGAGGGCCTGAGACAGTATGATAAAGATTCATTTCGGTTATTCGATGATCTTTACATGGGCCGCGTTCCGAATCTTGATCTCGCGCGTGAATCGTTGAAGCCAATTCCGGTTGCAATGGAATCGCAAACAAGATCTATGTCCGGCACGCAAAGTGCGCGGGTTTTATTGGTAAATACGACATCGCATGACTTACGAAAATACTGGATTGATTATGGCGGCAAGCGGGTGGATTATGGCAGGCTATTAAAATACAGCACCGATACATTTGAAACATATTCCACGCATGCATGGCTTTTGACTGACGAGTCGGACCGTCCTGTCCTTTTGTTCACCGCAGTACCGGGGGATTGCTGGATAAAAATCACAGAGACAGATGCGGGCACGCTGCCAATGAAGCCAGCAGAATTAACTCAATGAGGTCTCCGCAAGCACTCCGCAAAGGCAAAAGGGGACAGCGACTTTTATTTCGTAAAACAGCCTGATGAGTTCATATCAGATATGATATAGTCGCTGTCCCCTTTAAGCTTTCAGGGAAAAAATGAAAACCTGATAAATAATAGGGTCTGTCCCCTTTGTTTTTACTTAAAGTCCGCTGTTCCATTTATCAGCGAAACCGCGATAATAACGGGGGAGTATGCTCAAAAACAAGTTGCTTCCGCTTTTGATATTTTCAATCCTGTTATCCTGCCTCCCGGCAACCGCTCAGGATAAGGCAGACTTCTATGTGGCTGTTAACGGGAATGATGCATGGTCAGGAATACTGACTGCGCCAAACGAAGGAAAGACTGACGGGCCTTTTGCAACTTTGGACAGGGCGCGGAATGCAGTAAGGGCCAAAAAGAAAAATGGCGGCGCGATATTTGTGCGCGAAGGGACCTATTATCTGAAAGACGTATTCTGGCTTGAGCCGGAGGATTCCGGAACGTCCTTTTTAGCATATCCCGGAGAGAAACCTGTTTTAAGCGGCGGGACCGTCATTACCGGCGAATGGCGCAAGACAGAGGATAATAAAAAATGGCGCCTGCAGCTTTCCAAGGGGATGCGGGTAGATGACCTTTTTATCAACGGCAGGCGCCAGCAGAGGGCGCGTATACCCAAGACCGGGTTTTTAAAAGCGCTGGCAGCCGGAGAAAGCAAAACTGAATTTAAGTTTGAAAAGGGAACGCTTGCAGGCTGGCCTGACGCTTCGAGCGGAGAGGCAGTTATAATGCCCTATGAATGGGTAGATTTTCATCTGCCGGTGGCCAAGATAGATGAACAGAAATGTATTGTTACGCTTGCCAAGCCGTGCGGGTACCCGCTGGTCCCTGCCGGCTGGGGGCCTCACGGAGATTTTTATATAGAAAATGTGCTGACGGCCCTGGACAGCCCGGGCGAGTGGTGTTTCAACAAAGAAACCTCAATCCTTTATTTGATCCCGCCCGGCGGTACAGACCCCAATAAATGCGAAATAACCTGCGGCCGCCTTTCGGTCATGTTCGCGCTGGAAGGGCAGGTTAACAAGAAAAAATGGGTCGAGAATATAAGTTTTCGAGGTTTAACTTTTCAGCATTCGGGCCGGGAGGGAAGATGGCGCAATTATGAGGGAACGGCAATTCGCCTCAGTTCCGGTGTTCGTAACTGCAGTGTCGAAGACAGCAGGTTCTTAGACCTCGGCGGTTCAGGCGTGGTCATCTGGAAAGGATGCCTTAATAATACCGTGTCGGGCTGCGAATTTACCCGCACGGGGGACACGCCTGTATATATCAACGATTATCCGGAGGAAGGCCAGCCGACGAGCGCCAACAATCAGATAACCGATAATTATATCCATCATTGCAATACCGTGATGAAAAGCATATCCGGAATCACCGTCTCGGGAAGCGAGGGTAACAGGATAGCGCATAATGTCATTACAGATATGCCATATATCGGAATAAATCTTTCGGGCGCGTTGAGCAGCGGTTGGAACCAACAGAGCACTCCGGAACTACAGCCTCCCTTTACAGCCGCAAAAATAAAGCCATATGTCCGTTCCCGGAATAATGTCTTTGAATTTAACTGTATACACGATGTAATGCAGGAACTGCACGACGGCGGCGGTATTTATTTCTGGGGAACACTGGGGCAGGGGCCGAATATTATCCGGAACAATCTAATCTATAATGTAGGCGCCGGCCGGGGGACTGCCGTGGGAATCTATCTTGATGATGAAACGAACGATGTCCGTGTATACAACAATGTGGTTTACGGGGCGAATCTGGGCGTTCATTTGCACGGATGTCCGGGAAATGTATTGGAGAACAACGTCTTTGCGTATTCCGGTTTGGCTGATATCAGCATTCAACCCGAAGCGTATAACATCGGTCCCATGAATACTTCATTCTGCCGGAACGTAATGTATATGGGTTTCGGTAAGATGTTTGAGTCCGGAGAGACCTGGAGCAAAACTTGGGATAGGAAACCTATCGGCGAAATGGACCATAATATTTATTGGCGGGGCGGCCAAAAAGTAAATCTCGGTTTTGGCCATCTGGAGGGTTTTGATAAAAATTCAAGCATAGCTGATCCGTTCCTCGAAAAGCCTGCAGGAGACAGTTTCACCGTAAAATTCGGCGGCGAAGCGGCAAGATTGGGAATAAAACCCATAGAACTTAAAGGGATCGGATTATCCCGCGCTTCTATTTGGACAGAGAAAGCCGGCAAATGCGGAGGCGTAAACTTCCCGCTTTCTGAGGAACAGATAAAAGCGCTTTCAATAATGCGGGAGCTTGGAAAATAAGTTTAATAAATGTGGAACAAAAGGGGACAGCGACTTTTATTTCGTAAAACAGCCTGATGAGTTCATATCAGATATGATATAGTCGCTGTCCCCTTTGAGTACCTCCCCGGGAGCGTGTTTTGTCGCAGGACTTATCGCAATTTGCGATAACTCCGGAATCTCCGCCAGAGCACAGGGAAAAAATGAAAACCTGATAAATAATAGGGTCTGTCCCCTTTGTTTTAGCAATCAGTAATCCGGCGGAGCCGGTATAGGTCCTTCGCCTCCGGCTCAGGACGGTGCCTGCGGCGCAGGGTGACGAGTCGTTTACGCATTGTCATTTTGCCTCGTTTTTGCTGCATTCTGCACCCCCCTTGACAGCATGTTTCATATTTGATACACTTATGTCATAAATATGAAAAGCCGAAATAACCTTATAGAACAGCTGAAACCGTTGCCATATTTTGACAAAAACACGGTATATCAGCTTGGCCGGCAGTTGGGGCTTGAAAATACGACCGTTGACACATATATCAGCCGGTTCCTTAAATACAAAGAAATATTACAGTTAAAGAATGGATTGTATGTGTCTGCCAGTTTTTATGGAATTAACAGATCAGATATCTCATATACATTTTATCTCGCCAATGTTATCCGCAAACCGTCTTATGTGAGCTCCTGGGCCGCTTTGCAGTATTATAATCTTGCTGCTGAGGCAATTCACTCTGTTACTTCAGTTACCACAAAAGTCACAAGAGATTATCAGACCAAAGCGGGTAACTTTGAGTATCGGTCAATTAAGAAAGACCTGTTTTCGGGGTTTTCCCTGGGTAAAGGAAAATTTGATTATTTTATGGCTTCACCGTCAAAAGCTCTGTTTGATCTGTTGTACTTTAGGACTTATCAGTTCCGCGGCCTCACAATAGAGAAAATTAAAACATTGATAGGCGGGTTACGGATAGACATAGACGAGATGAACAAGGAAGAGCAGGAAAAATTCTTTGCAATGTTAGAGGGAATGTGAGCGGGCAGATTACCTCCATACTGAAAAGAAAACTTGAGAATCTTTGGGCCTTTGGCAAAGTTGACGCTGAGACGAGCCGCAATGCGCTCAAAGAAGAGTTGCAGTTTTATGTCATTGATTTTATTTACCACCATCCGGAGTACAGCAAGTGGGTCATGTACGGCGGTTCCGCGCTGCGTATAATCCACGGCCTCGACCGTATGTCGGTTGACCTGGACTTTGAAGTCTCTTATGAGGTCACCGGCAAGGACCTTGAGGAGCTGAAGAAAGAAATAGAGAATCATTTCATTAATACTTACGGAGCCGGCGCAGATTTTCTTACCATAAAAATAACCGCCGGCAGAGGGTTGACTCTGAAGTTTCATGTCGGCGAGGAGTTGAGTGCAGGAAACACATCAAAACAGGTGCATGTGAAAATTGATCTAAATCATTTCGTGCCTCCCAAAGCCGTTACCGAACGCCGGCCAATAAATCACGATCAGCTTTCTTTTGTTATAATCACTTACAATATGGCGGCGCTGATGTCGAGCAAACTTGCCGCCATCTTTCTGCGAGGAACACGCGGAGCAGGGAAAGCCGTCTATGAAGAAAAAGGCCGTGATATCTATGATCTCCTTTGGTACATGGGTAAAAAGGCAGTGCCGGATTTTGATTACCTCACGGCAAAGGGAATTGATGTAAGAGATCCGCGCGCGCTTTTTGACAAACTCACGATTAAAATGAACGATGTGAGCGATAAAAATCTTGAAGATGACCTTAAACCTTTGTTTGTGGATAAAAACTATATCCTTAATTGGCTAAAAAATTGGCGGGAGAGTTTCTCCCGGCTGCGGGACGATTATAATATCAATACAATAACGGAAATTGATGACATAACGGTCAACCAGGACTTTTCTACCGACAATTATTCTTTTGTTTTTATATATAAAACAGAAGAACATAAGATTGTCCGGATAATCTATAAAATCAGCGATTATTGGTTTGAATTCACCGATGGCGACTTGCCAACGAAAATAAACGACAAGATAATCCCGCTTGTAGAAAGTAATCTGAATCGTCAGTTGAGCGAAAAGGAAAAGCAGTATGTGACTCTGTTTTATGAAAAAACAGAAGCACACCTCAAAAAAGTTAACAACATAATGCTTGGGAACAGCATATCCACCAAGATGATTAGAATGACAGCGGATAATTTTAACCGGAAAGAAGAGATTATACTTAATAAATCCGCATTGCTCTCATGTGATTTAACTGATTTATTGAAATAATTTGAGCCGGCAGGGGAGCCGGAGGACAGAAGGGAGCAAAAGGGGACAGCGGCTTTTGTTTCGTTAAATAGCCTGCTGAGTTCATATCAGATATGATATAGTCGCTGTCCCTTTAAGCTACCAGGCTCTGTCCCTGATATTTCAGGTTCTTTCCCTGCTATTTAAAAACAAACATTGACAACAGGTCAGCCAGGTGTTATTATTGGCATATGCTAATAACGAGGGGTGAAGATGGTAAGGCCATGTAAGCGCAGGTTGATAACCGGAGAGCCGGAAGTTATTTATTTTAAGCCGCGAGGTATACCGTGTGCAACATTGGTTGAAGTGGAATTAACTCTGGATGAACTTGAAGCGATAAAGCTGGCTGATCTCAATGGAGAATATCATCAGGATGCAGCGGAAAAAATGAATGTTTCTCGTCAGACTTTCGGAATTATTATTGAAAAGGCCAGAAAAAAGTTGGCGGATGCCATTGTGAACGGGAAAGCGTTGAAAATTGGCGGTGGAGTATATGCTTTTCCCGGACATGGGCATAAAACTAAAAAATGCTGCAAAAGGAGAAAATATGAGAATTTGCATACCTGTGGAAAAGAATGAGGGAGAGAACAGTCTTGTATATGGACATTTTGGGAGCGCACCTTTCTTCGTAATTTATGATACTGAAACAAAGTTGGTTGAGGTTCTTGAAAATACTAATCAACACCATTCCCACGGCGCCTGCCAGCCTCTGGGTGTTATCGGCGGAAAGAATATAGATGCAGTAGTTACCGGCGGAATGGGCGCTGGAGCTGTCTCAAAACTAAATGCCGGCGGCATAAAGGCATATAAGAGCACAGCAAAGACTGTAAAAGCTGTGGCAGAGGAAATGATCAAAGGCGGCCTGGTGGAAATGACCACGCAAAACTCATGCGCAGGGCATGGATGTCATTAATTAATCAGATGAAAAAGGCAAAAATCGAGGTTAAAAATGGCAATAAATAAGCATGAAGTGTTTTCAATTAAGAAAGCAAGACGCCTTACTCGATGGGTCAGAAGGATTTTACAAAATCCAAACAAGATATTAAGGCCGTATGTTAGAAGCGGCATGAATGTGCTTGATTTTGGCTGCGGCCCCGGATTTTTTACTATAGAAGCCGCAAAACTTGCCGGAGAAGAAGGCAGGGTGATTGCCGTGGACTTGCAGCAGGGCATGCTGGATTTATTGGCTGATAAAATAAAAGGCTCGGAATTAGAGAAAAGGATTATACTTCGCAAGTGCGAAGACAACAAGATAGGCGTGACTGAAGGAGTGGATGTTTTCCTCGCCATACATGTGGTTCATGAAGTTCCTGATAAGGCTCTTTTCTTTATGGCTGTAAAGAATATCCTAAAACCAAAAGGAATATTCTATGTATCAGAACCCAAGGGCCGTGTGGACAAAGCGGAATTTGAAGAGATGATAATGATTGCAAAAAAAAACGGATTTAAAATAAAAGATCAGCCAAAAATATATTTAGATAGGGCAATTGTTCTGTCCCATGATGGAGCTTGACAATGAGGGGAGGTTTTCAT
>CAIWWK010000171.1 GCA_903916325.1 Candidatus Firestoneibacteriota bacterium
GCACAAGCTTAGGGGCTATTTGGAAGCGCAGGATATTGATATCCCCGCTTTTCTCCGCAAAAAACCCGAAAACCTGGTAGAATAGGTTAAACAGGGGGAGGCCTTCGGGCCTCCCCTTCAGATTTAGCAAAGGAAAAAACATGCTGAAAATACTTCTCGCGGCGATCTTTCTCGGTCTTACTCTTAATGCCGCGGACCCGTGGATAAATATAATACTCTATCACCGCGTGCTTCCCAAGACGGAAGCCGCCTATGACGTCGCCGTAGAAGATTTTGAAAAGCAGATGGAGTATCTGAAAGAAAGCTATGATGTTATCAGCATGTCTGACGCGGTTGATTACATCAGGCAGGTGAAACCGCTCAAAAACAACGCTGTTGTTATCACTTTTGACGATGGGGATGTCAGTATCTATAATAACGCTTTCCCCGTACTAAAAAAATACAGGTTCCCCTTCTCTGTCTTCATATATACCAATATCGTAAAAGAAGGGCCGCACGCTATGAAATGGTCTCATATGAAGAAACTTCTCGATTACGGGGCCGAGATTGGCTCGCATTCCGTGTCGCATGGATATTTGCACAAGCGCCTGAAAGAGGAGAGCGAGGAGCAATACCTCGCGCGCCTGCGCCACGAACTTGTTGATTCCAAAAACCTGCTTGAGAGCAGTCTCGGAGTCCCGGTGCGCTATTTTGCCTACCCGTACGGCAGGTACAACGAGACCGTAAAAGAAGAGGCCGGCAAGGCCGGTTATGAAGCTATACTCACCGTCAGGGGTTATGAAAATTTTCCCGGTGATGATCTTATGCGTCTTAACCGCAGGGTAGTCCAGAGAAGCACCACGCCGGAGAGTTTCATAAAGACCTTTACGGTCCAGCAGAGGAAATCACTCAAAGATGGCGACAAAGATTTCTAAGGGCATAACGGCATTTCTACTCTGCCTCTTCTTCTGCCAGGCGCTTGCCGCGGGTACCGGCACAGCCACTGCCAATTTTGACATCAAGGTTACCGACAACAACGGAACGACAGGCATCATGATCTCAGGTTTTACGAGGGGATTCGATGACTATTATCATCTTAAAACTATCTGCCAGGTCCTGAAAATTGACTATGATTACAGTTCCAAGAACAAAAGAGTCGTGCTCTCGTCCGGCAAAAGGTCCTGCACCGTCTATCTGAACAACTCAAACAAGCTCCTGCCGGAAAATCCGGCAATGCGCGAGAGCAAACTCTATGTTTCCAGAAACGGCATCGCCGTTATACTTCATAAACTTCTTAACGCCGACGTTAAGTATGTGACTCCGAAAAAGGAGTTTGTGGTTAAGGGAAACATTTTTACCCCCTCCGTAAAGAGTAAATCGGAGCCGCCGCCTGCGCCGCTCTCGGATTCCCGCAAGAAGGTCGTTAAGGAGATAAAGGGGGAGAAGTTTGCCCTGAAGAAGATAATTATTGACGCCGGGCACGGCGGAAAAGACTCCGGGGCCGTAGGTCCGAACAAGCTTCAGGAAAAGGACGTTACTTTGGATATCGCGAAGCGTCTCGGCGAGCTTGTCCTTGACAGGATGGAAAAAGAAGTAGTCTACACGCGGCCCTCCGACAAATATATCAGTCTTCCGGAGAGATGCTATGTCGCTAATAATTCCGGCGGAGATATATTTGTCAGCATCCATATGAACGCCTCGGTATCTAGAAGTGTATCAGGGACTGAGATCTACATTTTCGGCACTCAGGCATCCGATGAAGGGGCAAAACGCCAGGCTATCAGAGAAAACCTTGATACTCCGGGGTTTTACGACAAAGCCATAAACCTTATACTCGGCGATATCGGCAAAAAATCCAATGAGAATGCAAGCATACTTCTTGCGGGTTTCGTTGAGGACGAGGTTATTAAAAATATCGGCACCGAAGGCAGGGATAACAAGAAGATAATGAGAGCCCCCTTTTACGTGCTTGCGAATACAACTATGCCCTCTGTGCTTGTTGAGTCCGCGTTTATAACTAACGAGAACGAAGAGGAAAAACTCAAGAGCCCGGAGTACCGCCAGAAGATAGCGGAAGGCATCTGCAACGGACTGCAGAAATTCAGCGAGGCACTGGAAAATAATGAAGGCGAAACCGGCAAAAATACTGCGTCTGCGCAGTCCAAGTAGGTTCACGGCTTTCACCACTCTCAAGCCCTATGACATGAGTGTTGAGAAGTTTGAGAAAGGCGGGGCCGGGCTGTTCAAAGATCTCGGGATATACGTTTGCAAGCTCGTCTATGCAAGACAGGTTCACGGCGCAAAAGTTCTCACGGTAAAGTCACCCGCTTTCAGAAACCTTCAGGAGGCAGACGGCTTTGTTACCGACAAACCCGGATATCTCCTGTCAATATTTACCGCAGATTGCCTGCCTGTTGTCTTCTTTGACGCAAAGAAAAACTGCATCGGGGCAGTTCATTGCGGGTGGAAAAGCACTTATAAGGGTATTGCGAAGAATGCGGTTGTCCGTATGAAACGGCTCTATGGTTCCAACCCCAAGGATATTCAGGTCCGATTTGGACCCTCTATTCAAAAATTCTGCTATGAAGTGAACCCTGACCTTGGCGCGAAGTTCACGAACCGCTTTGATAAAGCCTGCCTTTCATCCCGGGAAGGAAAAACATTCCTTGACCTCGAGAAAGCAAACGAAACCCTCCTGGTCAAATGCGGTATCCCAAAAAAAAACATTATCAAAAACCCTCATTGCACAATGTGCCGGAAAGACCTGTTTTTTTCCTACAGAAGGGATGGGAAGGGGACGGGAAGGATGGTTACTTCGATAATTATTAATAAAAGTTCATAAAGCTTTTAAGGTTCATAAGGTTAATAACGTAAAAGCAAAACAAAACAAAATCATTAAACAAATCTCCTGTTTTGCCGACCATCCGAGCATCTAACCTTCTGCCTTCTGTCTTCCGTCCACCGTCCTCCGGTTTTACTGCGCCTCCGCGCGCCGCTCCGCGGATTGCTAATTACTGATTGCTAATTGCTAATTAAAGACTCACGGATTATGAAAATAACCGTCCTCCGTCTTCAGTCCTCCATCCTCCACCCTTGCTGGCCCTTGCGCATCTGAGCCTCTGAGCATCCGACCCTCCGACCCTCCGACCCTCCAACATCCTGTCCGTAGAATTTGCCTTCACTATATAGTATAATGTCGCTGAATGAATTTTCTTGAATTAACGGAGGTTTTATGGAACTTTACGAGATAATCTCCGAACGCAGAAGCGTCAGGAAATACGACCTAAGCAAGCAGATTCCTGAGGAAGTCTTGAAGAGGGTTTTGGACGCGACCCGCTTGGCTCCGTCTGCGGTAAACTTTCAACCTTGGCATTTTATTGTCGTCAAAGACCCTGTCGTAAAAGAGAAGTTAAAGGATGCCTACCCGCGGGATTGGTTTTGGACTGCTCCGATAATAGTTGTCGGCTGCGTTGATACAAAAACATCCTGGAAGAGAAAGGACGGCGCAGATTTCGCTGATATTGACCTTGCCATTGCGATGGACCACCTGATTCTCGCTGCCACGGGGGAAGGGCTTGGAACCTGCTGGGTGGGTTCTTTTGATGTGTTGAAAATAAAGGATATTTTCAAGCTCCCTGAACATATTAAGCCGGTAGTGATGACGCCGCTAGGCTACCCCGCGGACAAGGCCGCGATCAAGACCAGAAAAAAAATGGAAGATATAATCCATATAGATAAGTTCTAAAAGGATAATGAATGAAATATCTGCTTGCATTGTTCCTGCTATTTACGCTCGCCTGCGCGTCAGCGACTGCGCCGCAGCGCTGCTGGGTAAAGATACTGAATTACCACGAGGTTGAGCCGGAAGACGAAATAAAAAACAAGGAATATCTGAGTTTAGACGACAAGAAAAAGTCAACGCGCGCCATCTACCTCGCTGTAACCCCGGATAAGTTTGATGAGCAAATGCGCTTCCTGAAAGAGAGTTATGCCACGCCTAGCATGGAAGAGGTTGCCGACAAGATGGAAAAGAACGAACCCTTCAAAGAGAACGGTGTTATAGTTTCGCTGGACGGCTGGGCGGACTGCATATATAAATACGCGTTCCCTATTCTGAAGAAGCATTCCATCCCGGCGATAATATACATTCAGACCGGAAATCTCAAGGCAAAAGGCGCTCTGAGCTGGGCCCAGATCAAAGAAATGTCTGACGCAGGGATGACCATCGGCTCGCATACCATAAATCACCCTCACCTTTCCAGGAAACAGAAGAACGAGAGCCAGGAAGCTTACGAGAAACGTGTTTCGCGCGAATTAGAGGTATCAAAAGAAGAGATAGAGTCTCACATCGGGAAGAAAGTCGAGTTTTTCGCGTATCCTTACGGCAGTTTTAACGATGACGTCATCCGCCTGCTTAAGAAGGCCGGCTACAGGAACGCTACAACGGTTCTCTGGGATAAGAACTTCACGGACACGGACAAATTCAAAATGAGAAGAAGGCCGGTGACTAATTTCATGAAACTGCCGGATTTCGTAAAGATATTTAGATGGGACGCGGAGGATTCGCATGCAGAGTTCGCAGACTGAGAAAAAGGTACGGCCTTTGGAAAATGAAGTCGACCCCTGGAGGGCTGCTTTCCTGTCCTTTATCCTGACCGGTATGGGGCAGATCTATTACGGGAAAGTGATAAAGGGATTGATATTGCTGGCAGCGAACGCCTGCATTGCAGTCCTGCTAATCCTGAAGTTCGCGAAGGAAGGGATGAATTTTGTCACCTTCTATTCCGCCATCTTTGTTCTCTTCGGTTTTTGGATCTATTCTATACTTGACGCGTTCTATTCCGCGAGAAAATCGCTTGACCCTAACAAGGCGCGCGCTTTTGCCGGCAGAAGGAATCCCAACGTATCGGCGTTCGTTTCCTTTATTTTGCCGGGCGTCGGCCAGGCCTACAACGGCTCAATCCTTACAGCTATTCTCTTTATCGTCGCTTCTTCGGCGGCTTCTTACTTCTCGGATATCTTCATTCTCGGTCCTTTCATTCCGCCTCTTATAAAAGTTCTGTCGGCAGTCCATGCCTATGAGGATTCCCTGAAGAAGAACGGAGATAAAATAAACTATCCCAAATTCAGCGGCTGGTTCACCGGGCTTCTTCTTGCCGGTCTCCTGTTTCTTCATGTGCTCCCCTGGCAGAATATGTTTGAAAAATATATCTTCACGAGCGGAATGGAGAGCGGCGAATACATGTCGCCTGCCATAAACCCTAATGATTTTATCTCGGTTGACAGGGCGTATTATGGTGTCAGCGTTCCCGAGCTTGGTCTTGAATTGAA
>CAIWWK010000172.1 GCA_903916325.1 Candidatus Firestoneibacteriota bacterium
CGATCTACTCCTTCAATTTGGGCCATTTTTCACCTCAAAAGTGTTGCACTTCCTTATTGAATTCGTTTTATTCTACACTTTCAAAGGTGAAAAGTATATATTAGTCTCAAAGAACAAGGAACCTTTTGGCACAGCCTCTTACCCCCGTGGATACAGCGCGCCTATAACAGGGGTTGAAAGGGGCGGGACGCCCTTTCACCACAAAGGGCTGCCCATGGTAGGATAGGGCATGAAACATGGAGCCCACACATTATATGAGGATAAATACAACTTGGTATTCTTTCCAAAGCATAGTAAGGATCTATTCGCTGATCAGCATACGCGAGTATACGGGGACGGTTTGTATGATATTATTTACATTGAAGCATAGGGTGTATGATTGCATAAGGGGGAAGTAAATTATGCTTAAAGGCAAAACAATACTTATTACCGGCGGGACAGGGTCATTTGGCAATGCTGTCCTTGACAGGTTCTTGAATACCGACATAGGCGAAATCCGCATATTCTCCCGGGATGAGAAGAAGCAGGACGATATGCGGAATCTCTACAAGAATAATAAGATAAAGTACTATATCGGAGATGTCAGAGACTTACCCTCCATTGTAAATGCTATTAACGGAGTTGACTATATCTTTAATGCAGCGGCGCTAAAGCAGGTTCCTTCCTGCGAGTTCTTCCCGATGGAAGCGGTTAAAACCAATGTGATAGGGACTGATAATGTGCTAACGGCGGCAATTAATGAAGGCGTAAAGAAAGTAATCTGCCTTTCCACGGATAAAGCTGCCTATCCTATCAATGCTATGGGTATTTCAAAGGCGATGATGGAGAAGGTGGCCGTGGCTAAGTCCCGGACCGTTGACCCGGAGAAGACCTTGATTTGCGCGACCCGCTACGGCAATGTGATGGCCTCAAGAGGTTCGGTCATTCCGCTGTTTGTGGAGCAGATAAAGGCAGGAAAACCCCTTACCATTACCGATCCTGATATGACAAGATTCCTGATGAACCTTGAAGATGCAGTTGAACTGGTTGTTTTTGCCTACCAGAATGCCCGAGCCGGTGATATAATGGTTCAAAAGTCGCCAGCTTCCACAATAGGCGACCTCGCGCAGGCGGTAAAAGAGATTTTTAACGCCAAGAATGAGATAAAGATCATCGGAACCAGGCACGGCGAGAAGAAGTTTGAAACTCTCTTAACCAGGGAAGAGTATGTGGTCGCCGAAGATATGGGCAAGTATTTCAGGGTGCCTTCGGATAAAAGAGACTTAAACTATGACAAATACTTCAGCCAGGGTGATAAAAAACTTTCTACAGTTGAGGAGTATAACTCAAACAATACTCAGCTGCTGAATGTAAAACAGGTAAAGGAAAAAGTGCTTGAACTGAAATATATCAAAGCTGAACTAAAGGAATGGGCGAAAAAGTGAAGATACTGGTAACCGGGGCGGAAGGGTTCATAGGCAAGAACCTTATTGCCGGGCTAAATAACAGTAAATACACCGATATTCTAAAGTTTGATATTGGCACGGAGCCTTCGTTGCTTGATGGGTATTGCAAAGAAGCAGAGTTTGTATTTCATCTGGCAGGTGTAAATCGCCCAAAGGACCAGTCCGAGTTTATGAAAGGCAACTTTGGCC
>CAIWWK010000173.1 GCA_903916325.1 Candidatus Firestoneibacteriota bacterium
AATGACATGGACCGGCTTGCGGGTGCAACCTTTCTGATTAACCGCCCGGCCTTTATGCTTTATGTGAATATATTAAGCTCGATTGAAACGGATTTTACGCCGCTCTCTACTCTTCGCTGGCAGTACGCGCAGTGCGGGAGTTCAGCGGTAATCCTGCTGGGAGTTATTGAGAAGCTCCGCAAAAATAAGAGCCGGAAATGCTTTACGGGGCACATGCTGCATATAAACAACCATGTAATTACGCTGGCTCATTATAAAGGAAGGCATATCCCTCTGGATCCCTCGGTCGCGAAAGTCTTTTATTCGTATGATAACCGTAATTTTGCTTCCTACGAAGAGTTGATAAAGGACGCGAGGCTTGTGAGCAAAAGCGGGGAGAAATATGTGCGGCTTTTCCAGCGTGATACCGTAACGCATTATATTGATTATTACGGCAGGACCGTCTGGCCCGCGGGAGCTCCGGCAGAATAAGGTGCTTTCACCCTGTTATGCGGGAAGGTTCTCTGTTGACTGCCGCTATTTTTGGAGTAGAATATGGATATAATTGCTATTCGCGCATTTGCGCGGGGAGGAAATATGAACAAAAAAATTGTATTCTTGGCTGCGGCGGTTTTTCTCGCTGTTTCAGCATACTGCGCGGATAAGCCTGCTTCAGGCAAAGCTCCTGCCGCTCCTGCCGCGGCTGCACCTGCGGCCCCGGGTGGGCCTACAGTCATTAAAGGCACGGTTTATGGCATGGAAGTGAGCGGCAACGGAAAGAGCAGCCAGCTGGTAGTTGAACTTCCAAAAAATGAGAAGGGCTGGCGTGACAGGACGAAGATTTCCATGGTCGGAGCGCTTCTGGTAAAAGATAATTTTCTGCAGAAGAGTCCGGCGTGCATCAATTCCGGAGATCCGGTCGTTGTTGAGTCTACCGCAACCTCAACCCAGGTTGTGACAAACAAGCCGATAGTCGGAAAAACTACGATAACGAAGACCACGACCAAAGTAATCATTTATCTGGGTCAGAATGCCATTGATTATCCGAATGTGAAATACAAGGACGGAAAGAATAACTAGGAGCTCCTGAAGGAAAGTTTCCGGGGCAGGGCTGATGAAGCCTTGTCCCGGTTTTACGTAAAAGGAGAAGCTATGAAGCTTGTGTTTCCGGTTATGATTTTGTCGGCGCTCGTAATCTTTTCAGGCGCAGGCAAAGCAAGCGTGACAACAAACACGGTTGAATACAAGGACGGCGAAGTTGCGCTGGAGGGGTTCGTTGCTTATGATGAAGACGCCGTGAAAAACGCGACCCCCGCGGTAATAATCATTCACGAGTGGAACGGGCTCGGGGATTACGTTAAATCCCGCGCGCGCCAGATTGCCGCTATGGGTTATATTGCGTTTTGCGCGGATATTTACGGAAAGGAGGTAAGGCCCAAGACAAGGGAAGATTCAGCCAGGATCTCTTCCATATATAAGAACGACAGGCAGCTGCTGAGGCGGAGGGCCAATCTTGCTCTTGATGAGGCAAGAAAGATTAAGTTTGTAGATATAAAACGAATCGCCGTTATGGGCTACTGTTTCGGGGGCGGCGCGGCGCTTGAACTGGCAAGAAGCGGCGCGGAACTCGCCGGGGCAGTTTCTTTCCACGGCAACCTTGACACAAAAACACCGGAAGACGCCAAGAATATAAAAGGCAAAATACTGGTGTTGCACGGCGCGGATGACCCGTCGGTGCCGCCGGCGCAGGTCGCGGCCTTTAAAAAGGAGATGGACGACGCCCGCGTTGACTGGCATATGGTTTCCTACGGGGGAGCGGTGCACGCCTTCACAAATCCGGCGAGCGGTAACGACGCTTCCCGCGGAGCCGCCTACAATGAGAAAGCGGACAAACGGTCATTTGAAGCGTTAAAAATATTTTTGAAAGATATATTTGAATAATCCGGATGGTTTTGATTGCGCGGGATTCTGGGCAGAAACTAGTGTCGGCGAAGGTTAAATACTCTTTTCAACGGGGGCACAACTTTATGCGGTTCTGGCGATTATTCCTTGTTGTTCTCATGTGTTCTGCTTGCGCGGCCGCGCAGGATATGGACAAGCAGGCAAGGGATGAGGCGTCAAAAGCATTCAGGGAAAAGAAGATAGACGCGGCGGCCTATGCGGGCTTTATTTCAAAGGTAAACAACGGCAAGTCCGAAGAGGTGCTTAAGGAACTTGGCGGTGTTTCCTCTGTTTCTTCCGCGCCGCTATACAGCGACTGGCCGAACTTTCTTGGTCCGGGCCGGAACGGCTTGTCGCCTGAAACAGGAGTTCTCAAAGAATGGCCGGAGGAAGGCCCGAAAATGTTGTGGCGGGTGCCGGCTAACAAAGGCTGGGGCTCTCCGTGCATTTACAAAGGGCAGGTATTCTTGAGCGGCGCCGGCAAAGACGGTTGGAGCGTTAATTGTTATGATGCTTTTGCGGGCAAGGAAGTTTGGAAGTTCAACTATAAGCCCGAAAGAAAAGTCTATCCCGCGGGTTGGGGTTACTGTCCCAGGGGGACCGTTACAGCTACTGAAAAATATGTCTATAACATGGATGAGCAGGGCATATTGCTTTGCCTGGACAGGAAGACCGGGGCAAAGATATGGATGCGCGATTTCATCGCGGAAAATATGCCTTTCCCCTGCAGCGGGGACGGCTGGAAGGGTTTATGCATGTCGCCTCTCATTGAGGACAAAGTAATATTTCAGTCCAACAGCTTAAATATCGGTGAAGAGAGAAACAGTCCGAATTATCTTGGAATAGACGCGGAATCAGGAAAAAATATCTGGGAAGTTACGGCGCCAAAAGGAAATGTAAACAAAGGCAATATTACAAACGGCGCCGGAGGAGCAGATCCTTTCCAGACGCCGGCTGTTGTTATGTTCGAAAAAGAAAAGTGCGCTCTTGTGGTGCACTGGAACCGCGTTTTTGCGATTAGAATAAGAGACGGGAAAATAGTATGGACATTGAAGAATGCCGGCGGCAAGTTCCATTCCATAACTCCGGGCATAACAGACTCTTTCCTGCTCCTTAGTCCATACTGGGACACAATGAGCTTGTTTAAAGTTGACTGGTCTGATACTTCGAAAGAAGCGTATAAGGTCTGGGAATATAAAGAAGGCAGAATGGATTGCTCGACCCCGGTGATTTATGAAGGTTACGCTTATGCGCTTGTGGAAGAAAAAGGAAAAATGACAGGCCCGTATTTTCCGCGCTGTATAGAGCTTGCTACCGGTAAAGTTATGTGGGAAGGCGAAAAAATAGAGATGGGCGAATCCTTAATGCTCGCGGACGGAATGTTGTATATCAGGGGCGCAAACGAGCTGCTGCTCGTTGAAGCAAACCCCGGAAAGTACACGCTTAAAAGCAAGTTTGAGCTTCCGCAAAAAGATAAATATTTTGGCTGGGTGATGCCGGCGCTGGCGTATGGAAGGCTTTTTGTAAGGACAGACACTGCATTGCTATGTTATCAGGCCGGAAAAAAAATACCATCGCAGTCAGAAGCGAATATCAAATGAGTAATGATTTGCGAATTTCGCGGCTCAAAATAGTTTGGAGGAAAGAATCATGCGGCAAAGCCTTAGGCTGTTTCTTATTGTTCTTTTGTGCTCTGCTTGCGCGGCAGCGCAGGATATTGATAAACAGAGAGATATTTTCGCCGCTTGAAAACATCTCCTGCCTGCGAAGGTGTGTTGAAATAGCACTTCGGCCTTAAGAGGCTGTGCCAAAAGGTTCCTTGTTCTTTGAGACTAATATATACTTTTCACCTTTGAAAGTGTAGAATAAAACGAATTCAATAAGGAAGTGCAACACTTTTGAGGTGAAAAATGGCCCAAATTGAAGGAGTAGATCG
>CAIWWK010000174.1 GCA_903916325.1 Candidatus Firestoneibacteriota bacterium
CCCGACTTCGCCTGACGTGCATCTCGGTTTCACAGTGCCTCTCAGGAAGCTTAAGGTTTTCCAGGAGCTCGGGCATCAGGTTGTCATCATTATTGGCAACTACACGGGTATGGTGGGGGATCCTTCGGGCAAGAACTCGACGCGCCCTCAGCTTTCGGAAGAAACTGTAATGGCCAACGCCAAGTATTACAAAGAACAAATCTTCAAAATACTCGATGAAAAAAAGACCGAGGTGGTATATAACGGCGACTGGTTCTCCAAATTCTCCTTTAATGATGTAATCTCGCTGGCAAGCAAGATAACGGTAGCGAGCCTCCTCGAGCACGACTATTTCCAGAACAGGTACAAAAACGGGATTCCCATCAGCCTGCACGAATTCATTTACCCGCTGATGCAGGGCTGGGATTCTGTTGAGGTCAAAGCCGATATAGAAATGGGAGGCACCGACCAGAGGTTCAACATTATTGTCGGCAGGGCGCTTCAAAAGGAGAACGGGCAGGAGGCGCAGGTCGCCCTGTTCATGCCGATCCTTGCCGGGCTTGACGGCAAGGCAAAGATGAGCAAAAGCCTTGGCAATTATATAGGCATTTCTGAAACCTCGAAGGATATGTTCGGCAAAGCGATGTCAATACCGGATGTCCTTATGGAAAGTTACTTTGAACTGCTCACGGAAATACCCCTTGAGGAAATTGCGCGCTTAAAGAAAGGCATTGTCGACGGCAGTCTGCACCCGCGCGCCGTCAAGGTGACGCTTGCAAAAGAACTTGTAAAAATGTATCACGGCGCAGAGGCGGCAGAGAAGGAAGCGCTCGAGTTTGACAGAGTCTTCTCGGATAAGCAGCTGCCATCAGACATCCCGGAAGTTTGCATCTCTAAAGAAGAACTCTCCGAAGGGAAGATCTGGATAGTAAAGCTTATCACGCTTGCCGGTCTTGCCTCCGGGAGAAACGAGGCAGGAAGGCTTGTCGACCAGGGCGCGGTCTCGCTCGATGAGATAAAGGTAGATTCCTCCAAAGACGCGGTTTTGGTAAAAGACGGAAGCATCCTTAAGGTAGGCAAAAGAAAATTCGCGAAAATTAAGTTCAAGTAATCCACTCAGCGCGAAGCGGCGCCCGGTCCGGTAACCCGAAGGAAAAGGAGAAGTGATGGGTAAATACGGTTATCTTAGCTCTGACGGAAGGGAATATATAATAACCAGGCCTGACACCCCCAAGCCCTGGCTGAACTATCTTTCCAACGAGAAATACGGCTGCTGCGTCACGCAGGTTATGAACGGCTATTCTGTCTCAGCGTTGCCGAGCGGGTGGAGAGTTACCGAACGGGGGCGCGATTTAAGGCCAGGCAAATATGTTTATGTCAGGGATAACGACACCGGTGAATTCTGGACCGTAAACTGGGATCCAATTCAGAAAAAGGGACAGTCCTTCAGGTGCAGGGCCGGGATAGGTTATCAGATAGTTGAGACGAAATACAAAGGGCTGGAGATGTCCCTGCGCGTTTTTGTTCCGCTCAACGAAGAAGCCGAAATCTGGACAGTTAGATTGAAAAATACCGGAAAGAAGAAGCTTAACCTGAGTGTCTTTCCTGTCGTGGAATGGCTGCTTTTTGACGACCTGGTCAGCTGGGATGTTTACGGCTGGTATCAGTCGGGTTTTTACGAGAAAGAAACGCGCGCGGTGGTCGGCCAGCTGACCCACCCGGCGAAGTTTGGTCTGAAACTTTTCGGCTACATGAAGAGCCTTGTCAAAGAAGACGGTTTTGATCTTAGAAGGAAGGCCTTCCTCGGCCCCATCGGAAGCTTCAACGCGCCGGAAGCAGTAAAGACCGGGAAATGCTCGAACAGCGTCTGCTCCGCGGAAGAGGTCGTGAGTTCCGTGCAAAACAACCTGGTTCTTTTGCCGGGGAAGGAGAAGGGTTTTGATTACCTTGTGGGCTTCGCCAAGAAGAAGGAACGCGTCTCCGCCTGCCGCAAGTACAATTCGGCAAAGGTTGTGGAGTCAGAGTTTTTGAAGATGCGGGCCTACTGGGAAGAAAGGATACAGAAAGTAATGATCCGCACGCCTGACACGGAGTTCAATAATATTGTAAACTTCTGGCTTAAATACCAGTTGCTTCAGGTTATCAGGTGGCAGAGGGGTTTCTATGTCGGCTACCGCGATGTTCTTCAGGACGCCAGAGGAATAGTTCCCCTTGACGCTGAAACTTCCTTGAAGCGCATCCTTGAGGCGCTTAGGTTCCAGAGGAATAACGGAACGGCTCTCAGGCAGTACACCGACGACGGTTCCGGCAGGGCTGATCCCCGGGATTACAAGGATTCTCCGGTCTGGATGGTCTATGCTGCCGCCAAGTATCTTAAGGAAACGGCTGATCTCAAATTTTTCTCAAAGAAGGAAAGGTATTACGATAAAGGCTCGGACACGGTCTACGGCCATTGCAAAAAGACTATCGATTGCCTGCACCGCGAAAGAGGAGCCCGCGGGCTGACTCTTATCGGGCAAGGCGACTGGAACGACGGCCTTTCCCACGTTGGCATAAAAGGCAAAGGCGAGAGCGTCATGCTCTCCGAGCAGTTCATCGTTGCCTGCAGGGATATGGTTTTTATCGCGAACATTCTCGGAAAGAAGCGCGACGCGGAAACATTTGAGAAATGGGCGAACGAAATGGCGGTAAATATCCAAAAGCACGCCTGGAACGGAAGCTGGTTTACCCGGTGTTTCTCGGATAACGGAAGGCCTGTCGGCACTCCGAAGGATGACGAAGGAAAAATCTACATAAATTCCCAGTCGTGGGCCATACACGCAGGGATTGCTACGCCTGAGCAGAAGAAAAAAATTTTTGCGAGCTTTGAGACTCTGCTTGCGACAAAGTTCGGCCCGCGCGCCGTATATCCTCCTTCAACTTATTTTAAACCCTGGATCGGCAGGACCACAATTAACCAGGCCGGGTTCGCGGAAAACGGCGGCGTTTACTGCCATGCCGCGGCTTTCAAGATACGCGCCGATCTTCTGGAAGGCAGGGGAAACATTGCTTACGATGCGTGGAAGAAACTCCACCCGCTCTGGCTTGACCCTGATGAAACAAAGGCAGACCCGTATGTTTTCGCTAATTGCTTCCACGGGCCGGAGAGCCCGCTGGCCGGCGAGACAATGTATTCCTGGTTGACCGGGACTGCCACATGGATGTTCGAGAACGCCACAGATTTCATGCTCGGGGCGCGGGGTGGTTTTGACAGCCTGATCCTCGACCCGGTGGTTCCGTCCGATTGGAAAAACTTCGGCATAGACCGTATTTTCCGGGGAGTAAAATTCAAGATAAACTATCATAATCTTTCGGGAAAGCAGAGAGGAGTCCGATACTGTTTGACAGACGGAATAAGGTCAGAAGGAAATTCTATCCCGTTTAAGGCAGTTAAGGGCAAAAAAGAGGTAACCGTAAATGCGTATATGTGATTTAAACGAACTCAGAGCGCGCGGCATCTATTTTATAGACAGCTGGCAGTCTAACCGGGCGGTATTAACGCCCGGAGGTTTTGTTGACGAAGCCCTGAAGCTACCGCTCTTTTCGAAAAAACTCCTGCCCTGCGTGATAGACCTGGCGAAACTGGAGCGCAGCCTGCAGGCCGTGAAGGACAGAGACCTTGCCGTGCTTTCGGCGAGGGTCAAGATATTCGGCACTGACGGCGTCAGGGGGGTAGTGTCTCTCGAAAGGCCGTCTTCCGGTAAGAATTTCCTGCAGATGTTCTCCTCAGGGAATAAGCTCACTCCGGACCTGGTAAGGAATACCGCGCTGGCTTTTGCGTCAGCGCTGCTCGCTTCCGGCAGGGCAAAGAAAGGAGATACCGTGCTCGCCGGAGAGGATGGCAGGGATTACTTTGACGGCAAGCCTTTCAAGTCGGCGCTTATCGACGGTCTGTGCCTCGGCGGGTTTGAGGTTGCGGATGCCGGAGTGATAGCTACACCGGGGCTTCCTATTATCATGGCAGTCAAAAAATACAAGGCCGCGGCGATGCTCACGGCTTCTCATAACCCGAGCAACCAGAACGGGGTGAAATTCTTCGTTAACGGGTTCAAAGTCCTGCCTGAAGGCGTTTGCGGCGATTACGCTATCACGGCAGGCGTTTACGCGCAGCTATTCGGGATGGAACGGGCTGCTGCCGCCAGGTCATCCGGCCGGGCTCTATATGAATCAGGCTCCATATATACGGAAGTCACCGCAGGCGCGGTCCCTTTTAAAGAAGGGCTCAAAGGACTGGAACTGGTTTTTGACCCCGCGAACGGGGCCGGCACCGTTTTTGGAAAACGCGTTTTCAAGGCGCTTCACATAAAGGCGAGGTGCGTAAATGACGACCCAAGAGGAGACAATATAAACCAGGGCGGAGGTGTTGCCCTGCTGGAAGGAGTGGAGAAGTTCGATCACTCGGAAAACTTGAAA
>CAIWWK010000175.1 GCA_903916325.1 Candidatus Firestoneibacteriota bacterium
ATCATGGGAAGATATGGGGTTACAACCCGGGACAAAGTATCACTATATTGTGACGGCTGTAGATAGAGCAGAAAATGAATCAGCTGTGTCAAAAATAGCAGATGGAATTACCTCTTCATATACTCCATTTAATGCCGTATTGAAGGCAACAGATTTGAAGGGTGAAAAAGATTTAAAATGCGGCAATATGGATGCTGTAAAGGGTTGTACCGGAAAATCATATATCAGATTAAATGAAGATAGAAAAGTTGAATTCAAAAAGAGTTTGACCGTTCCTGAAACCGGACAATATGCCCTATGGATAAGAGCTTCTGCGCTTAAACCTGAAAAAGCAGTTGGTGCATTTGCAAACGCAAGCGGAAAATTGTTTATAAAGGAGGATGGGAAAGATATACATGGCTCCGCAAGGGAAATATGCAGCAATAGATATAGTTTTGACAATAAAGAGGGTTATGGTTTTTATTGGTCAGCCATAGAAATGTATGCTTCAGCAACAATAATTAATTTAAACAAAGGAGAACATGAATATACATTTATTTTTGATGCGAAAAGCTCTAAGAAGCCTTTAGCTATTGATCTTATAATGGTTACAAATAATCTTAGTTTTCGTCCTGGCCCAAACTGGGTAGGAAAAGGCAATAATGACGGGAAGTAAAATAGATTAGCAATGCCGGCAGTGAATATTGTTTAATTATTAGTCCGGAAAATCTTCAAAGGCGGGCTGTGAAAATAAAAAAAGGCGCGATAATAGGTTTTGGCAATGTCGGAGAGAGTTTTGCCATTGCCGCAAATGAAAGAAAAGATATTAAGATTATAGCTGTTTCAGATATAAAAGACGAAAGGCTAAGGCTTGCAGCAAAAAAATATCAGCTTCCGGGATTCCTAAACCACAAGGATCTCTACGACTTAAATCTTGATTTTGTCATAATCTCCTCCACAAATTCATTTCACAAGGAACATGTAGTAGAAGCTGCAAAGCACAAAGTGCATATTCTTTGTGAAAAACCGGCAGCGCTTTCGATGATAGACGCCTCTCAAATGGTAAAAGCCGTAAAAAATGCCGGGGTTATAAATGTTGTTAACTATTCATTCCGCTTTACGGGATATATGAATGCGTTAAAAAAGTTTCTAGAGTCCGGCAAATGCGGGAAAATATTATCTATTTGGTCCAGGAGATCCAGAGGTTCGGGTTTGTATTCCGGGGGTACGAGGCATTGGGCGGTAACAAGGCCTGATTTATCTGGTGGATGGGCGGTCCATCACGCTTCACACAGCGTAGACCTGATGCTTTGGTTTGGAGGGAAGATTAGCAGTGTTTATGCCAAAATGCACAGCACTGCAAGGAATAAGTTTTCTGAGGAGATAGTTTGGGCGCTTCTAAATTTTAGAAACAGGGCTACAGGAGTGCTTGGAGACAGTAATACAAATTACAGGGATTCTGAGTTTGGCGTTATATGTGAAAAAGGGTCGCTCTTAATAGACCGGAAGAAAAAGATAATATTTAAGCCTGAGACAGGGAAAGAGTTCTGTGCAGACAGGCGCATCAAAACTATATCTTTTAAAAAAGAAAACAAACTTTACAATGGAGCTGTGCTTGACTATTTTATCAAGCATTTAAAAGAGGGGCGAATGTCAAATATAGACTTGGCAGAGGCTAGAGAATCATTAAATGTTTGTCTTGCTATGAGAAAGTCAGCGAGATCGGGACGCATAATAAGATTATGAAGTAAACAGACAACATTAAAGGAGGGAATAATATGAAAGTATATATAATGACTGATTTGGAGGGTGTTGGCGGCGTTGTAAAGCAGGATTTACAAACCGTAAGCATTAATCCTGAATATTACAGGGCTTGTGAATATCTGGTTGAGGAAGTTAATGCTGCGGTTGCCGGAGCTTTTGATGCCGGGGCAACAGAAGTAATGGTATCTGATAGCCATTGGCAGGGGTTCAATATCCGCATGGACCTGCTAGACAGCAGGGCTGCGTGTGTAACCGGCTCAGGCAGGCCGAGCTGGATGGTTGGTTTAGAGGGTTTTGACGCTGTAGTTTGCATAGGCTTACATGCCATGTCCGGTACAGAAGGGGCAGTATTGGACCATACCTGGGATCCGGATGGCTGGAACAACTTATGGATTAACGGAAAATTATCCGGCGAATTCGGGTTAATAGCTTATATGGCGGGGCATTATAATATTCCTGTTATTTTTGCTTCAGGGGATGATAAATTGTGCCTGGAAGCAAAAACCCTGGTTAATAGTATTACGGTTGTTGAGACCAAAAAAGGGCTTTGCCGCGAAAGCGCTATTTGTTACCCGTTAAAGCAGGTAAGGTTAAAAATTAAAGAGGGTGTTTTTAACGCTTTAAAAAATATAAAGAATGTTAAAACATTAAAACTAGAAAGCCCGGTAGAGATGATTGTTGAGTATAAAAATACAAGAATAGTTGATGGTATAAAAATAATAAATGGCAGAAAGCTGCTTAATTCTAAAAAAATTGAATATAAAGGAAAAGATGTAACGGAATGTTTTAACTTGTTGTTTTAGTTTACTAGACAAAATAGGCGGAACTTTTCCTGATAGATCGCGATATTGTTATGTCAGTTTCACTGACAAGCAGGATAGTCTCGGCCTTCAGGCCGCAGTATTTTATCTTTCAGATGCCGGAGAAAACCTCACCCTTTAGGGTGAGGATGAATCCGGCATGAATAATATTAACACACCTATAAAGAGAAACTCCGGCCTTCAGGCCGCAGAGTTTCATTTTTGTAATTTCGCCACGGGAGGAATAATGGCAAAGATTGTTTTCATGGGAGCCGGAAGCACTGTTTTCGCGAAGAATGTTATAGGGGACTGCATGCTGACGCCGTCCTTAAAGGAGAGCGAGATAGCTCTCTACGATATAGACCCCATCCGCCTGAAAGAATCCAAGATGGTAATGGATAATCTGAACGAAAACTTTAACGCGGGCAGGGCCGTTATCAAGGCCTACTGCGGCATTTCACAAAGGAGAGCGGCCCTGAAGGGAGCCGGATATGTGGTGAACGCGATCCAGGTGGGCGGCTACAAACCGAGCACGGTGATAGATTTTGAGATACCAAGAAAGTACGGCCTGCGCCAGACTATCGGAGATACGCTTGGAATAGGAGGCATCTTTAGGGGCCTTCGCACTATGCCCGTGGTACTCGATTTCGCGAGAGACATGGAAGCTGTTTGCCCCGATGCCTGGTTCCTTAACTATACAAATCCAATGTCCATGCTTACGGGCGTTCTGCTTCAAGCCACTTCCATAAAGACCGTCGGCCTCTGCCATTCCGTGGAAGGCTGCGCTCCGACCGTATTAAAACAGCTCGGGATGCTGGAAGAAGTTAAAAACCTTAACTGGAAAATAGCAGGAATCAACCACCAGGCCTGGCTTCTTGAGGTCAGGGACGGGAAGAAGGACCTGTATCCCGAGATGAAGCGGCGCGCCGAGAAGCTGCTCAATGTTTGGAGAAAGAGCGGGACGAATAAGCACAGCAATATGGTCCGGCTCTACATGATGCTCAAGTTCGGGTATTATATAACCGAATCCTCCGAGCATAACGCGGAGTATAATATGTATTTCATAAAACGGAACTATCCCGGGCTTATAAAGGAGTTCAATATTCCGCTGGACGAGTACCTGAAAAGGTGTGTCTCACAGGTTGCCGGCTGGAAGAAACAAAGAAAAGAAATACTTGGCGGAGGAATAGTAGCTCATGAGAGGTCCGGGGAGTACGGCGCGGGAATAATCGAAGCTTTGGAAACGAACAAACCGATACGTATCGGCGGAAATGTGCTTAACAAGGGCTTTATAACAAACCTGCCGCCGAAAGCGGTCGTCGAAGTGCCCTGCCTTGTCTATGGCGCGGGCATCGAAGGTTCGTATATCGGGGACCTGCCGGAGCAGCTTGCCGGATTGAACCGCGCAATGATAAATGTGCAGCAGCTTACCATAGAAGCGGCGCTTACCGGAAAAAAGGAGGCCATCTATCACGCGGCGTATCTCGACCCGCATACCGCTTCTGAGCTCTCCCTGGACGAAATAGCCGACATGTGCGATGATTTGATAAAAGCGCACGGGAAGATGCTGCCGAAGTATAGATAAGAACTTTGGATAGAAGGAGGCGGAAGTGAAGATCAATAAATATTTTGTCGCGATATTATTGCTATTTGCCTTTTGTTTAAACGCCGAAGAGACTCTGCCTGTCGACAGGGATCTCAAAACTCTTGTGGAAAAACTGGAAGCGGGGCGCGCGGTTAAAATTGCCTGTCTTGGGGACAGCATAACCGGAGTGTATTTTCACACTGGAAGCCGGATGGCCTGGCCGGAGCTTCTTGAGCAGGGCTTGAGATACTTATATCCGAAAGCAAAGACGGGTGTGATAAACGCCGGTGTCAGCGGGGACACCTCACAACAGGCCCTCAAAAGACTTGAGAAAGATGTTCTTGCCAAAAAGCCGGATTTTACCGTCATAATGCTTGGAATGAACGATCACAGGATAAAGGAACAAGAATCTCTTGACGCCATGGAAGAGATTATCAAAAAGAACAGAGAAGCGGGTATACCTGTTATGGGGGTGTCGCAGAACTTTACGGGCTCAGCTAATCTTCCGGCCTACATAGACTCCAGGAAAGCGTTGTTCGAAAAAATGAGCGTTCCTTATGCAGACTGCTATTTGGAATTCAAAAAGGCCGCGGATGCAAGAGTAAAAGGTCCGGAGGAGAAGCTCTATTGTCAATTCCTCAACTCGGACGGCGTGCACCCGAGCCTTGACGGGCACCGTCTTTTTGTCAGAACGATAATTAAGCGTATGACCGGAAAAGATATTCCGGAAGCAGCGCTGGGCGGTTCTGTGCCGAAAGTGCCTCTTCTCATCGCTAAGGGTACAGGCGGGAAGATTGTTACCGTAACGGTTCTCGGGATGGACAGCACTCTTGCACTCAAATGTTTAAAGCGCGCGTACCCGTCGGCTTCCTTTTCTGTCTTGCCAAGATCTGTTCCCTCTCTAGACTGGTTTGAGGTGCTAAAAGAGATTGATACCAAAAAAGACCGAGACCTCAAGAAAGCAAGGGAGCTCTGGGGTGAGAAAGGTGACGACCTTCTCCTTGTATGCTTCCCGCCGCAGGCTAAAACCCAGGATTCCGGCTACTTTAGCAATATAAACAGCACCCGCAGGGTTATATTTAACTTCGGAAAGAAAGACGGAGCCAGGGAAGTTGTCTGGATCTCGGATTCAGTTCTGAATGCTTCAGCCCCTGACAGGGGTGCCTTAAAGCGCGACGGCTTGATGGCCCGTTTCGCAGGAGGGATGGATGTGGGGTTCATCGGCAGAAAAGACGGCGACACCCGCCCGCCAGAAGAGTTGATAGCAGAATGGTTTGATAGCCAGAAACTAACGAAGTAAAGGGATTTACGATCCCCCTAAGTTTTTCCTTTTTGGTATAATAGTACTCGCTCTAATCGGAGGCTATATGAAAAAGGTACTGTCATCGCTCTTTCTGTCCTGTCTGGTCGCCTGCCCGGCGGTTCTTTTAGCCCAGCAATACGGGCTGGAGGACTCTGTAAGGCCCGAGGTTG
>CAIWWK010000176.1 GCA_903916325.1 Candidatus Firestoneibacteriota bacterium
TGTTTTTTGAAGTCAATTGGCATTTTATGCCCTCGTTGAATGTGACCGGTTTGTTTTGCTTTTAATTAGCAATCAGTAATTATCAATTAGTAATCGCATTTACTGGTGCGCCCGGGCGGACTCGGGCCCGCTGTCTCCGAAGGAGACAATTTCAATCATCCTCCCTAACGGGCGAGGAGTCAAGAGGAGCTACTCCTCTTGTTCAAGTCAGCGAGCAAAGCGAGATGACGAAGAACTCTTAAGCCGCTAACGCACATTCGTGAAACGCTAATATCATAACATGGTGCGCCCGGGCGGACTCGAACCGCCAACCACCTGTTTCGGAAACAGATACCCTATCCATTGGGCCACGGGCGCGGCTGGAAACGATTGCTAATTACTTATTGCTTATTACTAATTAAAAGCAAAAGAAAAACCTTAAACAAATCTTAACAGTATTTGGCTAGAAATTCATTGAGTATAAGAGCTCAAAAACTGTATAATTTTACTGTATTTTACGAACAATTAAAAGGAAAATCAATGGCAGACGAAAAGAAGGAAACAAACAGCGGTTGGGTCACCATAAGGAAGAAAAGCACCGGTGAAAGCGTTAAGCTCTCTTTCCTGCATAACCGGGAATATACCTTCGCGAAAGACAGGTATACATCCACCAGAGCGGATATGTTCAACTCCCTCGCCATAGCTGTGAGGGACAGGCTCGTCGAAAGATGGCTCCTGACACAGGAAGGCTTTCACGATACTAACCCAAAAAGAGTGTATTACCTTTCCATGGAATTTCTCATCGGCAGGCTGCTTTGCAATAACGCCTTGAACCTGGAGATCCAGGACGCGGTAAGAAGCGCAATGAGCGACCTTGGGCTCAGACTTGAAGATCTTGCCGAAGAAGAACACGACGCGGGACTCGGCAACGGAGGACTCGGCAGGCTGGCCGCCTGTTTTCTTGAATCCATGGCGACGCTCGGCATCCCGGGTAACGGCTACGGAATCAGGTACGAGTACGGCATCTTCAAACAAAAAATTGTAAACAGGGAACAGGTGGAATATCCCGATGAGTGGCTCAAGCACGGTTTCGCGTGGGAGTTCATGCGCCCGGAATACGCGGTACGGGTCAAGTATTACGGCAGAACCGTTAAGGAGTTCCGTGACGGAAAACTAAGCGTCGCCTGGGCCGATACTAACGATGTGCTTGCCATGCCTTACGATGTTCCGGTCGCCGGCTACAGGAACGATGTGGTTAACACGCTGCGTCTCTGGTCGGCAAGAAGCACGGAAGAATTCGATCTCAAGAAATTCAACATCGGAGATTATGAGCGAGCGGTCTACGACAAGCTGACTTCCGAGAATATTTCAAAAGTATTATACCCGAATGACGACTATTACAACGGCCGGGAACTGCGCCTAAAACAGGAATATTTTTTCACGGCGGCGTCGGTGTCCGACATAGTCAGGCGCTTCAAGAAAGACAACTCCGATAATTTTTCCATCTTTCAGGACAAAGTAGCTATACAGTTGAATGATACGCATCCGGCTCTGGCCATTGCCGAACTTATGCGCGTCCTTGTTGACGAAGAAAGCCTCGAATGGACTGATGCCTGGGAAATAGCAAGCAAGACCTTCGCCTATACCAACCATACAGTAATGCCCGAAGCCCTGGAAAAGTGGACCGTGGAACTGCTCGGGAGGGTACTCCCGCGCCACCTCGAGATAATATTCGAGATTAACGCCAGGTTCCTCAAGGAAGTCGAGAAGAAATTCCCGGGAGACCAGGCCAGGATAGCGCGCATGTCGCTTATAGAAAGGTCAAGCCCTGATCTTGTCAGGATGGCCTATCTTTGCATAGTCGGGAGTTACAGTGTAAACGGTGTGTCGGCCCTGCATTCGGAGCTGCTTAAGACCTTTGTGTTTAAGGATTTTTATGACATGTATCCCGAAAAGTTTAACAATAAGACGAACGGTGTTACCCAGAGGCGCTGGCTCTGCGAGTCAAACCCCGGGTTGTCCTCGCTAATAACCGAAAGCATCGGCTCAGGCTGGACCAGGGACCTGTACCGCATAAAAGAAATAAAAACATTCGCCGAAGAACCAGGATTTATAAAAGCCTGGGACTCTGTAAAGCAGGAAAATAAAGATGATCTTGCGACCTACCTAAAATATGTGTACGGCGCGGACATAGACCCGAAATCTATTTTTGACATACAGGTAAAAAGAATACACGAATATAAAAGACAGGTTCTGTTCTGCCTGTACATTCTTTCACAATACCTGAAGCTCAAGAACTCGCCGAATCTCTCTTTCGTTCCGAGGACTTTTATGGTCGGAGGGAAAGCCGCTCCCGGCTATTCAATGGCAAAGCTTATTATCCGCTTTGTGAACTCTGCAGCTGAGTTGATCAATAACGACCCTGCGATAGGCAGCAAGATAAAGCTTGTTTTTCTGGAGAACTACCAGGTATCGCTCGCCCAGAAAATATTCCCCGCGGCCGACCTCTCTGAGCAGATATCAACCGCCGGCACCGAAGCCTCCGGAACGGGGTGCATGAAATTTATGATGAACGGCGCACTGACCATAGCGACGCTGGACGGAGCGAACATTGAGATGGCCGAAGAAGCCGGCTTCGACAACCTGTTCATTTTCGGCCTTAAAACCCCGGAAGTAGAGCAGTTAAAGACAAGCGGCTACAATATAAGGCAGTACTTTGACAGCCAACCAGTGCTTGCGGAAATATTTTCACTGGTACGGAGCGGCGCTTTTCCCGGCGGCGCGGACGGGGTTTTTGAGCCTCTTCTGCAGTCTCTGCTGGCAAAGGACAGGTTCTTCTGCATAGCCGATTTCGCGTCGTATTGCGAAGCTCAGGACAGAGTTTCCTCTCTCTACGTCGACAAACCCGCATGGATAAAAAAGAGCATAATGAATGTTGCCGGATCGGGAAAGTTTTCAAGCGACAGGACTATACGGGAGTACGCGAAGGAAGTATGGAAAGTGCCGGTGAAGCAATAAGGCAAATTCTAAATACTAAATTCTAAAACAATTCAAAATGCAAGATTCAATAAAGATTTTTTTGGGTTTGTTTGTTTTTTGCCTTTTGTTCATTATTTAGAATTTAGTGCTTAGTGCTTGCTTTAGAACATTCTATTGTACATCTTAACGTATTTGTACGGATCTCCGCCGTGGAACTTGTTAAGGTCCTTTAGAGTCCTCACCCCTCCCTTAACCAGCACATCAAGAAAGAGTATCAGTATTTCGCCTGTTGCTGCAACATCACCCATCGCCCTGTGCTCGCTCTCGCAGTTAATGTTCAGGCGCCTCCTGATGGAAGGCAGGCTGTGCGACTTCTCCTCCGAATGAATCTTTCTTGAAAGCACAAGAGTGTCAAGCGCTTCCTCTTTAAAGTTCCTGTAGTTAATCTGTTTCATTTTTTCGAGCAAAAAGCTCATATCAAACGGGGTGTTATGAGCGACCAACACGCTCCCTTTTGAGAACTCCAGAAACGCAGGAAGGACCTCGGATATCTTCGGCGCGCCTGCAACCATCTCATCGGTTATTCCGTTCACAGCCGTGGCTCCCGGAGATATGGGTCGGCAGGGATTTACCAGCGAGCAAAACTTGTCAACAACTTTTCCGTTCTTTATCCTGACACCGGCAATCTCAATTATCTCGTCTCCGAACCTGGCTCCGAGCCCTGTAGTTTCCAGGTCAAACACGACAAACTCGGCTTCCTCTATCAGCGTGTTCTTTGCCTTGTCTTCTTTCTTTGGCTTGGGCGGCTGCTCAGGTATTCCTTCCATCTCCTGCTGTCTGTTTTCTTTCATTTTCCACCTTTTGCGACTTCTGACATTGCCTTCATGTTTGCCTCCGGAGTGCCGTACGGGACATCACAGCCTGAACTTAAAATCCACGGCGCGTCCTTCGCGGCGGCAAGCGTTTCACGGCATTTTTTGCTCACTTCAGTTGAAGATGAGCGGAGCAGCCAGGAAGGTTCTATATTACCCCGCAGCCCCAGCGGCTTTTTCGCTTTTCTGTTAATTTCAAGTACGCCGGCAAGATCGGCTTTTGCGTCAATATCCGCACAATCCACGCCAATATCAAGCAACGCGTCAAATATCGGCAGGACATTGCCGCAGATATGAATAACAGCGGCTTCAACGCCCGCCTCATGAACTCTTTTCATAAGTTTTTTGTGGACCGGCGCTATCAGGTCCTTATACATTTGCGGAGAAATAAAGTCAGGACTGCAAAGCGCTTCTCCGAAAGCTACAACTTTAACGCCGGTAGTTTTAATGAGTGCTTCAGTAAACCGGAAGGTTATCTCTGAGGTGAATTCAAGAAGTTCTTTCAGAAATTCCGGGTTGTCAAAACTGTCCATCATCAACGAAGAAAGCCCGCGCAGCTGGCCTGCAGTTATGAACGGGCCTCGCACAGTGGCCACGACAACCGCCCTGTCTCCGATTGTGTCCTGCACTTTCTTTACGGCTTTCAGAAAGAGCGGCATTCTGCCGTTCCTATAAGGGTCCGGGACTTTAAGTTTTTTCAGGGCGGAAATATCTTCAAGCAGGTGTTCCATTACGGCAGGGAGTCCCTTTTCAGGCTGCTGAGTCTTTGCCCCCATAGCCTCGGCTTCGGTAGCAACGCCGAGAGTGAGCTGAACCCCGTCAAAACCAAGTTCAGAGTTCGCCCGAATCATAGCTTCCGCCATTTTATCAGCGTCAGAAGCAAACTCTTTCAGGGTAATTCCAGCGCCTTCACACGCCGCAGTATGGTAAATAGGAATGACCGGAACTATTCCGGTTTTTATGCCTTTGAAGGTGCTTAAGGTATCGGTATATCGCGACATGGTTGATTATAGACGAAAAAGCGCAAGGTTTCAAGAAAGGACTTGCGGGTTATAACGTAAGACTAGAACACTTTGATTAAACTAAATCGTTTATGACGTCCTTAACGGAAAGCGAATAGACCTCAGATTGAATCAATATCTTTCTTGAGGTTCTTAACGTTCTTAACGTAAAGCTAAGGGTCTGTAAGTAATTTTGTGTAAATGGCATAATCTGATATACTTAGTGGGAGGGGATTATGTCCATAAGAGACGAACTGATAGAAGAATTGATGAAAGAGTACAAGGACCCGGAAGATCTGCTGGGCAGGAA
>CAIWWK010000177.1 GCA_903916325.1 Candidatus Firestoneibacteriota bacterium
ATATCTGGTTCCGAGGCGCAAAACATTTTATCGCCTGAAATAACCGGGGTTGAATAACTCTTTCCGATATTGGCGCGCCAGATTATATTTTTGGTTTCTGACCAGGAAATCGGAGGATTGGCGGACGGAAATCTGCCGCTGCCTTCTCCGCGCCAGCCGGATCCGGAGAGCAATAATGGAAGAGCAAGCAGGGTAAGTAAATATTTAGGCTTAAATGAACTCACGGTTGGATTATATCATATCTTTATAACATTTATCTCGCAATCGGAGCCGAGGCGCATCACAGGGCCCCAGGTACCAAAACCCGTGGAAACATTGAGCACCATATTCCCCACCTGATACCTGCCTGCGATGTATTTATAAGGAATACGAACCAGCAGATTAAAAGGTATTATCTGGCCTGCGTGAGTATGGCCGGAAAGCATCAGGGAGATGCCTTTTTCAGCGGCCTTTTCGGCCACAACCGGTTCATGCAGGAGAAATATTGACGGGCGTTGGTCAGATATGTGCGAATCTATGAACTTTCCGGGGCTTTTCTTGTCCCACGAATACCCGAGTCCGATAATGCGGATACCTTTTACTTCCACTTCTTCTCCGTCCAGAACTTTGACTCCCCCCTTTTCCAGCGCGGGAAGGACAATTTCAAGCCCGTCTATCATCTCGTGGTTGCCCGCCACAAAGAAGGCCGGAGCGTTAAGCTCTTTCAATGGCAGAAAAGTATCTTCATTTATGACTTTGGTTCCGTCAACAAGATCACCCGTAAAGCAGACAATATCGGGTTTTAGCGAGTTCACAAGTTTGACGAGTTCTTTAAGACATTCGCTTCCGTTAATTATTCCGTAATGCGCGTCGCTGACCTGAACTACCGTAAGTCCTTTGCCGAGCGGCACGGAGATTTCATTTATCTTCAGGCGTCCGGCTTTGAAAGAAGCATAGACTGCAGTTAACAGAGCGCCTGCGAGAACAACCGCGTGCAGGACTTGCTTTATTCCGGGAAGAAAAACCGCGGCAATATCCGAGATTACCAGCGAGGGAAAAGCAAAGACCGAGAAACCTAGCCAGAAGGACGCGGCATAGTAGGCCCCGAGAAGCAATCTGCCTTCGTGCTTCCTGGAAAGATAGGTTGAGAGAACAAACAGTACTGCAGGGAAAGCCGAAAGGGTTATAAGCAGCGGCAATTTCACAGTCACGCCCGCGACCGAAAAGAACCTTTCAAAAATATATTCATTCACGAAAAAAAGCGCCGTCGAAAAACAAACCAAAAATACAACGAACGCCGGAACGCTGGTTATCGGAGGACTCTTCCTGCTTTCCGCCATACTGCTACTCAAATCTCAGGGCTTCAATCGGGTTAAGCTGCGAGGCCCTTACAGCCGGGAAGAAACCGAAGCTCACGCCAATCAGTATGGAGAAGCCGACGGCCAGTATAACCGAGATTGGCGAGATAATTACGACCCAGCCGGTGATAGTAGAAACAATAATTGCGGTCCCGGCGCCCATAATTATTCCTATTATTCCGCCGAATGAAGTCATTACGATAGATTCAATGAGAAACTGGAGCAGGATATCCATGCGCTGGGCGCCGATGGCCTTGCGAAGCCCGATTTCCTTCGTCCTTTCCGTTACCGAGACCAGCATGATATTCATAATGCCGATGCCGCCGACCACAAGCGATATCGCCGCGATGAAACCTAGAAGCAGGCTCATGGTGTTGGTCGTGCTCTTGAGCGCTGCCTGCATATCCGCCATATTCCTGATGCTGAAGGAATCCAGCTTGCTGCCGGAGAGCTGGTGGCGCTTAATGATGACATTGCTGATGCCCGCGGAAACGCTGTCCATCTTGTCCATGTCTGTCGCTTCCACATCAATATTGTCCACGAACTGTTTGCCGAGCAGGCGGTACATTGCAGTAGAAACGGGAATGACCACCGCGTCGTCCTCGTCGCGGAACCCGGAAGAACCTTTAACCGGAAGCACGCCAATAACTACAAAATTCACGCGGTTTATCTTCATTACCGTGCCGATGGGGTTGGCGCTTCCGTAAATATTCTTTATCACCGTGGCGCCTATTATGGCTACTTTTTCCCTCTTTTTCACTTCATCCGCGGTAAAAAACCTGCCATAGGCAGGTTTTGCCGCGTGAATATCAGGATAATCAACTCCCGTTCCCTGCACGCTGGTGTTCCAGTTCTTGCCGCCGTAAACTACCTGGGCCCTGCCGTTCGCGTTACCGGAAACATGACGGACATCCGGCAGCAAGGAAATTGCGGCAACATCTTCCACCGTGAATCTGGTAACAGTGCCTGCCGCAAGCGCGACGCCCCTTGAGTTTTGAGAGCCGGGCATTACCATAAGCAGGTTGGAGCCAAGAGACGCCAGCCGGTCGGCGATGGATTTTTGCGCGCCCGTTCCGATTGCCATCATCGCGATGACCGCGCCGACGCCTATAAGGATACCGAGCATTGAAAGCATTGAACGCATCTTGTGAGTTATCATTGAGGTAAACGCCTGAGGAATATGATCGTGAAGGAGTTCGGAAATTATATTTGATTTCTTCTTTTGGAAGAGCGATTTGACCGTTTTTTCAACGACAGGCTGCCCCGCCGGCTGATCTTTCCTCTCGTCGCTTACTATATTACCGTCGGAGACCCTGATAATCCTTTTTGTCTGAGCCGCTATTTCCGGCTCGTGCGTGACCATAATGACAGTCTTGCCATCGTCATTGAGCTTTTTCAAAATACCCATTATCTCGTCTTTGCTTTTTAGATCAAGATTGCCGGTCGGCTCATCAGCGAATATTATTAGAGGCTCATTTACAAGAGCCCGGGCGATTGCCACCCTCTGCTGCTGCCCGCCGGAAAGCTCCGAAGGGTTATGCTTGACCCGGTCCTTCAGCCCCACGCTTTCAAGTTTTTGCTCGGAACGGGCTTTAAGATCCTTGCTGCCCGCGTAAATCAGCGGGAGCGAAACATTATCCGCCGCGCTTAACCGCGGGAGCAGGTAGAACTGCTGGAAGACAAACCCCGCCACATTGTTGCGCAGAACCGCGAGGCTGTCGTCCTTGAGTTTAGAAACATCCTCGCCGAGCAGCAAATAGGTTCCGCTGTCCGGCCTGTCAAGGAAACCCAGTATGTGAAGCAGGGTGGATTTGCCGGAGCCGGACGGCCCCATTATGGACACAAACTCTCCTTGTTCTATCTTGAGAGATACGCTCTTTAAGGCCTGCACGTCTATGCTTCCCATGCGGTAGGTCTTACTTATGTTTTTGAGTTCTATCACCTTGACTGCCCCTGCGCCGCCCCCGCGCCTGAAGTTCCTGAAGCCGCCGGCTGGCTTGCCGGTTGACTCTGGCCCGCCCCCTGCTGTCCTGCGCCGCTCTGCCCGCCCTGCGCGGCCTGCCCGCCTGTGGTTGTTCTCGCCCTCGGCGCGTTGAAGAAGGGATTTGTGCCGGCAGACTGAGTGTTAAGCGCGAATTTTTTCGAGGTAACAATAACTTTTTCCGCCTCGGTTATCCCGCTTACTATTTCTATATTAGAGAGATCGTTCAGGCCCGTCTCTATCTTTCTTTTCTCCGGCTTGCCGGGGACTCCCGTATCAACGCTCACATAACTGCCGGTGTTGTCCACGGTTACCGCTTCAAGCGGAAGCACAAGGACATTCGCTTTCTGCTTGTCAAATATTGTCACATTGGCAGTCATTCCTGACCTGAAGACCGAAGGCACTTTCTCGGGAATAATATCGACTTCATAGGTGGTGACATTATTTACCGTCTTTGATTCGTAGGAAATGTGGTCAACCTTTCCCCTCGCCGAGACATCGGGATACGCGTCAAGGCCGGCGAGCGAGTTCTGTCCCACGAGCACTTTGCCGATATCCGTCTCATCAACTGTTGCCACTACTATCAGCTGGTCTGAGAGCACAAGCACCGCTGTCGCAACCGTGACCGATTGCCCCGGTTCAACCGCGCGCACAATAACTTCGCCGTCTATGGGAGCGATTAGGGGAGTCGGTTTATATACATCCTGCCAGTACTTAAGTTCAGCGGAACCTTTTGCCCTTGCCGCGTCAAGCAGGGAAG
>CAIWWK010000178.1 GCA_903916325.1 Candidatus Firestoneibacteriota bacterium
CGCGAGAGGCCGCGTCAATGAGGATTGCCGCCTCCGTTTCATCGGACAGGCAATCCGGATTGGGAGAAAAAGCCCCTATACCCGCGGAACCGGGCCTGTCCGCCAGATACGAGACAAAGCCTGTTCCCGCGAAATAGAGCAAGGCTAAACCGGCGGGGATAAGAAAAATGTTCCTGATTGAAGAGGCATATTTTTTCATAGTTCCTGAGGAGCTCGTATCTTTACTATTGAACGGCGGGCGCGTCTTTTTTTGGCATGCGCCTTTTCAATATATCCATAAATGTGCTTATTTCCTTAACACCCAGGAGGTGAGCTGAAACCGAGAATACGCCTATCCCAGCCGGCACGCAGACCAGAACCTGCAGCAGTCTAAGCCATAATTTGTGCGGCTCGCCGAAGAGCGCTGAGAGCCAGTAGCAGGCCAGCCCCATAAGAAGGGAGGCCGCGCCGATCCTTGCAAAAGAAGAAAATATCTGCTTTTCTTCAAGGGGCCCGAGCTTTCTCCGGAGCATAATGAAAAGCAGGCCAAAATTGCAAACAGAGGCTACCGTGTTCGCCGCAGCCAGGCCGATAAAACCGTACGGCCCCATAAGAATCATCGAGAGCAGTACATTTATTATTATTGAAGTGATGCTGATGATAACGGGCGTTCTCGAATCCTTAAGCGCAAAAAAAGTCGGTGTAAGCAGTTTTATCAGCGACGCGAAAAGCAGTCCGGCCGTGTACCAGGAGGCGGCGCGGGCGGCCATCAGTGTGTCATGGGTTCCGAACATACCGTGCCGGAAAAGAAGCGCGTTTATGGGATAGGAAAGGACAATGAGCCCGGCAGTCGCCGGCAGGGCGATAAGCATGTTCAGCCTTATACCCATAGAAACAGTATTTTTTAATTCAGCGGATTCATTCTTCGCCGCGTGGGACGCGATAAGCGGAAAGATTGCCGTGGCAATAGAGACGCCAAAAATGCCCATTGGCAGCTGCATCAGCCGGTAGCCGTAATAAAGATAAGTCACCGCCGCGGCCCCAAGTATGGAGGCCATTATTGTATTGGCAAGCACCTGCACCTGACCGACGGAATTGGAGAGCACCGCCGGAGCCATGAGTTTCGCCATCTGGATTATTCCCGGCTCCTTCCACTTTAAGGACGGTTTGAAACGGAACCCCTGTTTAAGCGCTTCCGGCACCTGCACCGAAAGCTGGACCAGTCCGGAAATGACCGCGCCGGCCGACCAGAGCACTATCCACCTGTCATAGTTGCCGCCCTGCCTGCCGAGGGCCATTATAAACCCGCCGGTTCCAATCATGACCAGGTTTCCGACAGCCGGCGCGAGCGCCGACATTGTGAACTTCTTCATGGAGTTCAGCATGCCCATAAAAACCGCGGCAAGCCCCATGAAGGCAATGAACGGGAAGAGTATCCTGGTGAGCTTCACGGTTAGCGCCTGGGCGCCGGGCGCGAAACCGGGAGCCATAAAAGAAACTATTGGGCCCGCGAAAACCCAGCCGAGCAGCACGACCGCCGAGAAGATCACGGTGAGGAGCGTCAGGACAATTGAAGCGAGGCGGAACGCCTCCTCCTTCCCTTTTTTCTCGAAGTATTCCACGAAAGAAGGGATAAAAGCCGAACTTAAAGCCCCTTCAGCAAGCAGGTCCCTTAGCATATTCGGTATCCGATACGCTACAAAGAAGGCGTCAGAGATCATGCCGGCTCCGAAAAGAGCTGCATTAATAGCGTCTCTGATATAACCCAGCACGCGGCTTAGCGCCGTAAGTGAGCTTAAAACCCCGACCGAACGGGTTATGTGTCTCGTTTTTTGGTCCATTTTCCCTTTAACAGCCTGAAAAGCGCCATTACCGCGGTATTAAAGGCTGCTTTCTTGACTTTGACCGGCTCTTTTGCTATACTACATCTGCTATTTTTAAAATCTCAGGAGGTGTATTTTGCCGGTAACAAAATCAGCGACAAAAGAAGCAAGAAAAACAAAGAAAAAACACTTGAGGATGGTCTCATTCAAGACCCGTTTGAAAACCCTCAATAA
>CAIWWK010000179.1 GCA_903916325.1 Candidatus Firestoneibacteriota bacterium
CATTGCCTCGTCATAAGTCATCTTTGGGAAGGGCGCCGGAATATCCAATCCGAGGGTTTCCTTAAAGACCCGTTTTAGCATGCCCTCGACGAGGACATAGATGTCTTCTTCGGTTATATAAGACATTTCGATGTCTATCTGAGTGAACTCAGGCTGCCTGTCGGCGCGAAGATCCTCGTCCCTGAAGCACTTCGCGATCTGAAAGTACTTGTCAATCCCTGAGACCATCATTATCTGTTTCAGCATCTGCGGTGACTGCGGAAGCGCGTAAAACTCGCCGGCAGACAGCCTGCTTGGCACCAGGAAATCCCTTGCGCCTTCCGGAGTGCTCTTTATAAGCAAAGGCGTCTCTATTTCCAGGAATCCCAGCTTGTCCAGGTAATCCCTGCTGATAAATGTAACCTTATGCCTGTTTATTATATTGGAAAGCATCTTGGGCCGCCGAATGTCCAAATAACGGTATTTAAGCCTTACTTCTTCGGCAACATTTGTATCGTCTATCTGAAATGGAAGGGCCTTGGAAGGGTTAAGGACCGTTAGCTCTGTAGTCGAAACCTCAATCTCGCCGGTCTTGATGTTCTTGTTTATTGTGCCTTCGGGACGCCTTCTTACATTTCCTTTAACCTTAAGCACGAATTCCGAGCGTATATCCTGGGATAGCTTATGCGCTTCCGGCGCTGCCTTTGGGTCAACAACGACCTGAACTTTGCCGGTCCTGTCGCGAAGGTCAATAAATATCAGCCCGCCGTGATCCCGTCTGGAATCCACCCAGCCGGTAAGCGTTACTTCTTTGTCCAGGAGCGCTATATCAGGCTCCCCGCAATAATGAGTACGAATCATGTGGCCTCCAAGGGCAAAAACAAAATTAAAATTCTAAATTCTAAGCACTAAACAAACAGCAAACTTCAATAATCAATAATAATAGCGAACAAAAACACAACTTTGATTCTTATTGTTTCGTTTAGTATTTAGGATTTAGTGCTTAGTGCTTGGTTTAACTGAGGTATCAATTCTTTAAATGCAACTTTTTTCTGGTCTCCGGTAGCCATATCCTTCACAACGGCCACTGCTTCTTTAAGTTCGTTATCGCCGATTATGACAGCTTTCTTCGCTTTGAGTGTGTCGGCAAGCTTCATCTGGGCTTTCATGCTCTTGTCTTCGCAGGCCATAACAACTCTTAACCCGGATGAGCGCAGTTCTTCGGCCAGGAGAAACGCTTTTTTAAGAGCTTCCTGCCCGAGCGTTACCAGGTAAATGTCAGGCGAGGAATCTACCGGCAGTTGAATGGAAAGCGCTTCCAGCGTGAGCAGAAGCCTTTCCAGTCCGACTGAAAACCCTATTGCCGGAGTCGGCTGCCCGCCAAGCTCTTCTATCAGTTTATTATACCTTCCGCCGCCCATCACCGTGCTCTGCGCGCCCAGCCTGTCGCACATTATTTCAAATACCGTCCCGGTATAGTAATCCAGCCCTCTCACCAGCCGGTCATTCACAACATATTCGGCTTTTATCAGAGCGAGATACTCTTTAACACGCTCGAAGTGCCCGCTGCAATCGGCGCACAAGAAATTAAGTATGCTCGGGACGCCTTCTTCCTTGAAAACGTTCCTGCAGGATTCAACCTTGCAGTCAAGTATCCTGAGAGGATTCTTTTCAAGTCTTACCTTGCAGGTGTCGCAGAGTTTTCCTGACCTGGAGCGGAGAAAGTCCCGGAGAGCCTTGATATATCCCGGCCTGCAGTTATCATTCATGCAGCCGATAGAGTTAACATTAGTCTTGAGCCCTGTAACACCCAGTTCTTTGAAAAGAAGCAGGCCAGTGCTGATAACCTCGACGTCTAGCATGGGCGAGTTAGAACCAAAAACTTCAACGCCCAGCTGCCAGTGCTCGCGATACCTGCCTGCCTGCGGCCTCTCGTAGCGAAACATGGGGCCTATGTAAAAGAGTTTAACGGGAACCGGGGCGATATTCAGATTGTCCTCTATGTAAGCTCTTGCGACGCCCGCGGTGCCTTCCGGTCGGAGAGTGATACTCCTCCCCTTTTTGTCGAGGAAAGTATACATCTCCTTTGTGACAATATCCGTGCTCTCTCCGATGCCTCTCGTGAAAAGTTCGGTCATTTCAAATACGGGGGTTTTAATTTCAGAATAGCCGAAACGGGAAAAGACGGAAGTTGTCTTATTGATTACATACTGCCATTTTGCAGACTCGCCGGGGAGTATATCCTTTGTTCCCCGGACCAGGTTGTATTTCATCTGACAACCACCAACTTGCTTGTTTTTGACTGTGTGGAACCTGATATTTTTGTTGTTATAACACAAAGATAGAGGCCGCTTGCGACCGGATTGCCGGCCGCGTTTTTGAGGTCCCACGCATAGTCAAAAATCCAGCTCTTGTTGGTGTCTGAAAGCGTGGCCTGGAAATTTGAAAAATCTATTGTTTTATCGAGCAGCTGTTCTCCGGCTATCGTAAAAATCCTGAGTTCTGCTGTGGTGAACGGCCTTGAGAGTGTCAGCCTGATTGTTGTTGCAGCTGCTCCCTTCACAGGGTTAGGGAAATTAAAGAAATTACTTATGCTTAGCGCCTGTGTGGCCGGAATTGCCGAAAGGTTTGCTGTAACCGTGTTTGTTGACGAGCCAGTGAAATTTGATATAGTCATATAACTTTGTCCGGCGTAGCCGTCGCTCCTGGGTGTGGTAAAAAGAGCGCCGTCGCCCCACGGATCTCCAGTGTCGCCGTGATTAGACGAGATGTCTGAATTGTTGTCGGCTTCGATAACGGCCACCCGTAAATGAGGCGAAACACTGTTCACGTTGTTCAGGGAAAGCGTTCCGATTGAATCATCTATGTGATAAATAACCGTCCCAGAATTAGGGAGGCAGATGTCTTCACCGACCAACTTTCTGAATTCCAGAAGAAAATACTCAGTAGAACTGCCTAAAATCGGTATCCTGTATGTGTCCGGATAGTTCTCATAATTACGCAGAGTTAGTGGAATACTAGATGTAACCTGTGTAGGTATAACCCAGCCAAGAAGTTGCTTGGACCATGCGGAGGTGTGAGTCGGATTGCTTCCAGCGTGAACTGGACTTGTGATAGGTGAACCAGCCCAACAGCCATAGTCCATTATGTCCCAGTAGCCAAGATTTGAAGGAGACGAAACTCCTGAAGTATTGTAAAGATCAACAAGACCAAGTTGATGTCCGAATTCGTGGCATAACACACCAAAAGGAACAAGACTGCCTGTTTCACCCGCAGGAACCGTCTCTCCCTCTGTGAATCCGCCAAGTATCGTTGCAGGATTGAAATCAACAAACATTGACCATATCTGGTTAGTAGGGTTTGTAACCGATTCTGCTCCTATACCGGCATGAATTACGAGAATACTATTATATGGAGAATCTTTTGTTATTGTTAATCCAGTCGCTGTCGTGTAAGCGTTGCAAGCATCGTTGAATAAACTTCCGTTAGTAACATTCGCGTAATTGTTAGAGGAATAATAAAGCATATTATGGGATAAGGTGTAACCGAGTCCGCCAGTACCTGTCATAGTGACAATAGTGAGATTAAGCGTGTTATATGAACATTCTTTGTAATAATTTGACATCCTAAGCAGAAATCCTGATGTTGCTGAAGTGCTGGATGTTGTATAGGCGTCAATCTGCGGGGCAGTTAGAGTTGCGTCCGTGAAATTGACAAATATAGCAGCTATGGTCTTTCCGCCGGTAGCAGATATGCTTTTTGCTATCGCGTAGGAAGGCGCACCTTGAGAAATCAGCCTTGCAGTCTCAGGACTCATATGAACGCCATCTTTCGGCATCCTCGCAGCTGAAACTCCCGGAGCCGGCGGAGCAGCATGAATAACCAGCGCGAAAGAAAAAGCTGCCAAACCCGCTATTATTGTTTTTTTCATGGTCTCTCCGCCC
>CAIWWK010000180.1 GCA_903916325.1 Candidatus Firestoneibacteriota bacterium
GCCCGTCAACAGTTCCCGCGTAAAGTTCCCCGTTGTCGTCCGTGAACCAGCTGTCCAGCCCGACATTGCCGGCGATGTCTTGGCCTATATGGTACTGCAGCAACTGGTGCTGGCGGAAGAGTTCTTCTTTCTTAGCGTCATATTTAAACAGGTGGACTGACTTGTTGATGCTCATCCAGCCGCCGTACACATTGCCGTTTTTTGCCACGCCGAAGTTATGCGAGCAGTAGTGGGAGATCTTGCCGAAGTCCCTGGCCTCGCCTGTTTTGATGTTGAAGGAATAAAAATGGTTGTCAGGAATGCCGTAGGCGTAGAGCATTTTGCTCTCTTCATGGATAGCGAGCGTGTGCACGCCGTTCTTCGCCATCATCAAGCCGAGGTCCTTAACTTTCTTTGTTTTTTCATTGTAAGAATACATCCGCCCGCCCTCGTAGGCGCCCATGTCAAAGTTCTTTTTTTGAATCGCTTCTGCCCCGGTCACGCCGCCGCCGGCTCCGTTCCAGCTTAAGCCTATTCCGCGGCCGAAATAGATTATTCCGTCGTTGTCCTTTACCAGGGAGTTATGGATTTTATCAAGCATGTGCACCCTGTTCTTAGTTTCCGGGAATACACGGCCGAGATCAGTGACCTTATCGGTCCTTGGATTAATCGATATTAGGCAGTTGAGATAGGCAGTCAGCCCTACATATATATTCCCGCTCTTGCCTTCAATTAGGGCAGTGATCGCCTTGGATTCGCGCGTTTTGACCCAGATCCTTTTTACTTTCAGGCCTTTCATATAATTCCTCCTTTAAAAACGATGACACCGATTTGTTTTTGATGACACCGATAGGCGATGAAGCTTTATCGGTGTCATCATATCTTTTCATCGGTGTAATCAATATTATTTTAGCAATTAGTTAAAGCTGAAACAATTGCAGGTCTTGCGTATCGATTGACATTACTTGTCAATTTACATAAAGAAGCACGTTGTGTATAATAGGGCATGGCGCTGGAATCGCTAATAGAAAAAACCGGTTTTACAATAAAGGACTTTGCCCCTATAATGGAAAGGCTGACAGGGTTGACGCTTCTTTTTTATGATTTTAAGACTACGCTAAAGCTCAGCCCCGATCTGCATCTTCCGGACGGGGAGAACACGCACACTTGCAGTTACTGCCTTGCCGTAAAGACAGGAAAGAATTCTAAGGCTGATTGTTCGAAAAGCGACGGAGTTTCAAACCTCAGGGCTGTCAGGGATATGGCGCCGCAGGTCAACACCTGCTATGCCGGAGTTAACGAGATAGTTTATCCCGTTTTTCAGGGAAAGAGGTACCTGGGCTGCCTTGTGGCAGGCCAGGCGTTTTTTAAGCGCTATTCCGCGAAAGAGAAAGTGAAATACATGGAGGTTCTCAATTCTAAGGGAATAGATGCGGGTAAAGCATCGGCCGAATTTGATAAAATGAAGCGCGCCGGAGCTGAAGAAATTGCCCTGGCATTAAAGCTTATGCGTCTGTTCGCCGGTTATGTGGTTGACGCTGTGCGGGAAGCCGAGAAAAAAGAGCTTCGAGGCATTAAGAAGGTTCAGCCTTCAATAAAGAAACTTGATGAGAGCGCGGCGAGGCTCCGGCAGAGAAGAAAACGCACAATTATAGACCGGGTGCTTGAAACGCTCGCGGAACAGCAGCCCTCGCAGCATACGCTCTCCGCAGCGGCCGCCCTGGCCGGGGTGAGCCCCTGTCATTTCAGCAGGATGTTCTTGGCGGTCACCGGAAAGAGTTTCAGGCGGTATTTTCTGGTACAGAAAATGGAGAAGGCCAGGCACCTGCTTGCCGATGATGCCGTGAAAATATATGATGTCGCGGAAAGCTGCGGGTACGGAGAGCTCAGTTCCTTCAGCCGCGCGTTTAAAAAAGAAACAGGGCTGTATCCCGGGCAGTACAGGGCCGGGGCCCTGTCAGGGGAGAAATGACCTTATTCCGTAGAGCAAAAATATTCGCCACCGCCTGTGCTTTCATTCTGGCTGTTTTGCCCGCGGTTGTCTTTGCGCAGGTATCCGATATGCAGCAGAAGGCCCGCAGGGAAGTTTACAAGGCGCTCGCAGATAAGAAGATTACCGCTTCGGAAATGGGCGCCTATATTGAAGAGATAAACAAGGGAGACGATGCGGCCCTGCTCGCAATGAGGAAACTTGAAGGTTTTGTCCCGCCCGCCGAAACTCCCTCGGCTTCAGCGGGGACACCTGAAGTCAAAATAACCTACACGAGAAGCGCAGTGGGAAGGAACGCAAGGACGGCGGTCTGGATAGAAGACAGCAGCGGAAGGTATATAAAGACGTTATACCGGAGTGTCGGCGGCACAATAAATCCCTTTCCCGTACATCTTCTGAAATGGGAAAAGGCCGCGGGCAAAATATCCGACAACCAGCCAGACGCTTATACGGGAGCTACCTACAGCGGAGGGAGTTCCGGTTCTACCTACACGTTCACCTGGGACTGCCGGAATAGTTTTGGGAGTGTTGTTCCTGACGGGGAGTATGTCTACAAAGTTGAAAATGCCAGGTACTACGCGCCGCCGCTTCGCCCGCAGTCTAACATCAGTTCCGGAAGGATAAAAAAAGGCGCGGTTCCGGACAAGTCGGAAGGAGATATAGACAATACTCCGCCCGCCCTGCTCTCTTCGCTCTCTGCCGAGTTCCGGCTGAAAAAAGCAGGGGAATCGGAGAAGCCGCCGCTGCCTGCCGCGCCGGCGTCAAAAGAAGAGAAACCAGATAATTTTCAGTGATTTGAACTGAACATGGTATAATCCGTGTAATCTCTTTTATAATCTGCGCAATCAGTTTCAATGCGTAATCAGTCTCAAGAGGAGAGTTTGATGCTTCCAATTAAGGCCACTTGCATTGACGAAATAACCCACGACATTCCTTCGCAGAACTGGGGGGAAAAGGAATGGGAGGCGGATTTTAAGGCGATGAAAGCCGCCGGAATAGACACGGTTGTAATAATCCGGGCAGGCTACAAAGATAAAGTAATCTTTCCGAGCAAAGCGCTAAAACTTCACGCAGATTTTGATCTTGCGGAGCTTTTCCTGTCGCTCGCCGACAGATACGCGATGAAACTCTATTTTGGGACCTATGATTCAGGAAAACACTGGAGCGGGAACGCCCATGCGAAGGAGCTGGAACTTGTTCTGCCGTTTGTTGACGAAGTCGTTGAGCGTTACGGCAGGCACGAAAGTTTCCACGGCTGGTACATGTCGAATGAAGTAGGCAAGCGCGAGTTTGACATTGAAAAGATATATCAGCCGCTCTCAGCAAAGCTCAGGAAAGTATCCCCTAACAAGCCAATATTAATCTCCCCTTTCATCTGGGGCAGGCGGCTGGTGGAAAAATTTCTGCCTCCGAAGGAGTACAAGGCGGAGTGGGACGAACTGCTTAAAAGTATTTCCGGAACCTTTGACATACTTGCCGTCCAGGTAGCGCCGGCGGGAATGGATGAAATAGGGGATTACCTTAGGGGCTTCAAGGAGCAGAGCAAAAAACATAAATTTGAACTCTGGGCTAATGTCGAAACCTTCTCCAGCGAGATACCGGTTAAGGGAGTATTTTTTCCTATCGACATCAGAGACCTTGTAAGGAAACTCAATATCGTATCTCCGTATGTTTCCAATATCATAACTTTTGAATTTTCGCATTTTATGAGCCCGAACTCCTCAAATCCTTCCGCGGGCAGGCTCTACGAGCGCTATCTGGAGCAGGTGCTGAATGTTAAACGGTAAAACGGCTCTCATAACCGGCGGGGCAGGCGGCATCGGCAGATTCATTGCGGAAAAATTCACCCGCTCAGGCGTTTCGGTGCTTATCGCTGATATTAATGTCAAGGCGGGAGTAAAAGCCGCGTCTGATCTTTCCCGGCACAAAGAGGCGCTTTTTTTTAAGTGCGACATCTCAAAGGAAACACAGGTAAAGAAACTTATTTCGTTTGCGGCGGCGCGCTTCGGAAAAATAGACATCATCGTGAATAACGCCGGGTTTGGCGACTGGCGTTCGATGGAAAAGCGGCCGATGAAGGCGTGGGACCGGGTAATAGCCGTTAATCTCACCGCTCAATATATGCTTGTTAAGCACGCGCTTCCTAAAATGAAAGAAGGCGGCGCAGTCATCAACATAAGCTCCACCAGGGCGCTTATGTCTGAGCCCGGCTCGGAGCCCTACGCGGCCAGCAAAGCCGGAATCCTGGGGCTTACTCACGCGCTTGCCGCAAGCCTCGCCCCGAAAAGAATCCGTGTTAACGCCATAAGCCCGGGCTGGATAAATGTATCAGGCTATAAAGAGACGAAACGCGACCGCGAGCAGCATTTCGTGAAACGGGTCGGAAGAGGAGAAGATATCGCCGAGGCCTGCGCTTTCTTTGCCGATGAAGAAAAGAGCGGTTTCATAACAGGACAAAACCTGGTAGTGGACGGGGGAATGACGAAGAAAATGATATATTTATAAAAGTTTATAAGGTTTATAAAGTTTGTAAGGTTTGTAAGCCGCACTTCGTGCGTCTTGTTCTGTAAGGAAAGATATTGTTCATGCCAGACTACGTCTGGCATAGCAGAATAAAGTTTATAAAATAAAGGCAAAAACAATACAAAGCTAGGTTTTCTGATAATAATAGGTCTCCTTCGACAGTGATATTTTCGTTTTGATTTATTGCCTTTACTTTACAAACCTTATAAACCTTACAAACCTTACAAACTTTTATACTACTACATATAGATATTCCCAAACATATCCTATCTATCCCCTGTGCTCGTAAAATAGGTGTTTTTTAACATATATTTGACAAAAATGGCCTTATTTGCTATACTCGTCGTTCAATTCTTACGATAGGGAGGAAACACAGTGAAGTACGCAATTATTGAGACCGGGAGCAAGCAGTACAGGGTTTCCGAGGGAGATGTAATCCTCGTTGAACTGCTTGAAGAAGGAAAAAAAGAAGTCACGCTTGACGTGTTAATGGCCGTTGACGGCGACACTGTCAAGATCGGACAGCCGACAGTTGCAGGTTGCAGCGTAACCGCTCAGGTCCTTGGAGACGAAAAAGGCGAAAAGATCAGGGGACTTCGGTACTTGAAGTGGGAAGGCCAGAGGAAGAGATACGGGCACAGGCAGTCTCATACAAAATTAAAAATAGAAAAGATTTCGCTGTAGGCGAGACAGAGGAGATTTCAAATGGCAAGTTCAAAAGGAAGCGGCGGCAAAGGAACGGGAAGGAACGGAAGGGATTCCGCCGGCAAAAGGCTTGGCGTTAAGGCCTATGGCGGGGAAGTAATCCACGCGGGAAGCATCATCATCAGGCAGAGAGGCACTGCATTTAAGGCCGGACTGAATGTCGGCTGCGGCAAAGACTTCACGCTTTTCGCGAAAGCGACAGGCACGGTAAAGTTCATAGGCAGGAAAGTAAACATAGTTCCTGCTGTTTCGGCTGCCTAAGTATTTCTTTAAAAAATATTAATCAGGGCCCTGTCAACTCGACCGGGCCCTTTCATTTGTATCTCATGGTTTTCGTTATAAACGTTAAGAACGTTATGAACGTTA
>CAIWWK010000181.1 GCA_903916325.1 Candidatus Firestoneibacteriota bacterium
CCCCATTCCGCCATCAGGAGGGCGTTTTCCCCGTTTATGTCGTATATTATTATTTCACTGTTCTTAAGCGCTCCGTTCTTCGCGAACCGCGCCAGCGAAGCGAACATGGAGGTCATATAAGGCGACCCTCCCCCCACGACACAAATCTTTACGGCCGGCATAGCGTCTCCTTTGGCAAATGGGTTATTTTTTTATAAGCAGCACTATCGCGCGCGAAGCTATCGCCTTCACTTTTCCTATTTCTCCTAATTTCTTCGCGGTGGTTGATTTAACGCTCACGGCGCTCTCTTTAATTCCAAGCGCTGACGCGATATTTTTCTTCATCATCTGCACATAGCCGCCGAGTTTCGGCTCCTGGCAGATAATAACCGTGTCTATATTTGCTATTCTGTATTTTTTCTTCAGCGTGTTCCAGGCTTTTGTCAGCAGGTGTAGGCTGACCGCATTCCTGTATTCCGGCCGGTCCACACCGAACAGTTTGCCGATGTCGCCCGCTGCCGCCGCGCCGAGCAGCGCGTCAATTATGGAATGGCACAGGCAGTCCCCGTCTGAATGGCCTTCCAGTCCCATGCGGAAAGGAATCTTTACGCCTCCAAGCGTAAGCAGCCTTCCCTTTTCAAAAGGGTGGATGTCGTAGCCAAGTCCGATACGCTGTTGGTTCATAAACGCCCCTTATGCGATATATATGTCATTTTAGATCTTATTCATATACATCATAAGCAAAAGTACTATTTCCCCGTTGAACCCCGCAAAAACCGGCACGAGCAGATTATCGTCGAGCTTGCGGATAACCGTTTCAACAACGGTAGCGGTTACAGCCATGACTATTATGGGGATCCACAGCGGGTCGCCGAGCGGCGTCAGGTGGTGAACCCACCACATTTCAAACTTACCGTGTACAATCGTCGGCGTGCGGAGCACCAAAAACCCCACAAAAAGATCCACAAAGAATTCCGCGAGTATGCCTTCAAGCGCGCGGTCTTTCATAACCCATATCCGGCCGAAACGGGTGCCGATTATGGCCGAGGCCATGTCGCCGAAAGTGGTCATAAGTATCGCGGCCGCCGCGATACGCAGGTCAAAAACTGCGAGAACAATTATGGACCCTATCAGGAAATATATCTCCCCGCCTAGATGCTCCTTCTCTTTATCGCGCCTGTATTCCCAGAGCTTGCGAAGAAATATGACTTTTGTGCCAAGCTCCACACGCACGAATTCCAGTTCGAAAAGTATAATCAGCATAAAAGAAAGGGCCAGCAGGCCCACTTTATGATTGACTGTGTTCGCGACCAGCACGTAGAGTATGAGAAAACTGACCGCGGATAGATGGATTGATTTTCTTATGAGTTCTTTCTTGAAATCCCAGGACCTCGGAGATGCTTCTACCTTCTTCATTGCAGCGCCTTCCCGATATACCAGTAGTAAACGCGATAGACGCTCTTCTTCTTTTCCGCATCAAACATTTTGTAGACTTCGCAAACCTTGCCGTCATCGTCGACCGTTATCATGGATATGATAGCATCTACCGGATCTGTTTCCAAAACAATGCTGCCGGAAATATCAGTTACATGCAGTTCATTTCTAAACTCGCCGGTTTTCTTGGCACTTTCCTCCGCCCCGGGTTTCAGTTCTTTGGCAAATACCGTGTGAATATAGATTCTGCCGGCGTTGTCAGCCCGGATCCCGTCTGCTGACACAACGATTACCGGCTCTTTGTATTTAAGCGCGAGATTAAAAGCGCCTATTTTCGCGCCTTCCACTTCGAGCGTCACCGGCACCTGCCATTCCAGCGCGTTCTTCCGCACCGGCTTGCCGGCCGCTATCACCGCGTCAGCGATCTTTTTCCGCTCCTCAACCGTGAAAACAAGTTTCGTCTTCAGCTCCCCGACTTCTTTTCCCGCATATAATATTTTCCCGTTAAGCAGAAGAAATTTTCCGGTCTTGCCGTCAATATCCGGAAAAACATGCTCTCCCGCAAAATGCCCCAGGTTTGAGAACTCCAGCACTTTTACGCCCTTTTCCTGCTGGGCAACAATTATGCAGCGGCCGAGCTTGTCGCAGCTGAGACCATAATATTTGCGGAACATCTTGAGGCCTTTTATTTCCGCCTGCCAGATTCTCTTTTTGTCAACAGTCCCGTAGCAGGAGAGTTGATTAGTGAGCGCGCTGAAAAAATATATCCGGTCATTGGAAATCGCGACTTCTTTGATGTTTTGGAATTCTTCGTAGAAATTAAAAATGTTCACGCGGTAAAGCTTCAAAGGCGCTTGCGCGGCAATGAACAGCGGGGTCAGGAGGAGGGCCAGCAGGACAGCAGCTTTTTTCATTTTGTCCCCTTTGAAAAGCGATTACACCGATGGCAAAGCGATTTCACCGATAAACCTTTTTGTTTTTACCGAAAAACCCTCATGCCTTATCGGTGTCATCGCCTTTCTAAATCTGTGTAATCGTTATATAACGCTGACGCGGTCGCGCCCGCCATGTTTCGCCTTGTAGAGCGCTTTGTCAGTCTTTATTATCAGGTCGCGACCCGTTGCTATGGACTTGTCCCAGGCGGCAACTCCAACGCTTAAAGTAGTCTTTATCTGTTTGCCGTTATACATAAATTTGGTCTGGTTGACGAACTGCCGCAGTCTCTCGCCAAGCCGCTGGGCTCCGCGGATGTCGCTGATGGGAGCTATCACCGCGAATTCATCTCCGCCGTAGCGTCCGATTATATTAATCTTGCGGGTATTGTGATTAATGAGGAGGGACACCTTGTGCAGGATGTAGTCTCCCGCGTCGTGCCCGAAGGTGTCATTGATCTTCTTGAAATGGTCTATATCTATCATGATCAGAGAAAGGAATCCGCCGAACCTTTTAGCGCGCTCAACTTCCTTCTCCAGCAGTATCTTAAAATACTTCTGGGTGTAAAACTTAGTCAACCCGTCCTTCTGCACTTCCTTCTTCAGCTGTTCCGTCTGCAGCTCCATGTCAGCGACTTCTTTCTGGACCGCCCGGAGAATATCGCCGTAAGTTATTATGCCGGCAAGCCTGTGATTTTCGACAATCGGCAGGCGGCGTATCCTTTTGGAAATCATGAACTCTACCGCTTTTTTTATGCTCTGGCGTGGCTGCATTGTAAAAACCGGCGACCTCATCATGTGCTGCGCCTGGGAATTCAGAGCTGCATGCCCGGATTTGGCAATTGAATTTACCACATCCCGCTCCGTCAGCATGCCGATTGGATAGCGGTCTTTTACAATTACGACGGAGCCGACATGACTTGTTTCCATAAGCCTGCAAATATCCGTTATCGACGCTTCCTTCTGCGCCGTAACTACTGTCCTGCTCATAATGGTCTGAATCTGTGTATCTTTCTTCGGTTTCAGCATTAAATTTTTGTCCCCGCTGTGTTTCGTTTTTCTATTTATTCTAATCTCTATTTTTACCTTATAAACCTTAAGAACCTTAAAAACTTTATGAACTTTTGCCTTTTCTGTTTACGTTACAAACGTTATGAACGTTATAAACTTTTATTTCTTTTCTATCGCCTTCTTAATCCTTGCCAACCCTTCCCTTATTTTTTCTTCCGAGGTTACGTATGAAAGCCTGATGTACTCGTCCGTCTCTCCCTCGTTCTTGGGGCCGAAGAAGGTCCTGGCAAGCACAGCTACGTCCGCCTTATCCAGCAGGTATTCCTGCAGTTCCCTCGCGTCTTTGAAGCCGAGATTCGCGCAGGCCTTCGTTACGTTCGGGAAAACATAGAACGCTCCTTTGGGTCGTATGCAGGAAACGCCTTTAATATCGTTTAAGAGGTCGACTATGAGCCTGCTTCTTTTTTCAAATTCCGCTACCATCTTGCCGGACGCGGCCTGCGGCCCGACGAGCGCTTCAACGCCCGCGAACTGCACGAAAGTGTTGGTGCAGGAATCCGCGTTGGTCTCAATTTTGGCGATGTAGGCAGCCAGTTCCTTCGGCATTATTCCGTAGCCGAGCCTCCACCCTGTCATTGCGTAAGTCTTGGAGAAACCGTCGACCACGATGGTTCTTTCCTTCATGCCGGGTATGGAAACGATGGAGTGAAACTTTTCGCCGTAAATAATTTTGCCGTAAACTTCGTCCGAGATTACCCAGCAGTTGTGCTTTATGGCAAGTTCCGCAATGGCCTTCAGGTCGTCAAAAGAAATCACTCCTCCGGTCGGGTTCTGCGGAGAATTGATGAAGATAACCTTGGTCCTATTGTTCACAAGTTTCTTCAGGTCGTTGATGTCAAAGCTGAAACCCTTGCTCTCCCAGAGAGGCAGGGCAACGCTTTTTGCTCCAACAAAATTCGCGACCGATTCATATATTGGGTAGCCCGGGTTAGGATATATTACCTCATCTCCTTCATCGACAAGCGCGAGCACCGCGTCAAAAATAATGGGTTTCGCCCCCGGAGTTACAACTATTTCATCCGGATCTATCTCTATCCCCCTGGCCTTTCCCGCTTCCATTGCTATGGCTTCCCGAAGCGGCAATATTCCGGCGGACGGGCCGTACTTGGTCTGGCCTTCCTTCAAAGCCTTTATTGCGGCTTCTTTTATGTTTACGGGTGTGTCAAAATCCGGTTCGCCGAGCCCGAAACTTATAATGTCCCTGCCCTGGGCCATAAGTTTCTTCACCTGGGCGAGCACAACAAAAGCGTTTTCGGTGCCGAGCCTGCTCATTCTTTTCGCGTATCCGTAGGCCATTACCCCTCCTGAAATTCCTTCGTTTTTCTGCCTCTTGCGTTTCAACTCTAATTTAGCAGAGAATAAGGGTTATTTCAACTGGAAACGGGAAAAGCTTTAAAGTAAAGGTATTTTCCTGTTCAGGTTGAAGCTTCGGCCTGTTTCTGGTATTATCTCCATATGATTCGGACAGCCAAACCGGAAGAAATAGCGGTTCTCATTGATATCATCAGGATAACCTTCGAAAAAGTCTCCATAGACAAGTCGATCGAGGACCATTTCGGAAACTTGATCGGGAAGCCCTGGATAGACCGTAAAGCCGTGGATATAAAGCGGGATCTTGCAGCGAACCCGGAAGGCGTATTCGTAAAAGTCCTTGACGGTAAAATAGCGGGCTTTATCACGGTTTCCCTCGACCGCGATTTTTCAACCGGAAGGATACCCCACCTTGCGGTTCTGCCTGAATTTCAGGGGAGAGGAATAGGAAAAGAACTTCTGCGTCACGCTCTTCAATATATCAAGGATTCCGGGATGAAATTGATGCGGATAGAAGTGCTGGCGCATAACAAAGGCGCTTTTAAGCTTTACCGCGAGTTCGGCTTTGAGGAAGTATCGGCCCAGCTCCACTTAGCGATGCCGGTATCTAAATATAAAAGTTTAAAAAGTTAATAAGGTTTGTAAGGTTCATAAGGTAATATCAAAAACAATACAAAGAGGCAAACTAACACCTTTATCTATAACTGGCACGCTGTAGATTTTACTTTACAAACTTTATAAACCTTATAACCTTATAAACTTTTCTCTTCTCCGATATACTGTTTTAACTCCATGGAGTTTCTAACCGCTGCCCCCATATGGCAATTATTAAAATAGACATATATCGTTTTGCTCTTCGCGGCCATTTTTTTAATCTCCGGAATAAAACTTCTCAGCTCTTCCTCTTTGTAAAGATAATCATACCTGACTTCCAGCGGCGCGGAGAACCAATTGGTGTTTCTGCCGTGAAATCTCAGATACCCTATATCAGAAGTAACTTCCGGGATGAAGGGCATCAACCGGTCAAGTTTCGGCTCGTCCACAGCGCAATAACCCAGGTTGTTACTCCTAAGGAAATCAAAGGTCTCCGCCTGCGCCCAGGCCCTGTGGCGAAACTCTACAACCAGCGGAATTCCTTTCATAATATATTTACACTGCAATATGAAATCGGCGTTTTTCGGAGAGGGCGTGAAAAAGACCGGAAACTGGAGCAGGATGCATCCCAGCTGCCCCGCATCTTTAAGCGGCTTCAGGCCTTCAGCGAATTTTGCCGCTGTTTCCGCCGCCGTTCTGACTGAGGGTTTCTTCTTAAGCCTGGGGTCAAACGGGTCATGGGTCATTCCTCTGTTGGCCTTTACCGCAAAGCTGAAATCCTTTCCGGCTTTTGCCAGCAGTCCCTGGCAGGTCTTTTGGGAGGGCATTGCGTAATAAGTGAAGTTCAGTTCTACCGTGTCAAACTTAAAATCATTTACATAGTATGAGAACATCTCCGTTTTTTTCATGCCGGCCGGATAGGCAGTCCCTATCCAGTCAGGAAAAGTGAAGCCCGAAGTGCCTATCTTTATCATTTGCGCGCCTTAGGCGGAAGCGGCGTCACCTCCCGTTCCTCGACAATATCCCCGCGGAAACTGTCTCTCGGAGAGGGCATCACCGCGTTCCTCATGCTCTCACCGAACAGCATAACCTGCCAGGGAAATCTGTACCCGTTGTAATTAAAATCCGGAGCAGTCCGCAGGACCCCTTTATCGTCTATGCCGTCCGAACCTATGCTGTATAGCAGGTACTTTTTTTCCTCGAGCTTCACAAACCCGAGCGGCTGCTTCCCGTCGGAGAAGGGGTCCGGGTAACTCAGGACCTTTTTATCAAAAGCGGCCAGTTGATTGATATCGGCAGGCAGCGCCCCTTTCTCCCTGAAATAAAAGTCAACCGACCACGCGCACTGCGCGAAGGCCGGCTTCAGGTCCGCGCTTTGTTTCTCGTATTGCTCCACGGGCACCTGCATTATGTGCACATTCGCGAAAACCAGAAAAGCCGACAGCAGAAGGCTAAGGAATATTTTTATTAAAGTATGCCTCGCAATCAAAAAAAGCGAGGCGCCGGACGCGAGCACAAGCACCGCATGCAGAAGAAAAAACCACGGGTGAAACTCGCGGGTCAGCAGCAGAAAACATCCGTTGTAGGAGGAGCCCGCCAGGACTGCGCAAACAGCAAATATGACGGAATAATAAACGAATTTATTTTCCATATTTCTCCGTGTTCCCGCGGGCTACCTGTTTCTCACCGATGCGCGGAATCCTTTCGCAATTATCCAAAAAACCCAAAAGAGCGCGGGAAAAAGCATGGCAAAAATATAATACCCGTTTTTTCTAAAAATAGAATAAATCATCGCCCCTTCCATGCAGACGAAAAGAATGCTAATGGACAGTTTTAGTTCATAAATCATATCCACGGATATTTGATATTGTTTCGCGGCGTTTAGATGGGTTATGGTTACAGGATAGTTAAAGCGGCGCGGGAAGAGCCTCAACACAGAAAATAACGCCGGAAAAAGCAGCGCCATGAAGACCGGGACAAGCAAGACGCGAAGGAGCTGGCTGCCGGAAATATACGCGTCCGGATTTCCGAAAAAATCAAAATGCGAAGGAACTTGTCCTGCGTCCGGGATGGACCCCGCGGCAACAAAAGCAGCGGCGGCCATCAGCAGAACAATCGCGAGGATTGCAATGTCCGTGCAAAGATGCTTTCTTGAATAGGGAATCTTAATCTTAGGCCGCTCGTTCTTTCGCACAAAAACCCCTAATCACGCCCATGAGACGATTTCTATTGCAATCGTCCTAATCTGCGTAATCTCTTTTCGAAATCCGCGTAATCATTTTGTTATATCTTCTTTCACCGTAATCTTTATATTTCCCTCTTCCCCCGGGAAGATCATAACGGGAATACCGAGGCGCTCAACCAGGCTCGCGTCGTCCGTTCCGTAGTAGCCCTCGTCGTGCGCGCGCTCGTAAGCCCTGATAAGCAGGCGGTAATCAAAAACCTGCGGCGTCTGGGCAAGGAAGAGCTGGCGCCGATCCAGCGTTTCATCCACATACTTGCCGTTCATGGAACGTTTGACCGTTTCTTTTACTGCGATTACCGGAAGAACCGCCCTGTGTTTCTCGGCTGAGAGCACAAGCCTTTGTACAAGTTCCGGCGTCAGGTAAGGTCTCGCGGCATCGTGAATAAGCACGGCCCTGCAATCCTTTCTGACTTTTTTCAGGGCGTTGGCGACGGAATCCTGCCTTTCTTTCCCGCCTATTACCAGCCTGACATTCCCGAACTTTCCTTTACGGATGAGCGCCTTGCAGGCCGCTTCATCTTCAGCCCGCACTGCCACCAGCACTTCTTTTATATCGGGCACCTGCGCGAAAACTTCGAGCGAGTAGGCAAGCATTGGTTTGCCGTTTAATTCAATGTATGGCTTGTTCGTCTTGCCGCCCATCCTCTTTGAGGAGCCGGCCGCGACGATAATGGCGGAGGCTATAATCATCAATCCTCCTTTTTCTTTGAGAAAATCATCCTGCCCGCCGAAGTCTGTATCACCGAGGTGATAACGATATCGAGCGTTTGGTTAATGTGATTCTTCGCGCCGTCAACGACAATCATCGTGCCGTCATCCAGATACGCGACGCCCTGCTGGGCTTCCTTGCCTTCTTTGAGTATTTTCACTTTCATCATTTCTCCGGGAAGAACTATCGGCTTTACCGCGTTGGAGAGGTCGTTAAGGTTCAGGACTTTTACTTTCTCAACTTCCGCGACTTTGTTAAGGTTGAAATCATTTGTCACAACTTTAGCGTTGTACTTTTTTCCCATTTTTATGAGTTTCTGGTCAACGCCGTTTACTTCGGGAAAATCATCGTCATAGACTTTAACGTTAGGGGAAACTTTCTGCATCTGGTTTAATATGTCCAGGCCCCTTCTCCCGCGGTTCCTCTTAGTGGCGTCAGGCGAATCCGCGATAAGCTGGAGCTCGTGAAGCACGAAGCGGGGAACGATTATCTCGCCGTCAAGAAAACCGATGGCCAGCACTTCCGCGACGCGCCCGTCAATGATAACGCTTGTATCCAGGACTTTTGGGGCGAAGCCGCTCTTCCCGAGCCCGAGCGGCAGCTTAAATCCGAGTATCTCTTCTTTTTTATTGAGCGCGAGCGCTATGCCGAAATAAAGGCAGAACAGGTTAATGGCAATCGGCAGAAAAGCGAACCTGCTGTCTTTGAAGAAGGCAAAATAGGAAAGACCCATTGAAAGGAGCACAGCCAGGATAAGGCCAAGGATTAATCCCGCGAGAAAAGCCATGAGATCTTTCACGGAAACTCTCTTCAGCAGGAATTCAACCAGAATTACCGCGAGACTGCCCGCAAGTCCGAAGAGAAGCCCTGTGAGCAAGGGCTGTTCGAAATTCTGCGCAAAGAGCGAGCCGAGCGCCACGCTCGCGACAACAAACAGGATTCTAAGTAAGATGACCATAAGGGCCTCCTAAAAAAACAAGTAAGAATGCGTGCCTTAAAAGTTTGTAAAGTTTATAAGGTTCTTAAAGTTTGTAAGGTAAATGCCTCAAACCAAACTTTGTTGCGCTTTTGCTGGTTTCTTCTTAGAAAACAAGGCCCGGGTTGTGAGGCTAATAGACATTATAGACCTTATAAACCTTATGAACCTTACAAACCTTATAAACTTTTGATTTTTAAATATTTTTCGCCAATATTATCGCTTCCGCGATCTCTCTCATAGTCTTTCTCGAATCCATGCTTCGTTTCTGGATCCGTTTGTAAGCGTCGTCTTCGGACAGGCTGTATTCCTTTATAAGTATAGCCTTTGCTTTCTCAATAAGTTTTCTGGCCTTTAATTCCTCTTCTATTACCTTGGTTCTTATGAGCAGCTGGGCATTCTCAATGGCTATAGCCGCCTGGTTGGCCACGGAGGTCATTGTGTCTATCTCTTTTTGGCTGAAATCGTGATGGCGGCTGGTGTAGACATTAAGAACACCGATAACACGGCTCTTTACAGTCATCGGGACGCTTAGGAGAGAGGTTAAGCCTTCCGAAACGGCGATATCCCGGTTTAGATAATTTTTTTCCACTTTAACATCCAAAACTATGACCGGTTTCTTTTCAGAAGCGACCCGGCCGGCAATACCCTCGCCGAGTTTCATGTTCGGTTTTTTGTTGTAGGCTTCGCTTACGGATTGCGTTGCCCTTATGACCAGCTCTCTTTTCTCCTCGTCAACGAGCAGGATGGAACATATCTTCGAGTTCATTACCTCGGCGGTAACCGTAACTATCAGCCGCAGGATGTCCTCAAGGTAAAGGTCGGAGGTGATTGCCTTGCTGACCTCAGATACGGCCTTGAGGTGCTTGTCCGCGGCGTCTTCTTTTCTCATATGTCTATGTTTTTCGCCTCCAGGGCAAACTGCTGTATGAACTGGCGTCTCGGCTCTACCTGGTCGCCCATCAGCACCGTAAACATCTCGTCTGCGGCCGCGGCATCCTCAAGCTTTACCTGAAGCAGGGTACGGTGCTCGGGGTTCATTGTGGTGTCCCAGAGCTGGGCGGGATTCATTTCTCCCAGTCCTTTATACCTCTGGATGGTGAGCCCCTTCTTGGCCATTATGCGGACGCTTTTCAAGATATCAATGGCCGAGTAGACGGGGAACTCCTCCTCCCCCTCGGTAATAGTGTAGAGCGCCTTTCTCTCTTTCTTCTTTTTGTCAAACTCCTCTTCGTCAAGATAGATATCTTTCTTCTCAAGCAATTTCATCTTTTCATAGAAGGATTTTATTTCCTCTATCTCGTTAATGTTAACAATAACCTCGTCCTCGTCCTTCATGACGGACCTGGACTCGCCGTTCTTCTTGCCTGACTTTTCCTTCTTCCTCATGGATTTCAGGAAATTGTTTTTCTCCGTTTCCGAGTAGGCGTATTTTGTCTCGCCCATCACCTGCACCTTGAACATCGGGAGCTTCTTGTCGTTTATAAAATCCATAAGCTCGGAAAAGTTCAAGTCGTTCTTTTCAATGCGGTGTATCAGGGCTTCAGCCTGCGAAAGCTCCTTAAGTATTTCCCTGTATTTTATCTCGGAAAAAATTATGTCTTCCTTTCCGTTCTTTAGTTTCACGAGTTTTGAGCCGGAGCAGGCCTGGTCAATGAGGAAATTTTCCATTTCTTCTTCGGTCAGGAAATAACGCTCCGTTTTTCCCTGCTTGATCTTATAAAGCGGCGGCTGGGCGATGAAGATGTGCCCGTCCTCAAGGAGCTTGTGCATCTGGCGGAAAAAGAAGGTCAGAAGCAGCGTCCTGATATGGGAACCGTCCTCGTCGGCGTCGGTCATTATTATTATCTTGGCGTAGCGCAGGCGGGTAACATCAAATTCCTCTTCCCCAACCCCCGTGCCTACGGCCGTTATTATCGTCCTTATTTCGGTATTCGCGAAGATCTTGTCCAGTCTTGCTTTTTCCACGTTAAGTATCTTGCCTCGCAGAGGAAGTATGGCCTGAAACCGCCTGTCCCTGCCCTGTTTCGCGGAGCCTCCCGCTGAATCTCCTTCTACTATATATAGTTCGCAGAGCTCGGCGTCATTTTCGGAGCAGTCGGCGAGCTTTCCCGGAAGCGACCAGCCTTCGAGCGCCCCTTTCCTTCTGGTCAATTCCCTTGCTTTTCTTGCGGCTTCCCTCGCCTGGGCGGCAATTGTAACTTTTTCAAGTATCTTTTTTGTGGTTGAAGGGTTCTCGGCGAAGAACGAGGTAAGTTCGTCTATCATGATAGACCTGACTATTCCTTCCACTTCCGAATTGCCCAGCTTCATTTTTGTCTGGCCTTCAAACTGCGGGTCGGCTATCTTCAATGAAATGACGCAGACAAGGCCTTCCCTGACATCGTCGCCCTGCAGGGTAATGGAGGCATCCTTGATAAGCCCTTTCTCTCTCGCGAAATCATTCGCGACTTTGGTAAGCCCGCTCTTAAAACCGGTAAGGTGCGTTCCGCCCTCGTGGGTATTTATGTTGTTGACGAAAGTATAGACCAGCTCGTTATAGCTGTCGTTCCACTGCATCGCTATCTCAATGGCAAGCCCGTCCTTCTCTTTGGAGATAAAGATTGGCTCGTTATGGAGGGTCTCTTTGTTCTTCTGGTGCTTCTTAACAAAATGTACGATTCCGCCGTCATACTTGAACTCTTCTTCCTTGCCGGTCCGCTCGTCCTTTATCTTTATACAGATTCCTTTGTTAAGGAACGCAAGCTCTTCAAGCCTTTCCTTAAGTTTCGCGTACTCAAATTCGTCCGAGGTAAATATCTGCATGTCAGGCTTGAAGGTTACTTTTGTGCCGCGGAGTTTCGTCTTGCCAATTTTGACAACTGGTTTTACCGGCTTGCCGCGCCTGTACTCCTGGAAATACGACTCTCCATCCCTGTAGACTTCCACCTTCAGCCATTCGGAAAGCGCGTTAACAACCGAGGCGCCGACGCCGTGCAGTCCCCCGGAAACCTTGTAGTTCTGCTTGTCGAATTTGCCGCCTGCGTGAAGCACTGTCATGATTACTTCGAGCGCGCTTTTTTTCTGGTCTTTCATAAGCTCCACGGGTATTCCGCGGCCGTCGTCAAATACGGTGACGGTCTTGTCCTTGCCGATGGTTACCGAGATGTTCTTGCAGTGTCCCGCGAGCGCTTCGTCTATAGCGTTATCAACTATCTCCCAGACCAGGTGATGCAGGCCGTCATTTCCGGTGCCGCCGATATACATCGCGGGGCGTTTCCTTACAGCGTCAAGGCCTTCAAGGACCGTGATTTTATCCGCTGTGTAATCCCCGCTTCCCGCGCCGGCTTCCGTTTTAATCTTTTTCTTTTCTTCTTTTTTTGCCATTTACCCTAACCCCTTTACTTCTTATGATAAATCTTTGCGCGACGCCACCGATGAACCGCCTTGCCCTATCGGTGTAATCAACTTCTTTTATCGGTGTCATCAAACATTTCCTTTCTTTACTTCTTATGATAAATCTTTGCACCTTAATCTGCGTAATCACCAAATTATTTGACTTTGAAAACGATATCCTTTACCTTGTCCGCGCCGAGCTGCCCGTTTATCTGCTTTTTCAGCTTTTCTTTCAGGAACCGAAGCTCCGAAAGCCAGGTGGGATTATCCACGGAAACAAAGAGTTTTCCGAACTTGAAAAATGTCGGCTTCGCGTGCGCCGCCACCCTCTCCCCCACTACGCCTTCCCACCCGGAAAAGAGCTCCTGTTCTTTGATTTTATCAAATAACCCGTATTTTTTCAATGTTTTGAAGAGGACTCCCCCGACCGGGTCCAGTTTCTTGCTCTTTCTATATTGCATCTGTAAGCGCTCCTCCGCTGATTCTGAAGCTTTTGGCGTCCGGGAACACTTTCTTCACCCACTCATCTTCCAATGATACTATAAAAAGCTGGGGCATGGGTCTGAAAAATTCAAGAACCGCCGCTTTTCTCTCCGCGTCGAGCTCGTAAAAAACATCGTCAAGCAAAATGACAGGGTCGTCCTTAACAGCCTCCTGCATATACCTGTACTCCGCGAGTTTGAAAGAAAATACCAGAGTCCTCTGCTGTCCGTCCGAGGCGTAATATTTCGCGTCCCTGCCGTTTATCAAAAATATCAGGTCGTCCTTATGCGGGCCGACCAGCGAAGCGCCGCGGGCGATTTCCGCCGGAAGCAGGTTTTTCAATTTTTCCCCGAAAGCGGATTTAAGGTCGCCGGAGCTGTCGAAGGAGCATTTGTATTCGAGTGAGGCTTTTTCCAGGCCGAGCGAGATCTTCCGGTGCGCCCGGTCAAACGCCCCGGTTAAAAAAGCGGCCGCATCCTTCCTTCCCTGCACCACTTCCGCTCCCGCGCCGCAGAGCTGTTCGTTGAAAGTTTCGAGAAGGGCAAGGTCCGGTTTTTTTCCGGCGGCATCCGAGAGCAGTTTATTTTTCTGGGCCAGTACAGCCGTATATTTCTGGAGCGACTTAAGGTATCCCCGGTTCACCTGCGAGATAAGAATATTTAGCGCCCGCCTTCTTTCTCCGGGAGAACCGCGCACCAGGTCGATGTCTTCAAAGGCGAAATTAACCACCCTGCTTTCCCCGATGTAATCGCTCTTCTTCGCGACCACATTTCCGTTTACCTTGAGCTTCACGTCACGCCCCGGGCCGTACCTGACTTCAAGCGTTTTTTCCGAGCCTGAAGATTCCACGGCTGCTTTAACGGAAAAAAAATCTGCTCCGAACCTGACGGCCTGCTGGTAAGTCTTGAACTGCGTGGAAAGCGTGGAAAGAAAATAGAGGCTCTGCAGGGTATTAGTCTTGCCGGAGGCATTTCTGCCGGTGATAATGTTCACTCCGGAAAGTTGCGTTAAGTTCAGCTCGCCCAAATTTTTAAAATTGTGGACAAAAAGCGAGCTTATTCTCACTAGATCCTTACCGGCATGATGATATAAATATAGCTGTCATCCTTCACGGGTTTGATAAGACCTGCGGAAGCGGAATCACGCAGCTGTATGTCCGTCTCTTCTTCCTCCAGGACCTTTAATACATCGAGAACATACCTGGAATTAAACGCGATGGAAGTTTCCTCGCCCTTGTAATCTGCCGTTATTTCTTCTTCGGCGTCGCCCACATCAACGGTCTGGGCCGTAACTACCAGGCTGCCGTCGGAAGCTTTTAACTTGACGGCGCTCGTCTTGTCTATCGCCACGAGCGAGACTCTTTTTACCGCCCGATACATTTCTTCCGTCTTCACCCTCACCTTTTTATCGAATATCTTATTTATGATCTGCTCGTAGCTCGGGTACTGTCCGTCTATGAGTCTTGAGGTGACAATGAGGTCGTTGCGCTTGAAGATTATCTGGTTCTCAAGCACCGCGACGTCTATGTCGTCGGAGTCATTGAGGGATTTTGATATTTCATTCAGCACTTTTGTCGGGACAATTATCTTCGCGCTCTTTTCTACCGCTGTTATGGCTCCCTTGATGAAAGCCAGCCTGTGACCGTCAGTGGAAACCATCTTAATCTCTGATCCTTCTATTATCATATAAACGCCGGTAAGTATCTTTCTTGTCTCGTCGGAGGAAACTGAAAATATCACTTTCTTTATCATATTGCGAAGTACCGACTGTTTGATCTTGAAATTAAGGGAGTCTTTTTTGGGTTCAAGCACCGGCGGGAATTCTGATTTAGGAAGCCCCATTATCCTGAAATTTATTTTGCTGCACTTAATGGTTATCTGGTTCTTCTCGTCAACATTTATACTTATATCTTTGTCCGGGGGAAGTTCTTTTACTATATCTATAAATTTCCTTGCCGGGATGGTTATAGACCCTTCCTCGCTGATGTTTACTTCTTTCATTTTGCATTTTATTACAAGTTCCAGATCTGTCGAAGTAAGCTGGAGTTCGTTTCCGGAGGCTTCTATGAGTATGTTATTTAATACCGGGAGTGTTGTTTTTACGCTTACCGCCCCTTCTACTTTGACTATATTTTCCTGCAAATCCTCTTTCTTGCAAGATAATTTCATAATTATTGCCTCCCGGTTGTTTCGTGATGAATATGAATTTTGTTTATACAATACCAACGCCGCCGGAAGAATTGATACCCTTGACGTTATTAACTTAGCAGATGA
>CAIWWK010000182.1 GCA_903916325.1 Candidatus Firestoneibacteriota bacterium
AAATCCCCGCAGCAGATGATGGGGGCGCTTATCAAAACCTATTATTCCGATAAATCAGGAGTGCCGGCTTCCAAAATGTATTCGGTCTCGGTTATGCCCTGCACGGCCAAGAAATTTGAGTGCAGCAGGGATGAGATGGATTCCAGCGGTTTCAGGGATGTAGATGTCGTGTTAACTACACGGGAATTGATACGGATGATAAAACAGGCCGGGATAAAATTCAACGAGTTGAAGAAAGGTCAGTTTGACGACCCGCTCGGGGAATCCACCGGAGCCGCGCCGATATTCGGGGTTACAGGAGGCGTTATGGAAGCGGCGCTTCGCACGGCTTACGAGGTTATTACAAAGAAGCAGCTCCCTGCCATAGAGCTTAAGGCAGTCAGGGGCCTGGACGGAATAAGGGAGGCCAGTGTGGACGTTGACGGACTTCAAGTCAACGTGGCCGTGGTTTTCTCCCTCAGTAACGTGCATAAATTGCTGACGGAGATAAAAGAGGGTAAGCGGCATTACCATTTCATAGAGGTGATGACCTGTCCCGGCGGCTGTATTGGCGGCGGCGGCCAGCCCTATCCGCAGGGGATAACCGATCCTCTGGACCACACGCTCTATAATATGAGGGGCGAGGGCTTATATTCCATCGACGAGAAGAAGGCGCTCAGGAAATCCCACGAGAACCCGCTTATCGCTAAGATTTACAAAGAGTTCCTTAAGGAACCTCTCGGACATATGTCTCACAAACTGCTGCATACTCATTACCATGCGAGATGTCCTGAAGGGATCCCGACGGAAGTCAGAGAAAAAAACGTAAACGTCTGAAACATTAAGTCTTCAAGGAGGAAACATGGCAGTCAAGTGCCTTGAGATAAAGGGCAGAGAAGTCAGGGAAAAATTCAAGGAAATAGAGAGTTTCATAAATACGGAACATAAACTAAATGATAACCAGGGCATGCTGATGGGCGTACTCCACAAAACCCAGGAAGTTTTCGGCTATCTTCCGCCGGAAGCGATGGATATGGTTTCCGATAGGCTCGGTATCCCTACAGCTCATATCTATGGGATGGCCTCTTTCTATAATTATTTCACGCTAAAGCCAAGGGCAAAGTACCAGATATTTATGTGCAAAGGAACGGCCTGCTATGTCGCGGGCGGCGGCAGAGTGCTGGAAAAACTCCAGGAAACCCTTGGCATCGGACTCGGCGACATGACGCCCGACCATATGTTTGGCCTAAATATAACGCGCTGCCTCGGCTGCTGCGGGCTCTCTCCTGTAATGCAGATAAACGACGATATCTATGTGCGCATGGGGCCGGAAAAGGTTAACGCCATACTGGACAAGTACAGAAAGAAAGAGACAAAAAAGAAAAAAGCTTCCAGATAATCAGCCGTGGGATCCGATTGATGTAATTTCCGGCGTTCGTTGCCGGTGTAAATGTCCCTGTAAAGCAAAGAGTTGGAAAGCCTCTTCCATGACAAAAGTCATTGAATCCTGACGGGATAACCTCTAAAATCAAAAAAGTAAATATTGTTTTAAAAGGCTGATAATGGAAAACGATACGATTGAGATAGTTAATGAAAGTAAAATATCAGGCATTCTTGAGCGGACAAAAGATCCGTCTTTTGAAGAGGTCAAACGCGTGCTGAAGAAAGCGCGCGAAAAGAAAGGACTTTCCGTTGAAGAAGTCGGCGTGCTTGTCAATATGAAGGGCGAAGAGAATATGAAAGAGCTCTTCCGCGTCGCGTCGCTCATTAAGAATGAAATTTACGGCGAGCGTCTTGTCTTTTTTGCTCCACTATATGTGTCCGATTATTGTGTCAATGATTGCGCCTATTGCAACTTCCATTCGAGCAATAAGACCGCTCATCGCACGAGGCTCTCCCTTGAAGAAGTAAAGAAACAGGTAGAAGTCCTAATCAATATGGGGCACAAAAGGGTCCTGCTGGAGTTCGGTGAAGACCCTAAACAGGCCGATATTGATTATGTTATTGATGTAATCAAGGCAATATATTCCGTAAAGACTCAAAAGGGGAATATCAGGCGCATCAACGTGAACATTGCCGCGACGACGGTAGAGAACTACCGCAAGCTGCAGGCCGCTCATATAGGCACTTACCAGCTATTTCAGGAAACATATCATCGCGGGACCTACAAGAAGCTCCATAAAGGTCCTAAGGCAGATTACGACAGGCAGATAACCGCGCAGGATAGGGCGCTTGAGGCTGGTATTGATGACCGCGGCCTTGGAGTGCTCTTTGGACTCTATGATTGGAAGTTCGAGATTATCGCTCTCATCTCCCACGCGGAATATCTCGAGAAAAGCGGAGGGGTTGGACCGCACACCATATCGGTGCCAAGGCTCTGCGAAGCGCCGACGGTCAAGTACACGCCTGAGTATCCTGTATCGGACGACGATTTTATGAAGCTGGTAGCGATAATTCGTCTTGCCGTGCCTTACACCGGGATGATAATCTCCACCCGTGAAAGCGCGGAGCTTCGCAATAAGTTATTCAAGATTGGTATCTCCCAGACATCAGCCGCGTCCGTCACGACCACTGGCGGCTATGGCAAGAAGACAGCCACCGCGCAATTTGAGACACACGACAAGCGCAGCGTCGAAGAGGTCATTTCAGACGCGGTAGACAACAACATACTTCCATCCTTCTGCACTGCCTGCTACAGGATGGGTCGTACCGGAGAGAATTTCATGGGAATAGCCAAGCCGGGAGAGATACACGATTTCTGCCGTCCTAACGGAATAATTACTTTTGCGGAATACCTTGAAGATTTCGCGCCTTTAGAACTGAAGGAGAAAGGCTATAGAGTGATTTATCATTTCCTGGGTTTAATCGATGACGAAAGGCTCAAAAAAAAGACGTCAGAACACCTTGAGCAGGTGAAAAAAGGAAAGAGGGACCTCTTCTTTTAACAGCGTCTCTGGCTTTTAACCCGCTTCTATTGTATAATCGCTCATGCCTGAAAAGATAGACAACAGCGACATATTTGACCCTAAGCTTAATATCGTCGTTGCCGCGCCTGCCGGTTCCGGAAAGACCGAGAAACTTGCAAGAAGATATATCTCTCTGCTCAAAGCCGGCAACCAGCCGGAGCGCATCCTCGCTATAACCTTCACGGAAAAAGCTGCTGCTGAAATGAAAGAGCGGATACTGAAAATCCTGCGCAATGAATACCCGGAACTCTTCCTCTCGATTTCAGAAAAGATATTTCTGATGCGTATACAGACTATTCATAGTTTCTGTCTTACCCTGCTGCGGAGATTTTCTTTCGAGATGGGGCTTGATCCTAACTTTGAGATTATGGATCCCGCTGACCTGGAACTTGCGGGTGAGTCAATATCTTCGGCGCTTGACGCCATAACGCTTAACGAAAAGGATGCGCTGAGGGGAGAACTTTTGAACCTTTCCGTAGAACTCGGCTGGCACAGGTTGAAAACCTCTGTTCGCGCGCTATTTGACCTTCGACCTGCGTCCCTTAGGGTTGTCTTCTCAGCCCCGGACGTCTCCCTATTGGAAAAGAACAGGAAGGAAGCCCTCGCCGCATGCCTTTCTTGCGCGGATTTGGGAAAGGTGTTCGAATCGGCATTTGCCGCGCCCGGACTTGAAGTGATAATCACGGTGATGGAAGGCAATAAGGAACTTTTCCTGACTGAGAAAATGACTGCAAGGAAGAAGCTGCCGGCTGGAAGCGGGTTCAAAATAGACAAAGATGCCTACGTTGACCTGACGGCTAAACTCCGTGCCTGGTATGTAAGTCTGAGAAAGCTGGTCTATGTCTCCGAGATGATGAGCCTTTACGGAGTTTTCGCAAGATGCCGTGAAGAATACGACAGAAGAAAGAAGGACCTTGATCTGCTTGATTTTAACGATCTGGAATATCTGACCCACCGGCTTATCACGGAACACAAGGACCTTAACAATGTGCTTTTGGCTTTTGACGAGCAGACCGATCACATCCTTGTCGATGAATTCCAGGATACAAATTATATGCAATGGAATATGCTTGACCGTCTCACCGAAGAGTGGCATGCCGGACTGGGACAGAAAAGGGATGCCGGCGTCGAGCCAACTCTTTTTATAGTCGGGGACATGAAGCAGTCGATCTATGGGTTCAGGAACGCAAGCGTAGAGGTTTTCGATATTGCGGCCATGAAAATGCAAAGATGGTACGGCAAGGCGTTTCGGCGCGTGAATGTAACCGAGAATTACAGGTGCGGCGATGAGATAGTCGCTTTCGTGAATTCCGTATTCAGGGATGTGATGAAAGGGGACAGCAAACGTTTGTGGATGACCGCGTATGAAGAATTCGTTGCAAAAAGAGGCAGGACAGGAAAGGTAAATAAAATATTCATTAATGAGGCTGGAGGCGAATTAACTGCTGCGGCCAAGGCGCGGGAAGCTGAGAATGTAGCCAAAGAGATTCTTGCTGTCGCAGGGAAAGAGACAGTTTTCGAAAAATGCCCCGAAGGAGAGCGCAAAAAGCTATGCGCCTACAGCGATATTACGATACTTATGAGGAAGCGAACCCACCTGCCGGCTTATGAAAAGGCTCTTTCCGCTGCCGGAATACCTTTTGTAGTTGTCGGCGGGCTTGGTTTTCACCAGGAGCCGGAAATAATCGCATTAAGGTCTCTTCTGTTCTTTCTTGTAGAACCTTCCGACGATTACAGCCTTTATCTGCTGTTAACAGGAGGGTTTTTTGGAATGAAAGAGAATGAACTTGCGGAGGCGGCGGGAAAAGAAGGACTTACTCTCTTCGAGAAACTGGGCGGAAATCCTGCCAAACTTCCGTTGTCAGAAGCGCTGTCTCTCGTTGGGTTTGAACCGCTAAATGTAATTTTAGAACGGTTCTTGAAGGCTGTGAACGTCGCGGAAAAATATCCTTCAGGGCAGGCAGCGGCAAATATCAGCAAGTTTGTCCAGCTCGTGCAGGAGTTTGAAAAAGAAGGGCGTCCCTACCAGTCCATTCGCGGTTATTTTGAGAAAAAGGAAAATTCTCTGGACGAACCCAAAGCCAGCCTGAATACCGAGCAGATGGACGCTGTTAAACTTATGACCGTTCATAAGGCGAAAGGCCTGGAATTTCCGGTGGTATTTGCCGTCGGGCTTGAGGAAGAGTCAAAAGACAAGGGCGAAGCCATCAGAATCAGGGAGTACGAAGACGGCGCGGAGATGCTTTATCTGCCTGACCCTGAACTTCGAAGAGAGGATGCGGGCTTTGCGGAAATCAGGCAAAAGCAGGAGGAAGAAGAGAAGAGGGTCCTTTATGTTTCGCTGACCCGCGCCCGGGATATTCTGTTCCTGTCGGGCATTGCAGGCAAAAGGGACACCGGTTTGCTGAAATATATCCCCCGCTAATAAAAGGCTCCGGTCTTCAGTCCGCAGTCTGCTATTCCTTAAAGACTAACCAGCCGAAAGCTGGCAGTATGTGAAAGTCAGGTTTTTTCTTTCCGTTGGAAGCCCAAAGCGTGTACTCGCCTTTCCTTCCTTTGTTGTAATCGCAGCGGCAGAGGCACATGCGCCACTTTGCTCCGTTCTTGGGGTACACTCCAAGGTCTTTGAAGGAGATTTTAAATTCGGCCTGGAAATATTTCCCTTTTGCAACACTGACAGCGGTCTTTGTGTTCGGCGAGCGCCACTTGTTGTCGAACTTCCTGTAATACTCGGCGGCGTAGTCAAGCAGGTTCCCTTTTGCGTTCAGCTCAAACCCGAAATATTTTTTGTCTTTTGGCGTCGGGTCAATAAATATCTCTACGACATCGTCCAGCCAAACGGAACCCTTGTAGCCGCGGTTTTTTGCGTTGATGCTGATGTCGTTGGCATGGTAGCCGAGATAAAGGTACTCGTCGTCCCAGCAGAGTTTTGCCACAGTCGATTGCCGGAGGTCTCCCTGTTTTGCCCAGGGGAATTCAAACGGCCCTACCGAGCGAAGTTCCTTCCAGATTGGCTCATTCAGTTTTCCGTCTATCTTGATCTTAACGCCTTTGGGCAGTTTCCTGCAAATGTATGATTTCTTAATGGTTTTTCTCATTTAGACTCCTTTTCTCGCCTGTTTCGGCGTCTTAAAGAAATTGTCAAAGTTGGCAGAGAATATCTTCTGAAGGTAGGGCTTTGAGACTCCGAGCTCGCCGTAAATCGAGAAATCCGAGTCAATGTAGGTCCTGTAGTCTTTATGCCACGGCCAGAAATCGCTGCCAAACATTATACAGTCGGGCGGCAGTAGGGAAAGAGCCTTCTTTAGCGCGTCAACTTTCCATATTCTCGGTGCCCCTGAGGTCGTGTCAATTATACATTGCACCCTGTTGAAATCTCCGGACCAGAACCTGTGGGCGACTGCTATGCACTCGTCCGTCCATGGCCAGCTGATGTGGGCCAGCGCAAATTTAATATTAGGGTAATCGTATAGCGCTTCATAATACGCAGGCCTGCAGTATGTGGACATCGCGCCTTTCATCCAGAGAATGCCGGAATGAAAGAGCATTGGGACTTTCAGCGTGTTTATGAGTTGGTAGCTTTTTCTTGCTTCCGGCCCGTGAGGATACCATTTCTTTGGAAGCATCTTGACGCCGCGCAGTTTAAGTTTTCTGATGCCTCGTTCTATCTCGGTACAGGCTTCCGGAAGCGCGGGGTTGATCCTGACGAAGCCGTAGAACCTTTTCGGGGCGGCTTTTTGTATTTTTGCCGCGAAATCATCGGCTTCCATGGTCTCCTGAAGCGTATCGTTTGGCCCAATAGGCGCGAAGACGATGCATTTTTCAACTTTATTTTTATCCATTCCCCGAAGTATTTCAGCCGGCTTTTCCTTCCCCATCAGGTGTACGTGGCAGTCATTTATCCAGTCCATACTTCCTCCTTACGAATGTTGCCGAATTTAAATTGTTATTGTGAAAAATATTTTAAAAGTTTGTAAGGTTAATAAAGTTCATAAGGTTCATAAGGTTCATAAAGTAAAACCAAGCTAATCATATTATAAATTCAAGTAGTAGTATTAACAAGAACAAAACAGGCTTTTTTTAAGGCATAGTTAAATCAAAGAATATATTGAGTCAAAGAACATTACAAACGTTACAAACGTTATAAACTTTTTATTTTATTTTTACTTCTATCAATCCCCTGACAGAATTACACAGGTATGTGTTATCCGCAGACCGCAGGTCTTTCATGCAGAGTACCTTCTCTTTTGCTTTCAGAGATCTGATAAGAGCCGCCCGCATTATTCCCGGAAGGAGGCCCGATGAGACGGGAGGAGTAAAGAAACTGCCGCCTTTCTTTATGAAAATATTGGTAATTGCGCCTTCAGTTATCTCGCGCTTTTCGTTGAGGAACAGGCAGTCGGTGTAGCCGAGCGCCGAATATCTGGCGTACTCGTTGTTGTAAAGCGTCCTGTTGGTGGTTTTATGATACAAAAACCTGTTCCTCGAGTTGGTCCTCTTTTTTGAGAGGGCAACATATCCTATCTTGACTGTTTCATGCAGTCCGCTGACTTCTGTCCTCAGTCCTCCGTCTTTATCAAGGAGCAATCTGACCCTGTAGCTTTCACCGCTTCTAAAATTGTTTTCAAGGGTTGTAAGGCAGCGGATTGCTTTTTGCCTGTTGAAAGGGGTTGAGAAGTACCTGGTCGTGGAAGCCATTCGCGCAAAATGCTCATTACGCATGAAATACCCGTTGTTCCAGAGTATGGTTTCAAGTATTTCGAATGGTTCAAATTTACCGGTCAGGAATCTTGCTTTGAGCAGGCATTCGCTATATTCGCTCTTTGGGCTGGAGCCGTAGGTTACGCCACTGCCTATTCCCATTTCGCCGCGTTTTCCGTTGAGACTTACAGTCCTGATTGGAATGTTGAAAGCGGCGCCTTTACCCGGGAGCGAAAATCCTATTGCCCCGCAGTAGGCCTTGCGCGGCTCTTTTTCAAGTTCCCGGATTATCTGCATTGTCCGTATTTTTGGCGCGCCGGTAATAGAACCTCCCGGGAATAGGTTCCTAAAAACACCGTCTAGGTCGATTCCTTTTTTCAACCTGCCATTTACTTCCGTGGTCATCTGGAAGAGGGTGTTGAATTTCTCGACCTCAAATAATTTTGAGGTTGTTACGCTTCCTGTCTCGGCTATCCTGCCTATATCATTGCGGATCAGGTCGGTTATCATCAAGTTCTCCGCGCGTTCCTTGGGACTAGATTTGAGCCGCTTGATTAGTTTGTTGTCTTCTTCCAGATTCCTTCCACGCTTGATTGTGCCCTTCATTGGTTTGGAAATAATAGAGCGTCCGCTTGTCTTGAAGAAAAGTTCCGGAGAGAGGGAGAGCAGGTGTTCATCGTCCATTTTAAGGAAGGCGCTGTAGGCCACCGGTTGTTTTAACTTCAGGTTTTGATAAAAGGCGAACGGAGAGCCCGAAAAATTGAAGTGAAGTTTTCCTGTGAAATTGACCTGGTAAGTGTCGCCTTTCCGGATGTAGTTCTTAATCTTTTCGATTTTGGTCTTATAGGAGGCATAGTCCTCGTTGAACTTAAGCCCCGATACATTGAAAGAATTATCATGAGAATGCCCGGTTTCAAATCTTTTGCTGAATTTCCCCGTGCGGTGATTGAAGGTTAGAGGCTCTTTGAAAACAGCGAGGTGAAGCAGCGGGAAATCATAGCGCTTGTTGCTACGAAAACCCTCTTCGAAAGCATATCCCGCTTCATAGGAAAGATAACCAGCCACGCAGCATTTTTCGGCGAGTTTTGACGCTTTATTAAGGTTTGCTTCGGCAGCCGAAAGAGTATAGGCTTTGAATACTTCTGAGGGGTTGAGGAAAACATATGATTTGAAGTTCTCTCTGTCCGGCAGCGCGGTTTCAAATAGGATAAAGTATTTTGAATCCCCGGGCTCCATCAGAGGTAAAGGTTTATAATTCATTAGTTTTCCTGGTTTTTGTTTGGATTCTGTCTGAAAGGTTTACGGTGTAGCCTTACAAGCCTTTGCTTCGTTAATTTTGCCAGTCATTAATGTTTCCGTTGTAAACGTTAAGAACGTTATGAACGTTACAAACTCTTGTGTTTTGATTTATCTAGCCCTTAATGTTTACGTTATGAACTTTATAAACCTTACAAGCGTTACAAACTTTTGTACTTTGATTTATCTAGTCCTTACTGTTTACGTTATAAACCTTATTCTGCTATGCCAGACGTAGTCTGGCATGAATAATATCCTTCCTCACAGAACATGACGCACGCAGTGTGGCATACAAACTTTACAAACGTTATAAACTTTTGTGATTTGATTTATCTAGTCCCTAATGTTTACGTTATGAACTTTATAAACCTTATAAACCTTATGAACGTTACAAACTTTTGCCTTTATTAATACCCCCCGTACTTTATAGCGCTCTCAATAAATGCATAGTAGTTCTGCTCGGTCTTAGGAGAGAGGTCAGAGTTTATGGGACAGGCGGTCGGAAGTATAATGTAGCCGCCTTCGGACTTTGCCTGCTCCATACAGTCTTTTACAAGCTTCTCAACCGACTGGGGCGTGCCATTTTCAAGGTCAACCAGTTCAACTCCGCCGCAAAGACACATCCGTCCTGCGCACTTCTTTTTCGCGTCCGACAGCGTAATGTCTCCCTGCGTGGGCGGTTCTACAGGGTCCAGCGCGTCAGCGCCAAGTTCAAGGAAATGATCCAGCACCTTGGCTATTTTTCCGTGTGAATGCACCCTGGTCATAAAGCCTGCTTCTTTTATCATCCGTATATATGTTTTATCATACTCGCAAACAAGTTTATGAAACATCTCCGGCGGCATATAGGGCGGGGTCGCGTATTCAGGACCAACGAGCCGTATGACGGCGTTCATTCCCTTTAGCTGTTTGAGAGCTTCACCGAGAATGTATGTTTGCCTTTCGTGCAGCCTGTCCATTAACAGTTTTATTCTTTCAAAGTCTGTGAAAACCCTGACGGTAAATTCGCCAAACTCCAGAATCTCAGCCGCTATGCAAAGAGGGTCGTCAAATCCGACAAAGAGTACTCCACGGTCGCCCAGAATCTTTTCGCTTTCCTTAAGATGAAAGCAGTTTACTTTTTCCGCGGAGAGGGGGACGGAAAGAATTCTTTCAATATCTTCATCTGTCTTTACGAAATGTTCCAGGGTCCATACAGTGCCGATACCCTCATCAGCGCGCGTCTTTTTTATTAGGTCTCCCTTCGGTGTTTTCCAGATAACTTCCGTAAAAGTGTGAATACCTTCCTTGCGGGTTGTTATGACCAGGTTCTTCTCCTGTGACGGATCAACCCAGCGTATGCCGGAAGGAAGAAAGAGGTCGCAGCGGGTTTCAATAAAGTCCATAAGCTTGGTAAAGGCCGGCTGGCGCCTTTCCCAGGTGTTATTCACAGGCGCGTTATCAAGCTCGTAAGTTGACACGGGAACTCTGTCCGGCGTTTTGCATTTCAGCGCTGTCAGTATTCTTTCTTTCGAATTCATTTGTTTTTTACTCTTTTTGAAACAGCGGTCTCCTTTTCTTTTCCCTGAAGGTTGCTTATGAGAAGAGATATGAGGCTGGACAGGAAAGTAATTAGGGATGCAAACGGGTTTCTGAAAACGTCAAGCGCGGCTTTTAGGCTTGCCACGGCTGACTTGACATCGTCTATCACCGTCCCGGCTTTTTCAAGGTGCGCCTGGGCTTTCTGGATGAGGCTGTTCGCGCTGTCAACCACAGTCCTTGCGCTCTTTAAAAGCTTTATCAGGTAGAACAATGAGATTACAAAAACGACCGTGAAAAGCAGGCAGCAAGCGGCGATAATTGCGATAGAAATCTCTATTATCATAAATCCTCCGTGGTTTTTAAGCTTCCCAGTTTCCGTACTTTATAATACCTTTGTAAAGTATTTCAAAGGTGACTGTCAAGGAGCAATAGAGCGGCACAGCAAGAAGCATTCCCCATACACCCATTAGCATCCCGCCTATTGGCAGGATCAATATCACAATTAGCGGGTGAATGTCTACGGATTTTCCGAGAGCCAGGGGAGAAACGACTGCATTGTCTATTAGTTGCACCAGGGCAAGCACCCCCACCGCTTTAAACGCAAGAAGCGCGTCATGATGTTCAGCGGTGGCGACCAGGACTGCCGGCACCATTGCCGCAACCGGTCCAAGATAAGGGACAATATTGAAAGCCCCTGACAGGGCTCCTATGAATAAGCCGTATTTCAGGCCTATCAGGTACAATCCTGCTATTGAAAGCAGCCCGACAACTGCCCCGTCAATTATTTGCCCGCGTATGTAGGCTCCGATTGACTGGTCTACCTCAAAAAGGAGCACTAGGAAAGTCTCAAAGTATTTGTTAGGGACTATTTTTATAAGGCTCTTTCGCATTTTCCTCCCATCTTTGAGGAAGAAAAAAACCGCGAAGACCGTAACAATCCCTGACGTAATAAGTCCCATTGTCCATGCAAGGATATCCGGCATCTTTTTAGCAAGAAAATCCGGAAAAGCGGAGGATTTTTCTTCTATGAGCTTCCTAAGATCGCCTTTGGGAATGAAGGAAAAATTCTTTTCCAGTGCATTTGCCCCGTCCAGAAGGCCCTGCTTAAGCTTTGCCGCATAGACGGGCGCTTGTCGTTTTAGAGTGTTAAACTCACCCGTTATTTGACTTTGGAAAAAGAAGATAAACCCCAGCACAAGCACAAAACTTCCGGCGAAGATAAGTATGACCGCAAGCGTTCTGCGGATGCCGAAACTTTCAAACCAGTCAGCCAGCGGGTTTAGAAGGTAAACAAAGATCATTGCGATAATAAGAGGAATGAATACATTCTGAAACATTACAAAGATTACAAGGGCTGCCAATATGCCCGAATAAATGGCGAAAAGTTTAGCCCAACTCATCCACTTGCTGGTTTTGTTAGCGGCCATTCTCCGCGGCTCCTTTGATGCTTGAAGCGGTGGTTGTACGAAGCCTTTTTGCGAGTATCTGCGAGAGCTTGAGCAGGACCTTCGCGCCCAGCTTGGGTTCGGTGGAGAGCAGGTTCAGAAAATCAGGACGGAAGAATCCTAGGATCTGTGTTTTCTCGCCTGCCGTGGCGGTCGCCGACCTGGGAGACTCATCAAGTAGCGCGAGCTCGCCGAAAAACTCGCCGTTTTTCAACACGGCTACCTCTGCTTCGCCTGCGCCGGATTTTTTAGTAAGTTTTATGCTTCCGCGTCTTATTATGTAGAGTCCCGCCCCGGGTTCGTTCTCGTGAAAAACTATTTCTCCCGGAACGTATTCCCGTTCGTGGGTGATTATTTCTATTTTCTTAAGCTCCAGATCGTTTAAACCGGAGAATATAGGCGTTGATTCAAGAACTCTCATCACTTCGGTCTTTTCACCGGTCATAATCTTCTTTAGGGCTTCAAGGATTTTCATCTTTCCTCCGCTCAGGCTTTGAATTCCTGTTTGAACTTCTCAATGGCTTTTTTCAATTCTCCGGTAAAGGCCTCGTCAATATCCTTCTTGTCTCTTAGCTCCGACACCAGTTTCGCGAAATTCTCATCCAGGAACTTATAGAATTCTGCTTCAAATCTCCCCACTGCTTCGGTCGGGATATCGTCGAGGTAGCCGTTTGTGGCGGCATAGACGATCATCACCTGTTTTTCCACGGGAAGGGGGGCGTATTGTCCCTGCTTTAGTATTTCTACCATTTTCTGCCCGCGCGTGAGCTGGGCCTGGGTTGCTTTATCAAGCTCGGCTCCGAACTGCGCGAACTTGGCAAGATCCCAGTACTGTTGCAGGTCAAGCTTCATCTTGCCGGCGACCTTCTTCATGGCCTTGTTTTGGGCAGAAGAACCCACCCTTGACACGGAAATGCCTACGTTCAGGGCCGGCCTCACGCCGGAATAAAACAGGTTGCTTTCAAGATATATCTGCCCGTCGGTGATAGAAATTACGTTTGTCGGTATGTACGCGGAAACATCGCCCGCCTGGGTTTCTATAACCGGAAGAGCCGTCAGAGATCCGCCGCCTTTTTCTTTGCTGAGTTTTGCCGCCCTCTCAAGCAGCCGTGAGTGAAGATAGAAAATGTCTCCCGGATACGCTTCTCTGGCAGGAGGTCTCTTAAGCAGGAGGGAGACCTGCCTGTAGGCGACGGCGTGTTTTGAAAGGTCGTCATAGACTACCAGCGCGTGCTCGCCAAGGTCCCTGAAGTATTCCCCGATGGAACAGCCTGAATAGGGAGCCAAAAATTGCAGCGCCGCCGGATCACTTGCCGTTGCGGAGACCACTATTGTGTGGTCCATAGAGCCCTCTTCTTCAAGCGCTTTGACGAATTGGGCGACCGTGGATTGTTTCTGCCCGATTGCCACATAAATGCAGGTTACGCCGGTGTTTTTTTGGTTAATTATGGTGTCGATAGCGATGGCAGTCTTGCCAGTCTGCCTGTCGCCGATTATAAGCTCCCTTTGCCCGCGCCCAATCGGTATCATGGTGTCTATCGCTTTGATGCCGGTCTGAAGAGGTTCTCTTACCGGCTGTCTTTCCACGACTCCCGGGGCGCGAAGTTCCACGGCCCTTCTTGTTTTTGCCACGATAGGGCCTTTCCCGTCGAGAGGATTCCCAAGGGCGTTAATAACCCTGCCGCGAAGCTCTTTGCCTACCGGTACCTCGACAACCCTTCCGGTGCATTTTGCTATATCGCCTTCTTCAATAAGCTTATCATCGCCGAGAACAATAATCCCGATGTTGTCTTTTTCAAGGTTCAAGGCAATGCCGTAGATGTTGTTTGGAAACTCAACGAGCTCAAAGTACCTGACATCGTCCAGGCCGTAAACGCGGCAGATTCCGTCTCCGACCGTAAGCACTACGCCTGTATTCCTGCGGTCAAGCTTGCCCTCGTATTTCTGTATGAGTTCCTTGAGTACCGATGTTATTTCTTCCGGTGAAGCCTTAATATCCTTAGACATGATCACCTCAGTTTGTTTCGTTTATGCCGGAGAATACCCGCAAAACAATATACTCCCAGCCTTCAGGCTGAAGTATTTTAATTATTTAGAGCTTCCCTTAATTCCAGCAGGCTGGTTCTGATACTGCCGTCCACCAGGTCATTGCCTATCCGGATTGAAAGCCCGCCTATCATCCCCGTATCAATCGCGTAAGTTAGTTTGAACTTCTTCTTGTAGCTTTTTTCCAAGACGGAG
>CAIWWK010000183.1 GCA_903916325.1 Candidatus Firestoneibacteriota bacterium
CATCGCGGCGCTTCCTGTGTCCATTATTGTATCTTTGCTGGTCTCGGCATTAACCTCACCGATGGATAAGGAACATTTACAAAAATGTTTTAACGGTATCGAAAAAGCATAAAATGATTATGCGGATTACAGAACGAGATTGCGCGGATTAAAGCGATTGAACCAATCTGCGTAATCATACCAAAGGAGGAAAGCATGAAAAAGATAGTGGTTGTAATCGCTCTTTTGTGCGCCGTCTTCACGGCGGCATCGGCAGAACCTATAGCCGGAAGGATGTGGGAGAATCTGAACTTTACGGTGTTGTGCTCTCCCGACCTTGCTTTCACCGTAATGCCGGGGCACAGGTGGGAATTCGCCAATAACACCGCCTCAACTGCCGACACATATTTTGAAGAACTCTTCGTCGGCCCGACCTGGACTTTCAAACTGTCGGATTCGCTAAAAATCAAACTTCCGATATGGTACTACTACATGGGATTCCCGACAAAGTCCAGCGGCGCCTATCCTTTCAGCCACAACCTTGAGATACTTCCTATCGTTGAATATAAATTAGCTCCGGCGCTTATGCTTTCGAGCAGGTCTATATTCCACAACACCTTCTTCGCGAGCATTAACGGTTCTTCAAGCAACGGCGGTTTCGGATGGTCAACATTGCTTCGCGAAATGGTGCTCGTAAACTATTCCCTTGATGCTTCCTTAACGGTCTTCGCCGGAGACGAGCTTTTTGTCGGACTTCTTACCGACGCGAATTGCGCCGGAGTCTACGGCCCCGGTTTCTCCCCGTCAGGCATAGACGAGAACAGGATTATTGCGGGGTTCACCTATAAGATATCGCCGGAGCTGTCAATAACGCCGCAGTACATCTACTCAACCACTTACCTTGCTTCGGCCGGAGTAGGAAATGCGGCAAACGGATCGCCTAAACTTTCAGCGCATAACTTCTACCTGACGGTTACCTATCTGTTTAAAGCTTTCTAAATTAAGCCTTTCCGGGGGCGGCGGGGAAACCTGCCGCCCCTTTTTGTTGCCCTGTTGAATTGCCGCTCTCGATATGGTATTGTTATCCATTATGACACATTTGGTTAACAATACCAGGCTCTCATTGATTACCGCGTTATTGCTCCTCTCCGGCGCGCCGCTTTTTTCCGCGCCCGCCGTTTACGAACTTTTGCCTGCGCAAATCACCGGCTCCAGGCTTAATAAACCTGAGAACGCGCGCCCTGCTTTCATAAATACGGAGGCCGGACCTTCAGCGGCGCCGCAGGAATTATTCAACAACACCGGAAGCGTTGACCTGATGTCAAGGGGCCCCGGCGGAGTAACTTCCGATATAAGCATCCGGGGCGCGAACTACCAGCAAGTTCTTGTGCTTCTTGACGGATTTAAAGTCACGGACCCTCAGACCGCCCACCATAACATGGACATTCCGGCGCCGTCCTCTGGACTCAGTGCCGCGGTCGTCACGCCCGGTCAAGGCTCCTCTATATACGGCTCTGGAGCCTTCGGCGGCACCGTAAACGCTATACTAAAACACCCGGTCTCGGAGGAACTTGGACTTTCTGCCGATTATTCTTCGTTTAACACTCTTAACTTCTCCGCATCCTACGGCAACCCTCTGCCGGGCGGTTCGTTTTCTGTTTCTGCAGGCAACTGCCGCTCGGACGGCTTCCGCCCGGATACAGACTACAACATAAGTTCTTTCTGTTCCTCATTGACGCTTGGCTGGAGCGAGCTTGTCCTCGGAGTTACAGATAAACAATTCGGCGCCTATGATTTTTATACTCCGGGGCTCAACCTTCCCTCGCGTGAGCGAACTACCGCGTATTTCGCCGGGTTCAAGGGTGTCATATTTCCGGCTGATTTCGCGGATATATCAGGAAAGGCCTCCGTCAGAAGACATGACGATGCTTTTATTCTGGATCAGACACGGCCGGCATACTTCTCTTCACATCATATTTCATGCAACCTGGACACGGAAGTCAATTTTTCCTTCAAAAACCTTCCGCTTTCGGCGGGAATCGAGTTCCAGCTGGGAACGATAGACAGCAATGCAATAGGCAGCCATCAGGTCTCCGATCTCGCGGTATTTACCGAGGCAGGCTTTAAGGACGACGCAGGGAGAGAATACTCTCTTTCCGCAAGAGCCGACTCAAATGACAGAGGCACAAGGATGACTGCTTCGGCGGCCTCAAAAACCCAGCTTGCAGGCGGATTAAAACTTTCAATTTCGGCCGGTTCTTCCTTCCGCGATCCTTCCTTCACGGAACTTTACTACAAAGACCCTGCAAACACAGGCAATGCCTCGCTCTCGCCGGAAACGGCGGTCTCCGGCG
>CAIWWK010000184.1 GCA_903916325.1 Candidatus Firestoneibacteriota bacterium
CTTCGCGGCGGAGTTGCGCATATCTCCTATGTGGAAGATAAGCCGACGCAGATGGACGATTATTTTAAGGCTCTTGCTCCCTGCTATTACGATTCTCTCGGCTCCTCCGGGACCGAGGTAAAAGGTTTGCTAAAAATGATCCTGACCGGCAGCTATTTCCAGAAAACCTTTAAGCCTGAACTAAAACGCCAGGGAATATATATAGCAACCCTTCTTTATATTTTCAAGGCGTGCCTCCCTTATGATGTCCCTTACGACAACGAATTGCGTCACAAGGTCTGCTACGCTTCGGACGGCGGCTATGTTCCGGCAGTAAATGCCTACGCGAGAGAGTACCACCTCTATAACGATTCGGCCCATCTTGCGGCGATGATAGCCATGGCAAAGAATATGACGGTCGCTCCCCCGATATCTTTAATCAGAGAGGTGGCCACGCTTGTCGGCACCAAGACATATTTCAACAAGACCTGCGCGCTTTACGAGTACGGGCTAAACCAGGGAGTTCAAGTGCGCGTCTCTGTCTCCGACAGTTATGATATAGCCGGCAGGCCGCTTACCTTTAAGGTCACGAAAATCTGCGGCGGGACACCCCAAACAACCATCGTTGACGAAGGCGGCGGCAACTATCTTATCACCCAGCCTTTCTACGCGGGTCTGCCAAACTCCCGCACATCAATATTGTTTATAGCGAATAACGGAGTCTATGACAGCAACCCCGCGGTTCTGAACCTTTATTACAGCGGCGGCTCAGCCGTTAACCAGAGGCCCATATATACCGGCGAGCAAAATAAGACCGTCTCGCCGGGAGGAACAGTGACCTATAACCTTTCCGCTTCCGATCCCGAAGGGTTTCAGTGCTCTATCTACAAAAAAACTCAGGACTACGGAACCATCAGCGGCAACACCTGGACCTGGACCTGCCCGACAAGCATCTCCCTTGGCCCCAAACTGGTTCCGCTCCTGATAAGCGACGGGACTACCGGCGTGAACAGCACATACCTTACAGTTAATGTCGGTTACAGCGGGTCCACGACCTCGGACGAATTCGCGCAGTTAAAATCCTTCCCTAATCCGGTAAACCTCACGGCCGGCGGCACCGCGAAAGTTATAGGCCTGACCGGAAACTGCGTGGTGACAATATATGACAGCAACGGGACAAGGATCAGGGAGCTAAGGGAAGCAGATCAGCCCGTCCCAAACGCGGGGCAGGTCGAGTGGGACGGAAAGAATGAGAACGGGGAAACGGTCAGCAGGGGAATGTATATGTATGTGGCAACAAGCCCGGCGGGAAGTAAGAAAACGAAGAAGATAGCGATTCTTAAATAAAAGTTTATAAAGTTTGTAAAGTTTATAAGGTTTATAAGGTTTGTAAAGTAAGGGCAGAACATAGAATAACAAAAAACCCTCCCGAAACCAAGGAGGGTTTTTATTTGTTTTTATCTTGCTCCTACTTTATAAACCTTATGACCTTAAAAACCTTACAAACTTTTTTTAATTAAACTTAAACCCGCAAGTGTCTTTGGTCAACAATTCCTTTCCGGTTCTTGGATACTTTCTGCAGTTTAGCGGCCTTACAGAGTGTATCGTGCAATAAGCGTTTCCGTCCTTCTGAACTCCGAGGAAAAAACATTTATTGGGCAGGCTGCAGCACTTCCCGCACCTCGCGCACGCACCCATTCTGCTTTTTGAGACCGGCAGCACGCTTGTAAATGTGCGTATGAACTTCGCTGTATAATTATTTTTCATATTAATCCCATTGGGTTTCTAGCGCTTAAAAACCTTTTCGTAAACTTCCGAGTATTTTTTAAATGTTACATAGTTTCTTACAGCGTTGCCGTTACCTGCCAGAGACTCATCAGAAAAATCGCACTTTCTGGAGTCCCAGGTAAGGTGAGTGCCGTCGCTGATCAAAGTGCCATCCCACTTCTCCGGCTGCCGCTTAATTATTTCGCCGTAAAGTTCAATAAGCGGCACCTGCTTCTCGGCGGCTATTTTCCTTATTTCATTATTGTATTCCGCAACCAGCTTCAGCTTGTTCCTCTTCGGAGGTATAGTGGATATTATTGCCACGGTGCCGTGCTTCAGTATCCTGTCTATTACCAGCCTCATATTGGCATCATAACCCGTGTCCTGAGGGGAACCGCCTTCAAGGTCATTGGTGCCGAACATTATTACGCAGGTTTCGGGGTTCTGCCGTTTCAAGATGAAAACATCAAGGCTCCCCATCCCGTTCTTCAGCGTCCAGCCTTTCATATTGCCGAAACCCTGCCCCTTGACCAGCCAGGAGCCCGGATCAATATAGGCTTTTACCGCTTGCAGGTCAAAATCCGGCGCCGCTGAAACATACGCCGCGCCGTCCCAGAAATTTTCATCCATGGTTATGGAATCGCCGAGCAGCCTCACGCTTCCGGCCTGCCCGGAATATTTCGCGTGGACCTGCTTCATAGGAAAGACCCAGTAATCGTCCGCGGCGAAAGCCGCCGCGGCGATCACCAGGGTAAGGAGCGTATTAAGCGTTCTTTTTAACATAATTCATCAGGCCGCCGGCATTAATCAGCTCCTGCATGAATTTCGGGTAGGGCGCCACCTTGTATGATTTGCCGGTGGTCTTGTTGTTTATCACGCCGTTCTCAAGGTCAACCTCTATTGTGTCTCCTTCTTTGATGTCGCCGGCTGCCTCGGGGGATTCCACGATTGAAAAGCCCATATTGAAAGAGTTCCTGTAGAAAATCCTCGCGAAACTCTTGGCAATTACACAGGCAACACCTGACTCTTTAAGGCAGATGGGCGCGTGTTCCCTGGAGGAGCCGCAACCAAAGTTCTTGCCGCCGACGATGATATCTCCCGGCTTCATCTTTTTCATGAAGTCCTTGTCAATATCTTCCATCGTATGCTTGGCAAGTTCCTTCGGGTCAGAAGTGTTCATATATCTTGCCGGGATTATCTCGTCCGTGTTAACATCATCTCTGAATTTCCATACTTTTCCCGTAAATTTCATACTCTGATCCTCCATTTCAATATATTTCTCTCTCCAAGTCAGGAGAGAGACAGA
>CAIWWK010000185.1 GCA_903916325.1 Candidatus Firestoneibacteriota bacterium
GGAACAAATAAACCAATATTTGAATTTTTACAGAATCAAGGAGGAAATATGAAAAGAATCCTAATAGCTATTGTAGCAATCCTATGCTTGTCGGCTCAGGTTTCAGCCATCAATTTCGGCAACTTCGCGACAAATATAGTCCAGAGTAAACTGAACGCTTTCGCGAAAGACCTTGGCCCGGTCCTTGGCGGAGGTACATATTCGGGGGCAAACTGCGGTTTTCCGGGATTTGACATAAGCGCGAAACTTGTCATGGTAAGCAGCGCGTCCTCCGACGATGTAATCCTCCCTGCAAACTCGGCGTTCGGACTGCCGTTCGCCCAAATAGAAGTCGGGCTGCCCATGAACATTATTCCAATGTTCCGCATCTTCACGATTTCTCCCGAGAACGGCGGAACTTTGACCGTTATGGGAGGCGGTATCAAATACAAGCTCTCTGATGATCAGGCGATACTGCCCGCGGTTGCCGTATCAGGAACCTATCATTTCTTCTCGGGTTATTCGGCTTTTGACTTTAACGCGTTAAGCTTTAACCTGATACTCAGCAAGGGCCTATCGCCTTTACCTGTATCGCTATACGCGGGAGCAGGAGTTGATTTCTCAAATATCACATCAAAAGTGCCGGGCCTCGGGCTCGGGGTTACCGGTTCAGGCACCTCTTTTAGATATAACATTGGCGCGCGCCTTACAATACTGCCTGTAATATATATAAACGGGGATATCGGCTACGCGAACAGCAGCCTTGCCTATTCCTTCGGGGCGGGAGCAGCGTTCTAATAATGAAGGTCCCTGTAACAAAACATATTACATTCAGCGACTCAAGAGAAACAATGAATGTCTTCGGAAACAATGACGACCATTTGAGGCTGATCGAAGACAAATTCAACATTGATGTCGCTTCAAGAGGCACAAAGCTCACGCTTCACGGCCGCAAGCAGGATGTGGAGCTCGTAGAGAAGCTAGTAAACGACCTGCGCACAATCCACGCGAGCGGGGAAATATTGCATTTAGACAATGTCCTGCGCCTGATGAATCTTCGCAAAGAGGAAGAGAAGCACGGGACAGGATACAGCACGGCAAAAGATGTAATTCCGGTCCCTTCCAAGAAGCTTCACATCCGCCCGAAAACGCTCGGCCAGAAAAAATACGTTGACGCGATTAAAAGAAGTGACATTACCTTTGCCATCGGCCCTGCCGGCACGGGAAAGACTTACATCGCAGTCGCGCTTGCAGTATCAATGATGCAGGCGGAAGAGGTCAGCAGGATAATACTGACCAGGCCGGCCGTGGAAGCGGGGGAGAAACTCGGATTCCTGCCGGGTTCCCTCCAGGAAAAAGTAAATCCGTATCTTAGGCCGCTTTATGACGCTATGTACGATATGATGGACTTTGACAGGGTTCACGAACTGCTGACAAAAGACATCATCGAAGTCGCGCCGCTGGCCTATATGAGAGGCAGGACCCTAAACAGCGCTTTCATAATTCTTGATGAAGCGCAGAATACCACTCCGGAACAGTTGAAGATGTTCGTTACCCGCCTGGGCTTCGGCTCTAAAGCCGTAATTACAGGAGATGTTACCCAGGTTGACCTGCCGAAAGACAAGATGTCCGGGCTTGAACAGGCTGAAGATATTCTAAAAGGCGTGAAAGGCATCAGTTTCGTGGAACTCTCCGGGAAGGACGCGGTGCGCCACGAAGTCGTTGCAAGAATCATTGAAGCCTACTCAGACAATGACAACAAGAAGTAATCTCAACATCCTTTATAAAGCCGTTAAACCTGTTCCGAAACTTTCGGCTCTCACGAAAAAGACTCTAAAAAAACTCATTATGCTCGAAAAGACGCAGTTCATTGAGCTGAACATCTTATTCTGCAATGACAATTTCATAAAAAATCTAAACCGGACTTTCAGGGGAAAGAACAAAGCCACAGACATCTTAACCTTCTATTACGAGACCGGCAGAAAAACCAGCTTAACCGGCGATATAACAATCTCTCTGCCTACCGCGCGCCGGCAGGCAAAACATCTCGGGCACATCCTCGAAGAGGAACTCAAGGTCCTTCTGGTTCACGGTTTTTATCACCTGCTCGGACACGACCACCTCGCGGACGATGAATACCGTAAAATGCAAAGGAAGGAAATAAAGGCTCTTAAACTTGTATAAAGAATGTGCTAAAATATCTTTGTGAGATTCTTCCTGGAAGGCATATCATTACTTATACTTTTCGCAGCCGCGGCTTTTTTTTCCGCGGTAGAAACAGCTTTACTCAGCTTGTCAAGATCCCGGACAAAACTTCTCGTCAATCAGCACCCAAAGAAAGCGCGAGCCCTTCAAGTCTGGCTGGATGACCCCAACCGCCTGCTTAGCACGCTTTTGATAGGCATCAATGTCGTCGCGGTCGCGTCTTCCACGGTGAGCGCCCTCGTTGCGGCAAATATCGCTCAAACTTCCCGATACATCAGCCCTGCGATCGCGGGAGGAATAAGCGGAATTCTCGTCGCGTTCGTAATGATAATTTTCGTGGAAGTCACTCCTAAAATATATGCGATCCATAATGCCGAAAATGTGGCGCTGAAGTCAGTCAATTTTCTTTATGTCCTGTACAAAATAATCACTCCTGTCACAATAATTTCAACAAGAATTGGTTCTTCAATACTTAAATTGTTCGGCGGAGAAGCGGAAGACGAACTGCCTTTGGTTTCAAGAGACGAGATTAGGGCGCTCGTGAAACTTGGCAACGAAGAAGGAGTAATAAAAGAAGAAGAAAGCCAGCTGCTCGCGAATGTGTTCAAGATATCCGAGAAGACCATAAAAGACATTATGCTCCCGATTGATAAGGCGGTAATGATAGACCTGGATGCGGGACTAAACGAGATATCAAGGCTTGCCGCGGAGGAAGGCTACACCCGGATGCCCGCCTTCAAAGGTACAAGAGACAATATTAAAGGTGTCATTTATTCCAAAGAGATACTTACAGTCTGGCTGAACAAAAAACTATTCCTTATAACCGACCTTTTACGCCCGGTCTATTCAATATCAGAAGACAGAAAAGCAGCTGACGTTCTTACGGAATTCAAAAGCAATAAAGTGCATATGGCCCTGGTTATTAATAAAGACAGCAAACTTACCGGTCTTGTCACGCTTGAAGACATACTAGAAGAGATCGTGGGAGAGATGAATGACAAGTTCTGGACAATATCCTAAGAATGCACCGGAGATTTACGGCGTAGTCGGATATCCCGTAAACCACAGCCTTTCTCCCGGCATGCACAATGCCGCTTTCAAGTCCCTGGGAATAAATGCTAATTATTTGGCATTTGAGATTAAACCCGATGTGCTTCCACTTTTTCTCAAACAACTAAACAAACTCGGCATTTCAGGCGTAAATCTTACTTTGCCGCACAAGGAGATAGCATACAAATACTTGCGCAACATGTCAAAAGAAGCCAGAGAGACCGGGACAGTAAACACCATTAAAAACACGAACGGCAAACTTTTCGGAGAGAGCACAGACGCTTACGGCTTACTGGCTAGCCTAAAAGAAGAGTTTAAGCTCACATCCCTCAAAAACAAATCTATCCTTCTGCTGGGAGCGGGAGGGGCTGCAAGCGCAGTAGCCGGCAAACTTGCCTCAAGCGGCATTAAAACACTATACATTGCCAACAGGACTCAAGAAAAGGCCGTCAGACTTGCGGAAAAGACGGAGTCTTCATCTTCAACACGGTGTTTTGTCATCCCGCTGGACGACAAAGCGGTTTCTATGGTTATATCTGACGTTGATCTTCTTATAAACGCAACATCATCCGGCCTAAAACTAACCGACAAACCTCCGGTTACCTGGTCGGCATTAAGAAAAGGACTGCTAGTCTACGACATGATCTATAACCCTCCAATAACACCATTACTAAAAGAAGCAAAAAAGGCCGGTGCAATATGTGCAAACGGGCTTGGGATGCTGCTCCACCAGGGAGCGCGAGCTTTCACTATTTGGACCGGGAAGAAAGCCCCCCTGACAGTAATGAGGAACGCCCTTAGTAAAAGTGTGAAGTCTTCCTGTAAACAAAAGAGTTAGCGCCAACATTTCAACAAAGAGATGACCATGCAGACAGCCGCTTTCTGGAAAGAACAACCCTGCGACAAAGTTCAATGCGTTCTATGTCCGCACAATTGCATCATCCCAACGGGAAAATCCGGAATTTGCAAAGTACGTCTAAACCTAAAGGGCGCGCTTTACTCTTTGATTTACTCGGAAACGACCGGTGTTGGTCTGGACCCTATAGAAAAAAAGCCTCTTTACCATTTTTTCCCAGGCTCACAAATACTTTCCCTGGGCACCAACGGCTGCAACTTATCCTGTTCTTTCTGTCAAAACTGGCAGATATCCCAAACCGGCAATTCAGAGAGGCAAAAACTCACTCCTGATGGAGCCGTCAGACTTGCCCGGCAAGAATCCTCAATAGGGATAGCTTACACCTACAATGAACCGTTTATATGGTTTGAATATGTTCTGGAAACTGCAAAAAAAGCCAAAGAGCAGGGTCTTAAAAATGTGCTTGTAACAAACGGCTTTGTGAATCCCGAACCGCTAATGGAGCTGCTCCCATACGTAGACGCTATGAACATAGACCTTAAATCTATTAATGATAGATTTTATAGGCAAACCTGTAACGGCAGTTTGCCTCCCGTGAAAAGAACAATAGAAACAGCTCAAAAACACTGCCACATTGAACTTACAAACCTTTTAGTCCCTGGAAAGAATGACTCCGAGAAAGATTTGCTTGAGCTTACAGCTTATGTATCCACGCTTGGGAAGGACATCCCTCTGCATTTTTCAAGATATTTCCCCCTTTACAAGGCAACTGAACCGGCAACACCGGTATCAACTCTTCAGAATGCTGCCCGCATCGCAAAAAGCAAGCTCAATTATGTCTATCTAGGAAACCTGGAAGGCGAGGAAAGCTCTACCCATTGTCCAAAGTGCAAAGAGGAGCTAATACGCAGGAAAGGATTTTTGCTGGAAACCTATCATCTTTCCGGTTCCAACTGTTTTAAATGCGGTTGCAATATTTATGGTTCTTTCAAATAAACTGCTGCGTGCTGAAAACCGGGATATTCTTTGGCACAACGAAATAATCAACGAAGCTTCCAATCCCTTGTTTTTTCTTGAAAAACTTGTAATTATATGCTATTTTCAACAAAGGTTACGGCGGCATAGCCAAGTGGTAAGGCAGCGGTCTGCAAAACCGCGATTCCTCGGTTCAAATCCGAGTGCCGCCTCCAAAACCTGGAGGCATCAATGAACAGGCTGCTGGCGGTGGTTTTAGTTATAATAACAGCCGGGTCTGGTTTTTCAGGCCTGATAGTCGCAAAAGGGGATCCTGCGCCTGATTTTTCCATTTTCCACTTAAAAGGAAAGAGATTCAATCTCGCGGATTATAAGGGCAAGAAGGCTGTTTTCATAAATATCTTCTCAATAACCTGCGAACCCTGCAAAGAGGAACTACCCTTCATCATAAAACTCTACAAGAAATACAGTGAAAACGTTGAGTTTGTCGGCATTGACATAACAGATCCGAAAAAAATTGATGTCGAAAATTTTGTAAAAACCTCCGGTATACCTTACCCTGTCTGCTGGGATTTAATAAGCAAAACATTTTACAACCGATACATCAAAGGCGGGTTCAATATGCCGACCAGCATATTCATTGATGTTGACGGGAACATCAAAGAGATTACAGGCGTTCTTAAAGAAGACGAGTTTGAGAATATACTCGGGGGCGTGAAGAATGACAAGAAAAGAACGGATTAAACTATCCCTTAATCACAAGAGCGCGGATATTGTCCCCTACAATATTACATTTACATTTCAGGCCGCGGAAAAGCTGAGAGCACATTTCAACGACCCTGAATTCGAAGAAACAATAGGGAATCACCTGTTCAGTGTTAACGCTCTTAGCCGTAACAAGATTATAAAACCCGGCTTCAAACAGGATGATTTTGGAGTAATATGGAACCAAACCGTGGACAAGGATATCGGAGTTGTTGATGAATTACTCCTGAAGGAACCTTCGCTGAAAGGATTCAAACTGCCTGACCCTAAAGCTGCCTGGAGGTATGAAAATTTCGGTAAATCCCTGGGAAAACACAAGGACAGGTTTCTGCTCAGCGATATCGGTTTTTCTCTTTTTGAACGCGCCTGGACCTTGCGAGGCATGGAGAACCTGCTCATAGATATGTACGAGAATCCGGGCTTTGTAAATGAACTGTTGGATGCAATAACTGAATTCAATCTTGCAATTATCGATGAGTCATCAAAATTCCCCATAGACGGCATGAGGTTCGGAGATGACTGGGGCCAGCAGTCCGGATTAATAATGGGACCGGACCTATGGCGCAAATTCATCAAACCGCGGATCAGGAGAATGTATTCCCGTGTCAAGGCGCACGGATTGAAGGTTTTTATCCATTCCTGCGGGGATGTGGAAGAAATCTTTCCTGACCTTATTGAGTGCGGGCTGGACTGTTTCAACCCGTTCCAGCCGGAAGCTTACGACATCTTCAAGATAAAACAATTACACGGCGCAAAACTCTCTTTTTACGGCGGTATGAGCACACAGAAGATACTGCCTTTCGGAACTGCTGATGATGTAAAAAAAGAGACCGTAAGGCTTTTAAGAGAGATAGGCATTAACGGCGGATACATCTTTTCTCCAGCGCACGCGACCCCGGCTGACGTGCCTCTGGACAACATGCTCGCTATGCTGGAGATCGTCCGTAACCAGGAGAAGTACCTGTAAATGGCAAAGAAAAAAGGCGTAGAAAAAAGCGCAAAAAAGAAAAAAAGCAGCGGGCTGGCTTGGCTCTTCGCGCTGGCAGTACTTGTCATTTTCATACTAGTCATGCAGCTTCAGGAGAAAGAAAAGCGCATAGAAACGCTCACAAAACAAACGCGTTCCGGCACAATGCAGAATGGCGCTCAGGGGAACCAAGCCAGGCCTGGTTCAATATTAGACAAGGAAAAAGTGAAAGCAACCGCTGACGCTGCACTAGCAAAACTAATCGGCAAATCTCCTTCCCCGGGAAGCAGCTGGTTCCTGGACGGCGTCAATTTTCTTAAGAATGACTGCATTACCATCACTTATGAGGACGGCCACACCTTCGGAAGCATAACTTACAAGGTTGCTGACGCCTCCGATGCCGGCACGTGGGTGAAACAGTGACAAACGGACACAAGCGGGATGATCTGCAGGAAGCGCTTGCAACGGCGCTGAATGATATAAACGCCGAAAGCGGCACGCTAATGCTGCTTGACGAAAAAAAGGGCGAGTTGTTCATAAAGACTTCGGTCAGTAAGCCCGGATCCCAACCTCTTTCCGAAACCATAATAAGCCAAACAAGAGTAAAACTCGACAATACTTCTCCATCCGGGCTGGTAGTAAAACTTAACAAACCTCTTTTGATCAACGATATTGAAGGACTTAAGAAGGTCTTCCCAAGCCTAACAACTATCGCTAACCCAAAAAGATATAAATCTTCTTTGCTTGTGCCGGTTGATACGCCTAACGGCCCAAAAGCAGTCTTGAGTTTCAGCAACAGATCAGACAATAAACATTTTTCCGAACACGACCTAAACCTTGCAGTTATGCTCGCGAAATATTTTGGCGCGGCCCTGAAACTGGAAAGGAAAAATCTGGAGTTGAGGACCTTTAATAATGTCATTCAAAAGATAAACGCTACAAATGACCTTCACAATATCTTCAAAACAATTGTTTCAAGCGGGAAAGATATGGTCGAGTGCAAGAATGTCTCAATTATGCTCATCGAGAATAATAACCTTATTGTGAAAGACAGTTCAAGGAAATCCATAATCGGACAGAGCCGAAAGCTGGGAGCGGGCGCTTCCGGGTGGGTCTGGAAAACCGGCGAACCGCTCCTCATCAAGCGGGCGGAGGACTCACGCAAGGAGAGGAGTTTCAAACCTCTCGGGAAACCGGGATCCTTTATAGTTGTGCCCATGAGCATCAGCTACGAATCCCCTTTTGCCGTGAATGTTTCACTTAAGAGCAATGCCACTATCGGAGTATTAAACTTCTCCAACAAAAACAACATGAAACCCTTTACAGACGAAGACCTTGATGTGATTTCAAACTTCGCCAATCTTGCTGCAGTAGCCATCGAAAAAGTTAAATTCTTTCTTGAAACTAAAAGAGCGTATCTGAGCACTGTGGAAGCGCTCGCGGCCGCCATAGACGCTAAAGACAAGAGTTCTTATACCCATCTTAAGCGCGTCGTCCGGTTATCATTGGAACTTGCGGACAAAGTAGGGCTTTCCGAGAAGGAGAAAGAAGACCTGCATTTCGCAGCGTTGCTGCATGATGTAGGAAAGATAGGGATTGAGGAAAGCATACTGAATAAACCCGGCAAGCTTACTGCCGAGGAATATGCCAGAATGAAGAAACATGTCGAAGAGGGGGTCCAGATCCTCTCAAACGCGCAGTTTCTGGAAGCAGCCACGCTGATAGTTCGACACCACCATGAGCAGTTTTCAGGCGCCGGCTACCCGGACGGCCTGAAAGGAAACGAGATACCAATCGGAGCGCGCATTCTATCGCTGGCTGATTCCTATGATGCCATGATCACAAACAGGATCTACCGCGCCGGGAAAAGCATTGAATCAGCAAAGGAAGAGCTTAAGAGGTGCGCCGGGAAACAATTTGACCCTTCGTTGGTACCAATCTTCCTAAAGATTATTGATGCCAATATTCCAGCGGAGAAAAAGAGTCAAATCTGAGCTTTTTCTGTTTACAAAACGGAACTTTCTATGCTATAATTTTGCCTCATTATATAAGCGTTTTGTTAAGGAGGGTTCAGCTATCAATAAGTCATATAGGATAAACAACCAGATTAGAGTAGCAGAAGTCAGGGTTTTGGGTGTTACTGGAGAGCAGTTAGGTGTAATGGCAACTCCTCAGGCTCTTGCAGCCGCAAAAGCGCAGGCACTTGATCTTGTTGAAATATCTTCCAGCACTGTGCCTCCGGTATGCAGAATAGTGAATTTCGGAAAGTTCAAGTACGAGCAGGAAAAGAAAGAAAAAGCAGCCAAAAAGAACCAGAAGATTGTTGTTTTAAAAGAAATAAAGATCAGGCCCAAGATAGATATTCATGACTTGACCACAAAGAAAAACCATATAAAAGATTTTATTGAAAAAGGATGTAATACTATGACAAAAGTAGTAATAAACAAGTGTTATGGTGGATATGGGCTTTCTTGGAAAGCCGTCGAATATATGGCTCATAGAGGTCATCC
>CAIWWK010000186.1 GCA_903916325.1 Candidatus Firestoneibacteriota bacterium
AGTCTGTCCACAAAACCTCCGCGGCTGAAATACCCGCCGCCGGTATTTTTACCTAGAAATAGTTGACGTAATCAATGCGCAGGTTCCTCGTATAATCGGCAGTGCTCTTAGTTAAACCTTTGAAATCAAATTCTATCCTTATCTCAGGCGCGAATGCGTACCTGATTCCAACATTTACACTCCTGCCATTCTGGATGATGTCATTCACTTCGCCGATAAAGGCGAAATCCACGCTTGGCATCCAGATAAGGCCCGCAAAAACACCCAAATCATCGCTAACAACAAAATCCGTAAATATATTGTGGTTGTTTATTCCGCCGGAGAATATGACATTTGGCATTACAGTCTTGCTTGCCGCCGCATAAATACCCATCGGGAAAGTGGTGAGGCCAATCGTTTGCGGCTCATAGCCGAATGCTATTGCCGGGAATGCCATGCTCTCTTCGATTATCCTGACTTTTGCCAGGACCTTAGGCTCCCTGCCGTTGACATTGCCCTGGCCTATCGCGTTCTGTAAGTCAAATGAAGCGCCGATCATAAAAACATTTGCAAAACCAACCCATGCCCTTGTATTAAGGCCGCCGCCCTCGTAGAAACGCATGTGAAAGTTGTACATTCCCCTTAAAAGCGTATTTGTGGTAGGAGTGTCTATAATGTCAAGATTAGGAGAGTTCTGAACAGATTCCGCGCGAGCGCCGGTCATTGCCGCGCAAAACAGAACTATGGCAATCAAAGTCTTTTTCATTATGCCTCCCGGTAAAAACGTTGATTTTGGACACAAATCCTGCCTGCCAAAACCTCTATTCTTAAAGCAATTATATCAAATATAGCAGGCGGGTGTCCACCCGTTTTTCTTTGTTTTGCTGGCTTTTTAGTGTTTTTTAATGTTTTGCAAGCCTATTAATAATGCTTGAGACATAGCCTGCGCCGAATCCGTTATCGATGTTAACCGTAACAACATTTGAAGCGCAGGAGTTTAGCATCGCAAGCAGAGCGGAAAGACCGTTAAAGCTTGCTCCGTATCCTACGCTTGTCGGAACAGCTATAACAGGCTTGTTAACCAGACCGCCAATCACGCTTGGCAATGCGCCTTCCATACCTGCCACCGCCACAATCGCATTCGCGTCGCGCAGCCTGTCGTAACGGACAAGAAGCCTGTGAATGCCGGCTACTCCGACATCATAAATACGTTCCACTTTGCTGCCGGTTATTTCCGCGGTAACAGCCGCTTCTTCTGCAACCGGTATATCTGAAGTCCCTGCAGTAACAACAAGGACCAGCCCTGCTGAAGCGGTTTTGACTCCCTTCTGCTTAACAACTATGGTCCTTCCCAGTTCATTATACTCTGCCTGCTTGAAATGCTTGCGCACCGCCTTTAAAGTCTCTATGCCGGCTCTTGTGGCAAGGCAGTACCCGGAATTGCCGACTATTTCTTTTATTATCCCTGCAGACTGAACCGGAGTCTTTCCTTTGCAGAAAACTACTTCAGGAAACCCCGAGCGCAGTTCCCTGTGAGTGTCAATATTTGCGTATTCAAGCGACTTGACCTGGAATCCCTCAAGTTGTTTCAATGCTTTGCCAATATCTGTCCTGCCGGACTTGACGTTCTCTAATATTGTTTTTAACTCGTATTGTTTCATCTTTATCTCCCGGGAAATATATCTTTTAATTATTTACTCCTTCCATTTCTTGCATTATTACCAGGAACTGAGTCAGTGTCTCCATAGTGTTTATCTTTTCCCTCACGTTCTTCAGCCCGACACTGCCTTTCAGGTAATAATGAAGCTGCTTTCGGAACTCCCGCAAACCGCGCCTTTCTCCTTTATATTTTATCATTAAAACCGCGTGCCTGCGAATTAATATTGCCCTCTCCGCAAAAGAAGGCTTATGAGCCTCTTTCCCTTCGAGATAATTTAATATTTCGCCGAAAACCCAAGGATTTCCCATGCATGCTCGCCCTATCATAATCGCGTCGCAGCCTGTTTCTTTCAGCATTCTTTCCGCGTCTTTTCCGTTCTTTACATCCCCGCTTCCGATTACCGGTATCTTAACGCTTTTCTTAACTTTTTCTATAACAGACCAGTCCGCTGAACCGGAAAACAACTGGGTCTTGAATCGCGGGTGTATTGCCAGCGCGGAAAACCCGCAGTTTTCCGCGGCTTTTGCGACTTCCACAGCATTCATTTTGTCTTTATCCCAGCCAGACCGTATTTTTATAGTAACCGGAACTGTCGCGGCTTTTTTCATAACGCGCATTATCTTTTCCAGATGGAGCAAGTCCTTAAGCAGGAAGGCTCCGGAGCTCGCCTTCAGTACTTTGTTAACAGAACAACCGCAATTCAAGTCTATTACGTCGGCTCTGTCATTAACCATATGCACGGCTCTTTCAATGCTCTCCGGTTTATTTCCGAAAAGCTGCAGGGCAACCGGCCGCTCTTCAGGCTCAACCATTATGTATTCCAGTGTTTTTTTACCGCTTCTTATCAAACCTTCAACACTTATCATCTCCGAATAGAGAAGTCCCGCGCCCATCCCTTTTACAAGAAGACGGAAAGGTATGTCGGTAATTCCTGCCATAGGCGCAAGGAAAATATTATTAGAGAGGGTTAGTCCTCCTATTTGCACATTCTTTACAAGTTTTTGCATTAATCCCCTTACGCTAAAAAAAAAGGCCCCCGTTTAACGAGGGCCTTCTCGCGTTTTTCATTATTCCGGTTTACAGCAATCTTGAGGGCACACATTTGCGCATGCGCCGCAATCAGTACACTTTGCAGCGTCTATAATATACTTGGGGTCGCCTTCAGAAATAGCTTCCGAAGGGCATTCCGGTTTGCACGCCCCGCACGCCACGCAGTCATCAGATATCTTGTAAGCCATAGAATCCTCCCGATATGAATTTCCCCTGTACAACAGTTTTGTTAGTATATTAGATACAAGAGCATTTTTCAATCTTTTTTTTACCGCTTTCCGTAACCGTAGAAAAAGTCCTTCTTTACAAACACAAAAGGATCAACACAGACGCCAAAAACATAGGTTCCCCAGTGAAGATGGGGACCGGTCGAGAAACCGGTGGAACCGACAGCGCCAATCACCTGGCCTTTTTCGACACTTTCTCCTTCCTTCACATTGAACCTGCTCAGGTGAAAATATACGCTTACAATACCCTGTCCGTGGTCTACTGCAATAGAATTCCCCGAAGCGATAGTTTTTTCACAATATAAGACCCGCCCGCCGGCCGCGCTTTTAACCGGTTCACCTGCCGCACCCGCAAGGTCAACCCCTCTGTGCCCGCCGCCCGGCGCGCCGTTTACCACCCGGTTTACCCCAAACGGAGTTTTTACGTCTCCGGGAACAGGTTTACCAAATTTACCGGACCAGAGTTTTTTTTCGCTGACAGTAGCAATAACTTTAAGGATTCTGTCGTGTTCAGCAGCCGCTTTTGCTTCATCAATATTTTCTTTTGCCGGTATACTGAGCTTCTCGGTAGCGGCAACGGATAATGTCACAGTTAACTTTGCGTTTTCTTCCCCACACGAAATTTCTATGTTTCCGCGCGCGTCAAAAGGAATACCTGCAAAACACTTCTTCGTACCGTCATTGAAGGAGAAAAGCGGAAGCGTTTTGTTTCCAAACTTTACATTGGCCGCTTCACTGCCGCTGACTGAGATAAGCACGGCATCACCGGGTTTGACTGTTTTTGAAGAAATAGAGATTGAACCTATGCCGGATAAGGGCAGCAATAAAACCGCGCTTGCCGCCATTAAACTTAAGCCCTTCCTCATGCTGTGATTTTCTTGAGAGCTTCCAGGTATTTCTCGGAAGTTTTCAATATTATGTCATTCGGCAGAGCCGGCGCGGGGGGCTGTTTGTTCCATCTTATTGACAGCAGGTAATCCCTTACAAACTGTTTGTCAAAGCTGGGTTGTCCTTTTCCAGGGGCGTAAGATGCCATCGGCCAGAACCTTGAAGAATCCGGAGTCATGCATTCGTCTATCAGTATGAGCTCGCCGTTGAATAAGCCAAACTCAAATTTGGTGTCCGCAATAAGTATGCCCTTCTTTCCGGCAACACCGGCTGCTTTTTTATAGACTGCGATGCTTTTTTCGCGCAGGCCATTGGCCGTCTTTTCCACTGCAAGCTTTACTACCCCGGCAAAATCTATGTTCTCGTCGTGAACGCCGACCTCAGCCTTAGTGGTGGGCGTAAATATCGGCTCCGGGAGTTTTGATGATTCGACCAGTCCTTTCGGAAGAGTTATGCCGCAGACAGAACCTTTATTTTTATACTCTTCCCAACCCGAACCGGACAGATACCCCCTTACTATGCATTCAACCATTACCGGCTGAACTTTCTTGACTATCATTACGCGCCCTTCAAGCTGTTTTCTGAATTGTTCAAGTTCCGGATAGCCTTCTATTGAAGTTGAGATTATATGGTTTGGTATAATATCTTCAACCTGCTTGAACCAGTATTCCGATATCTTAGTAAGCACCATACCTTTATTTGGGATGCCCTGTCCGAAAACAACGTCAAAGGCCGAAAGCCGGTCCGTCGCGACCATAAGGAGCGCGTCTTTAAGTTCGTAAAGATCCCGAACCTTGCCTTTCTTAAGGAACTTAATCCCCGGCAGTCTTGTTTCCAGCACTACTTCTGGCATTGGCCCTCCTTCAGTCATTTTAAAGATAATAGCATTAATAAATGGCGTGGTCAAGATTTTGAAGTTATGTTTGTACGCGGCAGGGTGCATATAGTATAATTCAAATGAACCAGGGAGGCTCCAAATGCTTAAAATAAGAATAGCAGCAGGCCCTCATAATAGGATTGCTTGTCCGGTAATAGTCCCTCTTGACATTGACTACAAGGGGCCTGTCAGACTAAAAGGAAAATCCGCAGAATTCAACGGAGAAACAAAAAAAGCCGGAGGCAAGAACGCTCTGATATTCATGATAGACACTCTCCCGGCAGGCAGCGAAGAAATATTTGAAATCGAAAAAACCTCCGAAGCCCGTGAAAAAATTACTTTCAAGGAGGTTGGAAGCGAGAAACTTGAAGTTTACAGAGGCAAAACGCTCTTTACCAATTACTGGTGCGACAGCAAATTCTCAAAGCCATTCATTCATCCTGTCCCCTTCTCGGGCGTTTCTTCCGTGACCAGAAATTTCCCTATGCTTAGTGTACCCGGCGAAAGCACCGACCACAAGCATCACCGCTCTATCTGGACCGCCTGGGGAGACGTAAACGGGGTTGACTGCTGGAGCGAAGAAGAAGGCCATGGATGGATAGTGCAAAAATATTTCACGCTGTTTTGCGAAGGCTTCACCTCCGGCAATTTCAGGATGCTCAACCACTGGGCTGACAGTAACAAGAAGAAACTTTTAGAGGAGGACAGGTCTGTCACGATATATAATGCCGGAGAAGACTTCTGCCTTATGGACTTCGAAAGCCGGTATTTCGCGTCCGAAAGCGATGTTGTTTTCGGAGACACAAAGGAAGGCGGCCTGCTATGCGTCAGAATAGCAACTCCTCTTGAAGGCGACAAAAGCGGCAGAATTGTGAACGCCTACGGCGCCCGGGGAGAGGAAGAATGCTGGGGAAAGAAAGCTCCCTGGTGTGATTACTCCGGAACTATTGAAGGCAAAAAAGTCGGGATAACTCTGTTTGACTCGCCGAGCAATCCCAAATATCCGGTTCACTGGCACGCGAGAAATTACGGTCTTTTTGCCGCAAATCCTTTTGGCGAGTCAGGATTCACCGGCAATAGACAGTTAAACGGCAGTTATACTCTTAAGAAAGGGACCGAAATGATTTTTGAGTATCGGATGTTGATACACAAAGGCGGCGTGGAAGAGGCAGTTCCGGAGATCCATTTCAACAATTACATAAACCCGCCGAAAGTGACAATATTGCTATAGGGAACAACAAGCATTCTACAGAGTTCTAAGCCACAGTTCAAGCTGGAGAACAGCCCACATTTTCCTTCCATTGTCCTGTTTACCGCTTAAGTGTTCTTTCATAAGACCATCAAGATATTCTCTGTTCAGCCTGCCGGCGCAAGCGGACTCTTTCGCCAGAACCTTACCTGAGTAAAGAATTCCCAACTCTCCAAGAAACCACCGGGAAACAGGAGAGCCAAATCCGTGTTTTTTTCTTTTGATTATCCCGGACGGAAGAACGTTACGATATGCCTTCTTTAGTATGTATTTAGAAACACTTCCCCGTATTTTTAATTTATCCGGGAGAGAAAAGGCAAACTCTATTAGTTCCGTATCAAGCAGCGGAGACCTTGCTTCAAGTGACGCCGCCATGCAGGCTCTGTCTATTTTGGTATTCAGGTCATACTTAAGATAGGAGTTAAAATTAAGGTTCAGGAGCGACTTCAGGAGGCTTTTCCCCTGATTCCCCTCCAACAGTTTTTCCTGCTTCTTGCGCGCCAATCCCGGTGTGCCGGAAACATTCTCAGGAAATACTCGCCTCAATTCGTCCCTGCTAAAAACCGAGAGCCAGCCGTCATGCCTGCTGAAAACATCCTCTCCTATCCCTGCCGAAAACCTCTCCAGACGGCTCTTTAAACCGTGGATCGACAAAGTACGCGGCAGCAGGCGTGAAACTATGTTTAGTGTTTTTTGCTGTGCCTGCGGCATACTCTCCGCCAGCAGCGCTGCGCGGAACCTGTCGTAGCCTGCGAAACATTCATCCCCTCCGTCGCCTGTCAGAACCACCGTGACGTGTTTTCTGGCTTCGCGGGAGATGAGAAGGGCCGGTACCGCCGATGAATCCCCGAAAGGCTGGTCAAATATCCCGGGCAGCTCAAGCACAATTTCAACCGGACTGTTCTTGATTATAAGTTCGGTATGGTCGGTGTTGAACAACTTTGAAACAAACGCGGCATGTTTCCTCTCGTCAAAAGAATCTTCACCGTAAAAGCCCGCGCAAAATGTTTTCACTCTTCCTTTCCCAGCCGCCGCGGAGCAGACAACAGAAGAATCAAGCCCGCCGCTGAGAAGCACGCCTACCGGAACATCCGCTGCCAGCCGTTTTTCTACCGCGCGGCCGATAATTTGCCTCACTGTGCGAGCCGCCTCATCTTCTCCGATATCTATAGTTTTGTCTTTTAATTCCCAGAACCTGCTCAATTCCGTGCTGCTCCGGGACGATAATATCAGTGTTTCTCCTGCAGGCAGCTCTTTTATATCCGAATAAGCGGTGTCAGGGGCAGAAATATAGCCGTACGAAAGGTATTCGGCAAGCGCCGGCTCATTTACTGATTTTGTTATCCAAGGGCAGCGGAACAGCGCTTTAATTTCGGATGCGAATGCGAATTTTCCCGCAGCGGAGGAATAGAATACCGGTTTTTTTCCGGTCCTGTCGCGCGCCAGTATCAGCGTCCCGGAATTTAAATCGAGCAGGGCCAGACCGAACATTCCGTCAAGTTTTGAGGTGAAATTCCTGCCGTATTGTTCAAAAAGGTGGACGATTACTTCGGTATCAGAGGATGATCGGAAGACATGGCCTGCTTCTTCAAGTGAAGCTCTTAGCGCGCGAAAGTTATAAATCTCGCCGTTGAACACGACCCAGACAGCGCCGTTCTCGTTGCTGACCGGCTGGTCGCCTGCGGCGCTTAAATCCTGTATCCTGAGGCGCGTCGCGCCGAGCATCGCAAAGCCTGCCGCCAGTGGAAAGGTCTTATTACCAGCCGAATCCGGTCCGCGGTGAGCAAGAGAGGCCGCCATACCGGCCGCGAGCTCAGGACCTATCGCTGATCCTGTATTGTCGATATAGCCGAATATTCCGCACATGAAAGGCCCCTCAATTCAGTTCAACTGACTACCGAATCCAGACAAACTTTCCGTTCTCAACCCTGTAAAAATAAACCTGCTTGCCGATGACATCGCCTTTTGAGTCAAAAGATATTACTCCCGTGACGCCGCGGTATTCTTTTGTTTTTGAAATATTCTCTATGACTTTTGCCCTTGAGAGTTTTCCGGCGCCTTCAGACTTCGCAGCCGCGGCGATTGCGTTAATTATAATGTTTGCCGCATCATAAGCGTAGGGGGCGTAGATCTTAACTTCTCCATACTTTTTGTTGTATTTATCGACAAAATCCTTCGCGCCGGCAACCTGATCATATGGAGGAGCCACAAAAGTAATGACCGTGCCTTCGGCAGCTTTCTCAGCCAGCCTGATATACTCCGGGACATAGAGCCCGTCCGCAGAGAAAAGAACAGACTTGAGGTTCAGCGAGTTCATCTGCTTGGCAATCAGAGCGCCTTCAGGATACATGCCTCCGAAATAGAGCACCTCGGGATTCAGGTCTTTAACTTTTGTAAGGACCGCGGAGTAATCCAGCTCTCCCTGAGACACGCCCTCGAACGAGAGAACTTTTCCGCCGTTTGCCAGAACCGACTTGCGGAACTCTTCCGCTACACCCTGTCCATAGGCTGTCTTGTCGTGCAGCACGGCGAAAGTTTTTTTATGAAGTTTTCTGACCGCAAACTCGCCGGCTCCGGCTCCAAGAACGTCGTCAACCGGACAGGTTCTGAAAATATTCTTGAGACCGCGGAGTGTGAGCTGAGGGTTTGTTGAGGAGGGCGTGACCATTGCAAGGGCCGCCCTTGCGTATATCTCGGACGCAGGCAGCGAACATCCGGAGACCATGTGACCGATAACGGCAAAACATTCCGGATCAGACGCTAGTTTGTTTGCAACATTGGCCGCTTCCTTAACCTGCGACTGATCGTCATAGGCGGTAACTTCTATTTTTATTTCCGACCCGTCCTTTGAATTGAACTCATCAGCCGCGAGTTTAACGGCATTGGCAACATCCCTGCCGATTGCGGACTGCGGCCCTGTAAGCGGAACTGCAACACCTATTTTAATGGATCCGCTGTGCCTTGCGCATCCGGCAATTAAAACAGAAAATAGCGAGAAGAGAAGCAACGAACAGTATTTCTTCATTTCGTCCTCCGTTAAAAAGCAGGATACAGAAAACAGTATTTTGAATACCGTCCGCTGTATCCGGGTTTAATCCTTGCTAAAAGGCGCTACTTCAGCGCGGCTCTAATGGTCCCGCCGTCCCTTCTCAAAACAACCTTTTCCTCTTTTGCGAGCCAGCCTAACCCTATGTATATGAGCGAATCCGGCATCTTCGTCTCTTTTTTTATTTTCGAGACTGAGCACTCCCCTTTTCCGCTCAGGTATTCCCAGACTTGCCCCGGAGCCTTACAGACTTCGTTCATCATAATCAGCCTCCCCCTAAAGACGTTCCGAAAGGAATTCAGCAATGTGTTTTACTTCTGTTTTAATGCTAGCACTTCGTGTAAAGTTTATCAACTGCAACTTGCAGGCCGGGCAGGCGGTCAATGTTATTTCTGCACCCGTGCTCTTAATGTTATCCGCTTTTTTCCTGCCTATCTTCCTCGCTATCTCCGGAAAGTACACGTGGTAAAAACCGCCTGACCCGCAGCAGGAAGCCCCGCCGGGAAGTTCTTTAAAAACCGTGCCGGGCGCTGCGGCAATCAACTTTCTTGGTTCTTGAGAAATCCCGAGCGAGTTTATAAGATGACAGGGCTCATGATACGTTACAGTTGAATTGATTTCTTTCAACGGAGGCAGGGACTCGATGTTATTTGCGACAAGCTCGGTGAAATCGGACATCAAAGGAACGATCTTCTTTAGTTTTTCTTCGTATTCCGCGTCGCCATTTATTATACCGGCGTATTTCTGCTTTAAAGCAACTATACAGGTAGGGCAGCCGGAAACTATCGCGTCATATTTTTTCGCTGACATAAGGTCAATATTGATTCTGGCGCTTTTACCCAGGGAGGCTGAATCTCCGCTTATCAAAAGCGGCATGCCGCAGCATCTTTCATCGGGAGAGATCTCGACGTCGTAACCCGCCGCGTTGAGAACTTTTATCACAGCTTCCGCCGTATCAGAGAACATAAACCTGTCTACGCAGCCCGCAAAGAAGAAGGCTTTTTTTGTCCTGCCGGTGCCGGCAGTCATGCTCTTCAATGCCTTGTTTAAACGCGGAATATTCTTAAGAGAGAGGGCTCCCGCAGGAACGTCGAGCGGCATCGGAACATTGCTTATAAAATTATTATATACAAGTCTCGCCCAGTAGGCCGAGAGTTTACGAAGCCGCTTGTCGCCAAGCGCGGCCTTGAGCAGTTTTTTCTTCCAGTCCAGCCCGTATTTATCCCGAAACTCTGCCCGCATTTCAGCGATGGCGTCGGTTGTATGAAGCCCTCCCGGGCAGTTTCTGTAGCACGATTCGCACATAAGGCAGTTTGAGAGTACCTTACGGAGAACCCTGTCATTCTTCAGTGTGCCTTCACGGTAGGCTTTTATAAGTCTCAGTTTGGCCCGCGGAGAAACTGTTTCGTCCTTGAGCTCCCTATAGACAGGGCACTGGTTCACGCAAAAACCGCACTTCAGGCACCTGTTAGTTATGTCGCTCGCATTCTCAGCCAATCTATCCTCTTTTTAGCACTATCTTATAGACTTTCTCTAATCAATGAAACTTCCAGGATTCAGTATCCCTTTCGGGTCATAGAGCTTCTTCATATCCCTCATGATTCTTAATTCATTTTCTTTCAACTGATAGCCAAGGAACTTTTTCTTGCTGACTCCTATCCCGTGCTCGCCGGAGAGCGTTCCCCCGATAGAAACCACGAAAGGTGTAAGCTCGTCAAGCACCTTATCAGCCTTCACTTCCTCTTCCTTTGAGTCTATCAGAAAATGGGGGTGCAAGTTCCCGTCGCCGGAGTGGGAGATAAGCCCCATCAAAACACCGTTCTTGGCGGAGAGCTCGTTTAACCTTGTAATAACCTCGTAAAGCCTGCTGACTGGCACCGTTATGTCTTCGGCTATGCAAATATTTTTAAGCCTGGTCATGCTCGGAAAAGCGCTCTTCCTGGCAAGCCAAAGTTTGTCGCTTTCTACAGCCGAGGCAGCTTCTTTCTTTCCGTAGGCGCCGTGCCTGTCAAGCAAGGCGTTCATAGCCCTGCTGTCTTCCTCTACAACGCTCTCTTTTCCGTCTAGCTCTATAAGCAGCAGCGCTTCGGCAGCCTTGTCCAAACCCGCTTTCACATAATCTTCAACGGCCCCTATTACCAATCTGTCAATTATTTCAATCGCCGCAGGAATTAATCCCGAGGCAAGAACTTCGTTCACTGCCCTGCAGGCCGCTTCCATGCTCTTAAAGTGCGCCACTATGACCTTTCTGGCCTTGGGCTTAACGACAAGTTTTACCGAGGCTTGCGTTATTATGCCGAGAGTTCCTTCAGATCCGCAAAAAAGCGAAATAAGGTCATAACCGACAACATTCTTTTTTGTCTTTGTTCCGAGTTCCAGAATGCTGCCGTCCGCAAGCACTACGGTCAAACCTAGCAGGTAATCCCGTGTGACTCCATATTTTACCGCCTTCATGCCGCCGGAATTCAACGCTATCGAGCCGCCTATAGTCGCTATTTTGCTGCTTCCCAGATCCACAGGATAGGACAGGCCTATCGGCGAAAGTTCAAGCTCCAGGTCATCAAGCACTTTGCCGGGCTCGACAACCGCAAAGCGCTCCTCTCTGTCAATTTTAATGGTGCGGTTCATCCTGGAAAAAGCAAGGACCAGCCCACCTTTTTTCGGAACAGACGCGCCGCAAAGGTTTGAACCGGAACCCCTGGATGTAATAAAAAAGCCCTCCCGCCCGGCCAGTTTAACTATCGCGGAGACTTGTTCGGTGCTTTCCGGAAAAACAACCGCATCCGGCAGGCTTTCCTTTAAATAGCCGTCATAAGAATAGCAAACGAGCTCCTCCAGGGAGGTTTTAAGGTTGTCCTTTCCGGCTATTCTCTCAAGTTCTGCTAGTACTCTTTTTTCCATGTCAGGGTTTCTTCTCCTCAGGCGTATTCGGCTTTGCGACCTCATCAGCGTAGTTCAATTGCAAGTTTGTCAGGATCTGCTCAAGAAATTCATTCTCTTTCTCGTTTAAATTGCCTTTTGTTTTTTCTTTAAGCATTCTCACAAGCTCAATTGCTCCCTTAGCCTGTTCGAGATCACGCTCGACCTTCTTTGAGACAGGGTTCTCAATCTTGCCAAGATGCATCATGGCCATGCTCTGAAACTGGTAAAGCAGTTGAAAGAACATCATTGTGTGAAGTTCCGTTTCGTTTGTCTCAGCCATAACCGCCTCCGCAATATTTAGAATTTCAAATATCTTATTTCATATTTTGCACTAAAGCCACCCATTCTCAACATACCACTTAGCCGTCAGCGCGATGCCTTTCTTTATACCGAACTTCGGCTTGAAGCCGAGCTCGGCTTTTGCCTTGCGTATGTCACAGGCCCAGTTCCCGCTCATCTCGCGCACTTTCTGGCGCGTGAACATTGTTGACTTTCCGGAACCCTTAGCCACTAGTTCCGATATAAGAGCAGAGGTCAGTATCAACCCTACCGGTATCTTAAGCTTCAACGCCTTTATATTTAATGCAAGGGACATTTCCCTGTAAACATCTTCCCAGCTATGGATATTTTCATCTGCCACCATGTAAATGCTTCCGCTTTTTACAGGGACCTGCGCCGCCAGAACACAGCCCTGAATCAGGTCATCAATGTAGCAAAGGTTGAGATATTTTTCTTTTAATCCAAAGAACGGCTTTACTCTAAATTTGACAGCCTTGAACATTGCCAGCATATCCTCGTCGCGGGGCCCGTAAATAGCCGGCGGGCGCAGGATAACGACAGGAAGCAGATTCTTCCTCTTCAAGACTTCCTCTTCTCCTTTAAGCTTGCTTGTTCCATAGAAAGTCAGCGGATTACAAACTGCGGCCTCACTTGACGGCTCGGAACCGCAAGAAGGCCCCATTGCGGCCATTGAACTTATGTAAACGAATTTCTTCAACCCCAGAGCCTCAGCAAGCGCGGTTTCGACGAGGTTCTCGGTTCCAAGAATATTTACCTTGGCGAAATCATTCCAATCCCTGCCCTGCTTGGCTCCGGCGCAATGGAATACATAATTTATGCCAGAGAGCTTACCCTTGAGGCTCTCTTTTCTTGTTATCTCTCCATTAACAATACTTACATCTAATCCTTTAAGCCACCTGAGATTCGCCGTGCTTCTTACCAGGCACCGTACTTTAATACCCCGCCTTAGCAGCTCCGCCGCCAGAAAACTACCGGTGAAACCGTTCGCGCCCGTTATTAATGCTTCTTCGCCGCTTTGCACAGAACACCTTTTAAATACTGAATTTTGCCTTGACTTGCCTTATACTGAGTATTATAATTAAAAAGTCAGTTGAATACAATTATTTTCCTGCAATTACAAGCCGCCTTACTCACAAAGCGGTATTTCAGCAACTTTTACATAACGGACTCATAAAGGAGAGTAAAATGGCAAAAAAGAAAAAAATACTTCGCGGTCTCAGAGTTAACTCAAAACGCGGAATGAAGAACCTTTCCCGCAAGGTGAGCAAGATATACAGAGAACAGCGCTTTAAGGTAAGGCTTAAAGCAAGAGATACCTTAAAATTAAGCGAAGAACATGTATTCCCAACCGGCACAAAGAAAGGCGATCTTTTCGAAAAAGCCCATAAATTCACCACGGCAAAAGAGATAATAGCCGCCGGTGTTTATCCATATTTCAGGGCTATAGAATCAGGACAGGACACGGAAGTTGTTTATCACGGCAAGACCCTTATAATGATAGGTTCAAACAACTATCTGGGACTTACTTCAGACCCGCGCGTAAAAGAAGCCTCCATCGAAGCAATCAGGAAATACGGGACAGGTTGTTCTGGTTCACGATTCCTTAACGGAACTCTTGACCTGCATGTCCAACTTGAAAAGGAAATTGCGGCTTTCGTCGGCAAACAGGATGCTCTCCTTTATAGCACAGGTTTCACTACCAACCTCGGAGTTGTCTCAACTCTCCCGCAGAAAGACGATATTATTTATTGCGACAGGATAAATCACGCCAGCATAATTGACGGAACAAGGCTCTCAATAGCGCGCACTCTTAAGTACAAGCATAATGACATGGAAGACCTTGAGCGCCTCATTGCAAAGGATAATCCTTCAAAGGGCAAGCTTATCGTTACTGACGGAGTATTTTCCATGGAAGGCGAGCTTTGCAAGCTTCCTGAAATTGTCAGGATAGCAAAGAAATACGGGGCCAAGGTAATGGTAGATGACGCGCATTCGGTCGGTATTTTCGGAAAAACCGGAGCCGGCATGTCTGAGCATTTTGGCCTCACTGACGAAGTCGACCTTATGATGGGCACTTTCAGCAAATCCTTCGCTTCTATGGGAGGATATATCGCCGGCGAGACAGATGTGATCACCTATTTAAAACACACCTCAAGGGCTCAGATATTCCAGGCCTCCATGCCTCCCGCTAATGTTGCGGCCGTATTAAAAGCGCTTGAGATCATCAAAACGGAACCCGAGCGCAGAGAACATCTCTGGAAAATAGTCGCGTTCATGCTGAAGAGCATAAGGGAGCTTGGGTTTGTTACAGGTCATACAGAATCAGCCATCATCCCTATCTTTGTAGGGGATGATTATAAATGCTTCAAGATGGGCAAGAGGCTTGAAGAAGAAGGTATTTTTGTGAATCCAGTTGTTTCTCCGGCAGTAGCGCCGGGACAGGCACTTATCAGGACCAGTTTCACCGCGACACACACTATGAAAGAGATGGAACTTGTGCTTGAAAAGTTCAAGAAGGTTGGCAAGGAACTCGGCGTTATTTAATACTGCCAAGCAAATGACTCAATAAAAAGCCCCTGCATTCACAGGGGCTTTTTTAATTCAAACTTATCTATACATTCGTCATTTACAAGTAGGCTATTTTGCTCCTCTTTTTATCAGGGCCGTCGCCGTCGGGTTTATTCCCGTTAGACCCTCCGTCCTTTCCTTCCTGGACATTTGAGATATCTTCTTCCTGTTGCGCCAGCAGTAAATAGGCGTGGTGCAGTTTAACGCGCACCTCAGTATTTCTGGGTTCTTTCTTTAGGACTATTCTGCATATTTCAATTGCCTTTTCATAAAAATGATCTTTGATATGTTTGTCGGCCAGCTTGAATAATTCCTCAACCGACTCGACCGTTGTCCTCTGAACCGCATCAGGAGAAACAGCCGTCGCCGGCCTTGGAGCGCCGTCCGGCGCAGTATGAATGATAGAAGCGTCCTTTCTTAATGAATCAATTATGGCATCCCATGCCGGCCCCGGTTTTGGCTTTGCCGCCGGCGTGCTTCTTTCAACGATCGATTCCTCGTTCTTTATCGCGCCTGCCTGTCTTGCCGATGAGCTTGCGCTCTTTTCTTTTCCGTCTATCTCAAGAATAAGGGGTTCTTTCGACGCCGCAGGGATTGAAGTTGCTGCAGGCGTTTTCTTCGGTACAGCCACCGTTGATCCCTTATTGATCCCTTCAGCCGGGACTGCTTTGACCTCGAATTCATTCACAGCCGGCTCTTTCGTATTCTTTGGCTTGGGAACCAAATTTTCGTCTGCCCTTGCTCTCTCAATTGCGATCGCCGCGGAATCAGGAGCATTTGCCTTCTTATACAACTCAGAAGATGTGTTAAAAGCCTCGGCAGCCTGTTTCCCAAGCCCGGCAGCCTCCAGAGCTTCACCTCTCTTAAAAAGTATATCAGGAGAGCCGGAAAGCATAGTTACGGCCTCGTTAGAGACTTCCAGTATTTTATCTACTTCACCTCTTTGGAGCGCTTCATCTATTGCGGCTACATAAAAAGGGATTGCCTTCTCAATCTCCCCCTTTTTAGCATGCGCCAGCCCGCTAGCGCGCTGGCTGTCAGGTTCACTCGGATCAATCTTCATTACTTTTTCCGCGGCCGCCAGCGCCTCGTTTATTTTGTTCAGGTAGGAATAAGCAATTGAAAGGTGCGTCCAGGCGCCTGCGTGGTTAAGTTTAATCTTTACCAGTTTTTCAAACTCCACCGCCGCTTCTTTCCACATAGCGCGTTTAAAGCAGACCAGCCCCAGAATGTAATATGCTTCAATGCTCTTCAGTTCTACGGCTTTTTTCGCGAACTCTTCGGCCCTGGATAGGTCTCCGCTTGACATAAAATACTCGGCAATGGCAAGGTATTCAAGCTTGGCCTCGCGCTCCATCTCCTGTGTCACATAAATCTCGGCTGCTTTGATCCTGGAATCTATAGCCACAGGATCCAGCTCAAATACTTTCAGGAAGAACTTAAGCGCATTCTTGAAAAGGCGGCTTTCATAATAAGCATTCCCGAGAAGGTGGTATTCATTGGCGGCTTTTTCCTTCATCCCTTTCTCGGCATAAAGCTCCGCAAGGCGGGTGTGCGCCTCAGCATTGTTGGGGTCCTGCTCGGCTACATGTTCAAAGAGTTTAAGCGCTTTGTCTATCTCTTTCGCCTGAAGCGCCGTGTTAGCCTCGTTCAGATATTTTTTTGCCAGTTCTTCGCTCATCTACCCGCCAAGATACGCTTTTTTAATATTATCATCTTTCAGCAATTCACCGGATTTTCCTGAGAGAGTTATTTTCCCGCTTTCAACAACGTACGTCTTGTCAGAAATCTTTAACGCGAGATTCGCGTTCTGTTCAACGAGCAGAATAGTGGTTCCGAGCCGCCGGATCTCCGCTATTACTTTGAAAACTGCCTGCTCCATAAGCGGCGACAGCCCGAGGGAGGGTTCATCAAGCAGAAGCAGTTTCGGTTCATTCATAAGGCCTCTGGCTATAGCCAGCATCTGCTGTTCCCCGCCGCTCAAAGTGCCTGCTTCCTGGCGCGCTCTTTCTTTCAATACTGGGAAAAGCCCCATAACCATTGCCAAGCCGTTCTTAAGCGAAACGGGATCTTTGAGACAGCCTCCAACTTCAAGATTCTCAAGCACCGACATCCTTCCGAAAATCCGCCGGCCTTCAGGCACCAGCGACACGCCCAGAGCAGCCGTATGATGCGCTCGGTTGGCCGTTATATCTTTTCCCTCAAAACTGACACTGCCCCCTGCAAGCTTCTCTGCTCCGGCTATTCCGTGCAGGATGCTGCTTTTGCCGGCGCCGTTAGCGCCCACAAGAGTCACTATTTCTCCCTTCTCTACTCCCAGGGACACACCGCGTACCGCAGTTATGCGCCCATAATTAATCTTTAGGTCGACTGCCTCAAGCATCATCTGGCAAACTTCAGGTTCATGCCGGCGGAGAGCAGATTCATGCTCATTGATCTCCTTCTCCAAGGTATGCATCAATAACTTTCTTGTCTTTCCTGACGACTTCAGGCGCGCCCTCGGATATTTTCTTTCCGTAGTTCAATACAACTATCCTGTCGGAGATCTCCATAACAAAACGCATATCATGTTCTATTATCAGCAGAGCGGCGCCGTTATCTCTAATCTTTCTAATAAGTACCGCAAGCGAGTTTGTTTCGGAAGCGTTCATGCCCGCGGCAGGCTCATCAAGAAGCAATACATCAGGCTCGAGCGCAAGTGCTCTTGCTATTTCAAGCCTTCGCTGGTCACCGTAAGACAAACTACACCCATTTATATACAATTTATCAGATAAATCAACAAAATTCAAGAGTTCCCTGGCTCTTTCATTAATAGCTGTTTCAGCGGCCTTGTTCTTTCTTGTCCTAAAAGCTATGTCGACTATGGATTCTCGCGTCTTGCTAAATGCGCCGCAAAGCACATTATCCAGCACGCTCATATTGGCAAAAAGCCTTATATTCTGGAATGTCCTGGCAATACCAAATCTCGCTATGCGGTGTGGCGGGAGACTGTCGATCCGTACGCCTTTGCCTGACAGGCTTATCATGCCTGCCGATGGCCTGTAAATTCCGGTTATACAGTTAAAAAGTGTTGTTTTGCCGGCCCCGTTCGGACCTATCACGCTTAAAATCTCTCCTTCGTTGAGGAGCAGCGAGACATCATTTAGAGCGGTAAGACCGCCAAATTTTTTGGAAATATTATTCACTTCAAGCACTGCAGCCATTACCTGTTTCTCTCCTCGTAAACATTGGAGTCTTCATCATTTTTATTTCTTCAGTTTCAGGAATTAGTTCGCGCTTTCTGCCTGCTTTCGGCAGTATCCCCTGGGGCCTGAAAAGCATCATACAGACAAGCAACACTCCGTAAAGAAGCATCCTATAGGATTCAAACCCTCCGAGAAAATTCCTGAGCAATTCAGGTAGAAAGACCAGGATTGTGGTTCCGAGAATAACACCGGGAATACTTCCTATCCCGCCTACCACTATCATGCACACAATCAGCACCGATTCATCAAAACCAAAAGAATTAGGATCTACGAAGGACTGATTGACCGCAAAAAAGAAACCTGCAAGACCTGCCATCACCGAGCCAATCAAAAATGCCAGTATTTTCATTTTTGTTATATTTATACCTGAAGAAGCGGCTGCAACTTCATCTTCTCTGATTGCCGACCAGGCGCGGCCTATCTTTGATTCCTGCAGCCGATAAAGGAAAAAAACACAGATTGAAACACAAGCCAGCGCGCAATAATAGACTGTTCTTTTATCGGAAAGGTTAAGTCCGAAAAAAACTGACGGGTAAATACCGCTGATGCCTTTTGGACCATTAGTGAGCCAGTCCATATTCTTCATAAACAATCTTGTGATTTCGCCGAAACCAAGAGTTACAATAGCTAGGTAATCCCCTCTTAATCTCAACACGGGAGCGCCGGAGATGAAACCAAAGATCGCTGAACCGATAACCACAGCAGCGAGCAGAACAGGCAAAGCAGTCAACGGAAATAATAGAGCGGTAATATATGCTCCTATACCATAGAAAGCCGCGAAACCCAGCGCCAGCAGACCGCAAAAGCCAATAACAACATTTAAACCAAGAGAAAGAATAAGATATATTAGCACAAGTGACATCACGCCGAGGATATAACTGCCGGATATAAAGGGAACCACAAACGCGCATATCAGGAGCAGGATGCTAATAAATTTACCCGTAAAGCTGTTTAATCGCATACAGTATTATCCGATAATCATGCGTTTAATTCAAGAAAAAGCGGGGACAGGAAAAGACCGTTATCTTATTGCAAGAAATTTGAGAAAGACAGGGCCAAAAATCACAATGAAAACGACAGGGAATATAAAAAATATAAGTGGAAAGAGCAATTTGACTGGCGCTTCAGCAGCCAGTTTCTCAATCCTGTGCGCCTTCTTCTCTCTTGCCGAAGCGCATTGAGAGCGCAGAACACCGGCGAGGCCGGTGCCATATTCAAGCGACCTCGAAACTGCACCGGCAAAAACCTCAAGTTCCGGAAGTCCGGACCGCTCGGCCAGACCGGAAAGAGCTTCTTTCCTGTTCTTCCCGAGCCTAATCTCCTTCAAGTAGCAGCGGAATTCAACTGAGAGAAAGGTTTCCCCGCATTTTTCGGAATATTTGGTGACTGAAGCGTCAAGCGTCAGGCCGGCCTCCACACAAGATGCCAAGATACCGAGAGCAGGCGTTAATTCACGCAGTATATTCTTTTCGTATAGAGTCCTTGAGCTCTTCATTTCTATATCCGGAAGAAAGAAAATAATGCCGGATATCAGCAGTGCATAAAACCAGGGTACGCGCAAACAAATCAGAACTGTGAACGAAATCAGCAGATAGAACTCTTTTCTTGCGATAAACTCATCCGCGCAACAGGAAAATCCGGAACCGGCTTGTGAAAGCGTTAAGACCAACCATGCGCGGTATTTACCCGGAGGGATATTTTTGTTTAATCTCGATACGATTTGAATGGTTTTTTTCAATGGGCCGGAATCAAACAGGCCGCTTCCTGGGGACAATGTCTTTCGCCCAAGCATTTTGCCGAGCGCCAGAGCGGCCTCCTTGTCACCGGCCGTTTGAATTGCAATAAAAACCGCAACCCCTGCCATTAAAGCGCACACTACAGCCGTCATCTAAACCTCGATATTTGTGATTTTTGATATGAAATAGATTCCCGCTGCCTCCAAGGCAGCCGCGACTAAAAGTAGAACAAACCCGCTTACCGAATGAAAGAGCGGATAGATTAATACGGGGTCCAATAACCAGAATACGGTTAACAGTCCGGCCGGCAGCAACCCTACCACTAAGCCTGAAAGCCTGCCTTGGGCAGTCAGCGAGTCTATCTTCCCTGAAAGCCTCTCTCTCTCTTCGCACGAATCCAGCATATTCGCTATAAGCGCAGCCGTATTACCGCCGGAATCTTTCATGACAGAGACAATAATAGCGAAAAGTTTCATGTCGTCATTCTTATATTTCTCGACAGTACTCACGAGAGCTTCATCCAAACCTTTACCGAGTCTATTAGAGGCAAGAATATCATGATAGAACATTGATACCGGTTTTGTAGTCCTGCGGCCGGCTTCTTCAAAGGACTGCAGCAGAGTTTGGCCTGAACGGAGAGAGCTGAGGATTAAGTGAAGGCTTTCAATAAATTGTTTTTCTAATAACTTTTCTGCTGCTCTTTTCTTCTTTCTATTCAGATATGAATTGATAACCGGGACAGCAGAAGCGAGCAGTAGCGCGAAGGTGATATTGGACAGCACCAGAGCAATTGCAAAAACAGCTGCCGGGACAATGTATTTTTTCATCCCAGTAAGAAGCACAAGTTTAATATACAATAAAATAAAGACGGAATCAAGCAAAAAACAAATACCAAGCACTAAATTCTGAACAAAAACAAATTAACAAAATATTCTAAACGCGACAATATACCATCCTTTTGTCGACTTGAATTGTTTAGTGTTTAGAATTTAGGATTTAGTATTTGCCTTAACTTAGCTTTTTCCTAAACCTTAACGCTGCCAGAATAAACACCGTCGCTCCGAGAATGAACAATGCAAGCATCTCCGGCCAGAGAATAGCGAATCCGGCTCCTTTAAGGAATATTCCCCGTATTATTGTAAAAAAATATCTGAGCGGCAGCAAATACGATATCCATTGAATTTCAAGCGGCATATTGGATATTGGAAAGGCGAATCCGGATATCATAATTGACGGCAGTATAAAGATGACGCTTGAAAGCATAGCCTGTTGTTGTGTCTTTGATATTGTTGAAATGAAGAGTCCTACGCCAAGAGTATTCAGGAGGAATAGGAATGACGCGAAAAACAAGGTAAATATATTCCCTTTAAGGGTGATATTGAAGACGAGCACCCCGCCGGTAATAATCAGCAGGACTATCATCATTCCGATTAGAGCAAAAGGTATGGTCTTCCCGATAATAACTTCGTAAGAACGGAGCGGCGACACAATAATCTGCTCTATAGTCCCTGATTCCTTCTCTTTCGTAATAGACATTGAGGTGAGCAATATGGTGATGAGGGTCAATATCAGCCCAATCTCTCCCGGGATCATGTAATTGGCGCTTTTCATCTCAGGGTTATACATTACCCTGGGCTCGGGTTCGACCAGCGGGATCATTATACTGCCGCCGCGCGCGGCCTTAATTTTTGAGATATTTTCCCCCTGCAGCCTGCTGTTTTCAATGTTAACTATCTGCGCCATGTAGCCGAAAGATATATTCGTAAGGTTTGAATCACTTCCATCCGCAATAATCTCAACTTTGGCTTTTTCTCCGCGTTTTATGTTCTTCGAATAATCAGGAGGAAAATAGAGAATGAGATCGCATCTCCCGCTTTTGAACGCGTGTTCCATAGCCGCGTCATTTGCGACAACTCCGGCATCGTCGAAATAGCCGCTTATGACAGCTTTCCTTATCAATTCCCTGCTTTCCTGAGACCTGTCGGTATCCCAAACACCGAGCGCAATATGCTTCACATCTGTGGTGACCGCGTAACCCAGCATTATAAGCTGGAGAACCGGCGCAACGAAAATAAGGCCTATCATCCGCTTGTCACGAAAAGTTTGTATTAATTCCTTTCTGACCAGTTCAAGTATTCTTCTCATCCGATATTCCTCTTAAAGCGCTTGGAAGCAATCACAATCAGCAGTACTCCCATAATAAACAAAATCATCGTTTCCACTAATAAAGATGCCCATCCGCTGCCCCGCAAAAACACACCCCTCAGAATATTCAGAAAGTACTTAGCCGGGAGAACAACCGTAACGGCCTGGATAATAGGCGGCATGCTTTTAATAGGGAAAAGAAAACCGGAGAGGATGAAGCCCGGGAGCACGGACATCAGCATCGAAAGCTGTATTGCAATCTGCTGATTCTCGGCCACTGAAGAAATAAAAAGTCCTATACCAAGCCCGCAAAAAGCAAAGACCCCTGACGAAAAGAAAAGCAGCAGCAAATCCCCTTTTAACGGCACATTAAATATAAGAACTCCGGCAAGTACTATCATCAGCATGTCAATCATACCTATTATCCAGTATGGGATCATTTTTCCGACAAGGATATCTCTCGGCGTTGCCGGTGTAACCAGCAGCTGCTCAAGAGTGCCTTGTTCTCTTTCCTTTACTACCGTAAGAGAAGTGAGTATCGCGAGGATAATCGACATAATAACCGCTATAATTCCCGGGATTATGAAATTGCGGCTTCTCATGCTCGGATTGTAAACGGCCATTTGACCGGCCTCTATAAACAAGGTATCCTTCCTGAGGGCTATTCCGTTCTTGTTCAGCGCGGCAAGCACAATATTCCCTGTATATGAAGCAACGGCAGCATTGGCGTAATTGAGGGTGATATTTGCGCTGTTCGATTCTGTCCCGTCAACAAGTATTTGCACTGAATTGCGCTCACCGCGGGCAATATGCCTGGCAAATCCCGGAGGAATTATCAGCCCTGCTTTTATATCTCCTTTATCCATCCCGATCTCCATCTCTTTCTCGCTTTCAAGGAAAGCTGCCAGGTCAAAATATCCGCTAACGGTTATGGCCGCTATTAGCCCCCTGCTGGCAGGAGTTCTGTCATGGTCGACGACAGCCAGTCTAATATGGTCTATATCCAGCGTAATAGCATAGGCGAATATAAAAAGGAAAACAAGAGGCAGGATGAGCGCTATTATAAGTGAACGGATATCGCGGACCACATGCAGGGCCTCTTTTCTTGCTATGGCCATAACTCTTCCGTTGATAATCATCTATTCCATTCCCCTTATCAGATTGACGAAGAGCATTTCAAGATTATCGACCTTGTTTAATATTTTAAGTTCAGACGGCGTGCCCATTGCAACTATCTTTCCCCTGTAGATCATAGCAATTCTTTCGCAAAACTCGACTTCATCCATAAAATGAGTGGTTACAAATATTGTGGTGCCTGCTTTTGCGAGTCCCCTGATAAGGCCCCAGAATTCTTTCCTTGATATAGGGTCAACTCCCGCTGTCGGCTCGTCAAGAAAAATAACTTTTGGGTTGTGTATTATTGCGCAGCCAAGCGAAAGCCTCTGTCTCCAGCCGCCTGACAGGGAACCTGTCATACACCCCTCTTTTCCTGACAGCCCTGACATTTCCAGTATCCAGGATTTTCTGTCTCCGGCTTCCTTAAACCCAAGGCCGTGAATGCCGGCGTAGAAATTAATGTTTTCTGCTACAGTAAGGTCGTCGTAAAGCGAGAATTTCTGGGACATGTACCCGATGACGCTTTTAATCTTTTCCGGCTCACTTTTTATGCTAAACCCTTCAACGGTCCCCTCTCCTGAAGTCTGGTCAAGTATCCCGCAGAGCATTCTTATTGTGGTAGATTTACCTGCGCCATTAGGTCCTATGAACCCGAATATTTCCCCCTTTTGAACGGAGAATGTTATGTCATCAACTGCGGCAAAACTGCCGAATTTCTTCACGAGATTATTTACTTGAACGGACATTTGCATGTATTTTTCCTCTTGCTCTCTCACAAAAGTTTTATTAACCTTATGAACCTTATAAACTCTTCATGCTTTACGTTATAAACGTTACAAACGTTAAGAACGTTATAAACCTTTCTTGAACAAGACGCACGAAGTGCGGCTTACAAACTTTTCATATTCTTTTGCCTTTCCATCTCGTTTATAAATATTTCCTCAAACCTCACCCCGCTCTTTAAAACGTCCTCCAGGTTTTCAACCTTCAGAAGTTCACCCTCATAGAGCAGTCCGACCCGCCCGCATCTTTCGACTTCATCCATATAGGAAGTCGTAACAAGTATGCTGACACGCCTTTCCTTGTTGAGCTTAATCAGCATTTCCCAGAGTTCCTGCCTGGATAAAGGATCTACTCCGATGGTCGGCTCATCAAGAATCAGCAGTTTTGGAACATTTATCAGCGCGCAGGCAAGAGCAAGTTTCTTTTGCATTCCGCCGGATAGTTTTCCTGCAGGCCTGTCTTTGAATTTACCGAGCCTGCTGAACGCGTAAAGGTCCTTCTTCATAAGTTCACGCTCTATTGACTTTACTTCATAGAGGTCAGCGAAAAAGTTTATGTTCTCTTCAACAGATAGATCCTGATAGAGGCTGAACTTCTGCGGCATGTAGCCAATTATTTTCTTGCTCTCATCAGGCCGTTCCTTTACATTAAAACCGCCCACAATTACTGTCCCGGAGTCAATCTTCATCACGCCTGCGGCAATTCTGACAGCTGTTGTCTTTCCGGCTCCGTCCGGCCCGACAAGGCCGAATATTTCACCTTCTTCAACGGAAAAACTTATTCCCTTGAGCGCTTGATTAACGCCAAAGCTTTTGCGCAAGGCCTTAATTTCAATTATTTGAGACATTTATCACCGCGTCAGCAGGCATTCCGGGCTTAAACATGCCGTTTTTGTTGTCCAGAGCTATTTTAACGGCATAAACCAACCGCACCCTGTCTTCTTTTGTCTGAACATTCTTCGGGGTAAACTCGGCCGTTGAAGAAATGTAGGTAACCGTTCCTTGCATCTCTTTCCCGGGAAAGGTATCTATCATTACACGGGCAGAAGCGCCCAGTTTAACTTTACCTGTTTTATACTCGGGAATGTATATTTTAAGCCAGGGTTTTGACAGATTTCCAATTGTCAGCAGGGACATGCCTGGCGAAGCTATCTCGCCGGCCTCAGCGTTCTTCTGAAGCACCACTCCGTCTATCGGAGAATAGAGAAAAGCGTTCTCCGCCTGCGCCTTAATTTGATTCAGGTTCTGAACCGCTGACTCGTACTGGTGTGAAGTCACCTGAAACAGTGTCTCATCACGATCTAACGCCTGTTTAGAATAGCCGCCGGCTTTGTACAGATCCTTCGCCCGCTTATAATTGTCTCCTGCATTTCCGGCTTGCAGTTTAAGCTGCTGGGCCTGCTGGTCCGCGGACTCCTGCTGGGCTTTCAACTCATCGTGAGCAAGTACAGCCAGCAACTGCCCGGCCTTCACGCCGGCTCCTTCTTCGACATTTATTTGTTCTATCCTGCCGGAAATTTTACCTGAAATATCAACTTCGGTAACCTCTATGGTTCCTGAACCTCCCACTTCCGAGGTTCCGCTGCTTGCCGTAAACTTGAATGTAAGATAACCGGCTGCAAGCAGAAAAACTAAAACCACAGGAATTATAACCTTTTTATTCATAAAACCTCCGTGTTAACCTTTTCCTTGAGAACTTCCCAATCTTGCATCACCCGCGGAGGGCGAACGGCCCCGCAAGCTTCTCAATCCCGGATTCAATCACTTCTCTGTCGTAGAGTGCCTGTAAGTATCCTATTCTCGCGTTCATTAAGGATAACTCGGCGTCAATAACTTCCAGATTTGTCATGGTTCCGCTCTTGAAACCAACCTGCGCTATTTTGTGATACTCTTCTGCCTGAGAGACGGCGTCTTTTTGGGCAGCTATCCGCTCTTTTGCCTCGGAAAGAGATAGAATCAATTGTTTCAGTTCGGATGCGGTTGAATCTTCAAGCATTTTCACGCTTACAGCCGCAGCGGCCAGAGAGGCTTCAGCTTGCCTTACCTTGGCTGCCGTGAAATTTCCGTCAAAAATCGGGATATTCAGGTTTAGACCAGCGTTCCAGCTTTGTGTCCAGCTAAGCTGCACAAAATATGGATTTTGATAATTATAGGAAGCAAACCCCGAAAGCACCGGCTTGTCCAAAGAGTTGGCCGACTCAAGCGCTGAGAACGCGGACTCCGTCCTTAACCTTGCAGCAAGCAATTCCGGACGGGCTGCGAGCGCCTTCTTGAGTTTCTCGTTATAGTCGGGAATGCTGATTTGATGCTCTGCAAGTTTTCCTGATACTTCAATATCATCATTATATGCGAGGCCAAGGGCTATTTTTAGGTTAAGCTTTGATATTTCGAGATAATTCTTTGCCTTTGAAACAGCAGGCCTAAGATTACTGACCTGAACGCGAGACCGCAGGACCTCAAAAGAAGAATAAGCCCCTTCCTTGTATTTTTGCTCAGCATCAGACAAATGCTGACTTGAAACTTTAAGCGATTCTTCTGCCACTACAAGGGCGTCTTTACCGAAAACCACGCTATAATACGCCTGCTTAACGGCGTAAGCAACAGAACAAGCACCCGCATCAAGATCTTTGGCTGCGGCATTATCCGCGGCTTCTGAGGAGGATATATTATCAAACATCCTTCCCCAATCAAATATTTCCTGCGTCAGCTGCGCTTTGAAGGCCCAGTTGTCGCCGGCGCCGGCTACAATTGTCTTATCTATAGAAGTCAACGGGCCGGTGGGAATGCTGATGCTCATGGAAGGCACCGAAGAAATATAATTATACCCTCCGTTAAAAGACAACTTCGGAAGAGCTCCGCTGATGGCCTCAGAATTCCTGCCTTCCGAATTCTTTTTTGCTGCCTTAAAAGCAAGCATTTTAGTGTTGTTCTTAAGCCCTAGGGCAATAGCTTCATCCAAAGTATAGATAGCCGAAAGCCCCGGGAGGCAAAAAACGCTCGCAAGCAGAAGAATGAATGTCTTTCGGATCATTTGGTATCCTCCCTTGTACGCATAACCGGAAACTGTTTTCTTCCTTTCTCTGTTAAAGCCCCAATGAACATCAGAGTGAAAATACCTTCAAGAAGCTCCTCTGCGGAATAGTTTGATTCGGAAAGTGAATCGGGATTTATGGTGCCGTCGACAAGGTTCAGGAATATTACAAGGAATATACCTTCATTGAATTTGTCGCGTATATAACCCTGAGATTTACCAATCCTAATCAAGGTTGAAATATTTCCTGAAAGTTTTTCCCTTCTAAAAACTTCAATCTTCTGCCAGAGCGAACGCGCATTCTTCCTTATATCCCTCAAAAATTCCGGTTTAAGGGAGTTTACGGTTTCCAGAACAATTTCCCTGACCAAAACAAGTTTCTCGGGAAAAACAATTGATTCGTTGTTAACAGTATTTTCAATTCTTGCTCCGGTGTCCCGAAGCATTTGGAATATTGAGGATTCAAGCAGTTCTTCTTTTGAAGAAAAATACTTATACAAAGTCTTTTTGCTTACGCCTATGGACCCGGCGATATCTTCAGTCGTGACTTTAGAAAAGCCGCTTGAAAGAAACAGCTTCCTTGATTTTTCAAGTATGTTTAACCTGGTTTCTTCATTGTTTGTCATCTAGATACCCCGGAAACTACATTGGTTTCTTCAGTTTCCATTATAACACAAAAACAGCGCCTGTCAAGGCGCAATGCATTTGGCTCTATGCTCTATTGATATATTTCCTAAGCGCGGAATCCACCTTTAACACGCTTATTTGATCCATACACCTTAAATCTTGACACTTAACCTTCTCGCAGGGCATACAGTCAAGTTTCGCCTGCAAGACTGTTTGTTTCTCATAAGCAGGATCGACCCAGGCCCTGCTGTCGGTGGCTCCGAAAATGCTTACCACATTAGCACCTACTGCTACCGCAAGGTGCTGTATGAAAGTCGTTCCTGTTACAACTACCGCGCTTTTTTTAAGGAGCCAGCCGAGCTGTTTTATCCCTGTTTGCGGCGCGATTATTACATCTTTTCCGCAGGCCGCTTTTATGGCTCTTGCTTCTTTCTCCTGTCCCGGCCCCCACACAATAACCGCAGCTAACCCTGATTTCACTAAAAGCATTGCAAGTTCGACATAATTAGCCCTTGGCCACTCACGCGTAACAGCGCTTGCAAACGGGTTTAGCACAACGAACTTTCCGGCTATCAAGCCTTCTTCCATCATGAATGCGGATATATAGGATTCTTCCTCTCTTCCGAGTAAAATAGACGGCCTGCCGCCTGCACCTGAGACCCCAGCGGCTGAAGCGACGCGGAGCCAGACTTCAGGATTATAAATAATCCCGGGTGACCCCGCAACCACAATATTATAAAATAGATTTCTGCTACGGCTTGACAAACCAACCCGGTATTTAGCGCCGCTCAGAAAAGCCAACAGAGCGCTCCGTAAGTTCCCATACATATCAATCACGAGGTCGTATTTATTGTCCATCACATTCAAGATCAGGTCAAGATCGCGCGACACCGGATATCCGATTGTTTTGTCGAAGACAAGCACTTCATCAATAAAGCTCAAGCCTTCAAGTATCTCCTCTCCATGCCTGTTAACCAGTACGCTTAGCCTTGCGCCGGGATAGGACTCTTTTACGGCTCGCATAGCAGGGACAGAAAGCAGAATATCGCCAAGAGCCCTGAATTTAATGATCAGTATCTTTTTAACCTCTTCATTTTTTATAATCATTTCTTCTTCCTGCCGCTAATTCGGCAAAAAGCCGCGTAGACTTCTTTAACCTCCAGGGCTTTCATGCATTTCATGTCTTCGCAGTAATCCTTCCTGCACGGCCAGCAAGGCATGTTCTTTTGCAGCCAGACTGCATTCCTCTTATAAGGGAACCAGACTGCCGGATCTCCCGGCCCGAATATTCCAACCAAAGGGATTCTTAGAGCAGCAGCGATATGCATCGCCCCGTTGTCATTAGAGATGAAACCGTCAAGCAGCGACACAACGGACGAAAAGTCGCGAAGCGGCAGGCTGTCAGCGAAGAGCGCTTTCTTCTTCATCAGCATGAGGACCCGGGCCCCGGCCGTGCGGTCTTTGGGTCCGGAGAACACCACAACCTGACTGCCTTCCGAAAGGAGTTTGTCTGCAAGCGCCGCAAACTTTTCCGCGGGCCACATTTTAGCCGGCCAGCTGGCGCCGGGATGGATTCCAATTACCTGTTTTCCGCCGCCCAGACCATGACCGCAATAATATTCTTTTGCAAATTTCTCTTCGCCTTTTGTTAGTTTTAGAACTGTTTCTTTCCCGGGGTTTTTAATACCGAATATCCTGGCTGCCTGATTATATACATCGATAGCGTCGCCCGGCTTTTCCGCGCCGCGCCCGACAAAATGAGTGTAGGCGTATTTCCTGCCGCGGTGTTCCCAGCCAATCCTGTATTTCGCTCCGCTGAAGAAAGCGAGCAATGCGCTCCTCGGATTTCCGAACGTGTCAATTACCGCGCTGAACTTCCTATTTCTTATGTTTCTTATCATCAGCAGGTCATCTGCAAGGCTTCCGCGTTCAAGAGTTATCAGTTCATCAATATATGGATTGTTTTTCAGCACTTCCAATGAAGTCTTTTCAGCTAGATATGAAATCTTAATACGAGGGAATCCGGTCTTCAAGGCGCGCACCAAAGACGTTGAGAGTAAAACATCTCCAATAAATCTTGGACGGATAATGAGCAGTTTTTTTATGCCTTTCG
>CAIWWK010000187.1 GCA_903916325.1 Candidatus Firestoneibacteriota bacterium
GATTAGAGACGATTACACCGATAAACCATTTTGACCTATCGGTGGCATCAATTTGAAATCTGTGTCATCACGCTAATGTCTTACTTTAACGCGAATGCAGACCGGGCAGGCATCTCTGCCTGCCCGGATCCGGACTATTCGTTTATCTTATTCTTTTTTATGAAGTTCCAAATAAGTTTCGTCTGTTCCGCCATCCCGCAATCCTTGTTGTCGAATATCTCGCCAATCTTTACATCCTTTACTTTGCTCCACTTGATCATTTTGCCGCCGAATGCCGCCTTCTTTGCCGGTACCGCTGAAGCTGCTGCCATTTGTTGCCTCCTTTTGAACTGCCTTGAATTGCCGCGCCTTAAGCGCGGCACGTCAAGCATTCTAATACTTAGGAAGGGATAATACAATGATTTTCTGAAAAATCTGTCCGGCTATGAAAAGGTCAGGACCGGCTATTTGTCATAGAAAGTTGTTTTGCCGTGAAATTGCCTGTTGCTGCGGTCTCTGATTACCGCGTTAAAAATAGTTTTAACCCTGTCAACCATGTTTGAAATGTTAAATTTGCTCAAAGCCGTCCTTCTCGCCTCTAATCCCATACGGGAGCAGCGTTCTTCATTGGAAAGAGTCTCATCAAGAATGCCCGCAAGCCCCTCCGTGTCGCCATAACGAAACATCCGGCCGTTTACGCCGTCGTTGATTATTTCCGGGACCGCGCCTGTGTCAGGCCCGACCACGGCCTTGCCCATTGCCATACCTTCTATTAAAGTCATACCCAGAGATTCAAAGACCGAACATCCGGCCACAACGTCGCTTGATTCAATTATAGAGGGAATATCAAACCTGTATCCCAGAAACCTGAAGGTTTGAAGGAGGCCCAGGCTTTTTATCCGTTTCTTTAATGCTGCCTCGTAATATCTTTCGGCCGCGCCTTCGGCTTTCCCGGCAAAAACCACCCTGAGCCCGGGATATTTTCCGGCAATCCGCGCCACTGCCTCAACCAGCAAATGCTGGCCTTTGCCTTCGTTTATCCTGCCTATCATGCTGATTATTTTTCTCTCCGGAGTTTCTCCGAGCTCCTGCCGTAGAGTTTTCTTATACCTGCCCGGAGACCATTCTATGGCTGCGTCAATGCCGTTGTAAATAGTTGTTATATCACGCGCGTTTATCGGAACAGTTTCGAGGAGGTTATATTTTACAAGATCCGAGATTGCGATGACATGAGCCACATTCCTGAAAGCCCAGGAGTGAAACGGGTCTTTCTTTACGATGGTTGAGAACACATGTTTCGTGAGAACCACCGGTATACCGCCGGCAAGTCTTGAAGCCGGGATAATATTAAACATATCTCTGGTCCAATGCGCGTGAATAACATCAATCTTGCGCCTTCTTAGAAGCGCCGCCAGCCTGATAATATCCGGAATGTCCACGTACCCGCTCATTTCCAGGTACTCTATCGGCAGTTTCTCCTGCAGGGCTTTTTTGTCAAGGTAGGAGCCTTTTCTGCATACAATAATAGAATTATGGCCTTTATCAAGAAATCCTTTCACGAGCGGGACTGCGTCCAGTTCCCTTCCCCCGCCAGCCATAGAAGAAATTATTTGCGCTATATTCATTTTCTGAGCCCCCTCCCAAACGCTCGCTTTAACCGCTTATCTTAAGAGTTAGACCCAAAGGGGGACTTGAAGTTTCATTAATTTACTTTCATGATTTCGAAACTGAGGTTTTTTTGGAAGGAACAAGCAGCTTGCCGATTTTGGGCGCTATTCTGCGGGTATCGCTGACAAATATTACACAGCGTCTCTTTGCGCCGGGGCAGTTTACCCGGGGATTACCGCATCGAGCTCTATTTCAAAAAGAAGTTCTTCTCTGCAGACTGAAGTCGTTGCATTTATGCAGTTCAGCGGGGGAAGGCCGTTTTTTCCGCAGTATGCGTTGAATAAAGGAACATGCTCTGGAGATTTAAAATACGCGATAGACCGAACGGTGTTCTCCCAGTCCATCTTTTCCGCAAGAAGAATCTCGCGGACCACTTTCATGGTCAGTTCTATCTGTTTCTCCGGGTTGTCAATGTTTGCCGATCTCCCGTCAGGGCTTATGCTTGCCGTGCCTGACACCATGAGTTTCTTTATTCCGCCGTAAGTCAACTCAACTGCCCGGCTGAAAGCGCTTCTATAATTCAGGGCCTCGCACTGAAGCGGAGAACCGACCTTAACTATCCCGGCTCCTTCCCTTTTTGGTTTGAAAGCGTAGACGCTCTGCGAGATGGCGCAGCCGCGCAGATTTGACGCGCCGATTCCCGTGCTGGCCGGAACAAGGCGCTGGAATATCCCGTTCTCCGTAAAAAAACCGGTCCTCGCCGCATTGAACTTGCCGTACCAAGAAAGCAGGCTGTCAAGATAGAACCAGGTTCTCGCTACCTCAGGGTAAGTAAAACCTGAAGACGATAGCGCCTTTTTGATAAGGTTATAAGTGCTTCTCACCTGTTCTTCCGGAGACAGCCCCGGGTCTTCCGGAGATATTCCTCCGAGCATCAGATGCCTAGCGTCGGCGGTCTCCCAGGAATGCCCTGCAATTTTTCCTCCAAGCAATATCTCTTCTACCGGAACACCGGACACGGCAAAAATCTGTATCCCGCTCAAAGGATATCTGCTCCCGTTATCGTGCTCAAGCAATGAAACCGGCAGGCCGGCAAACCCTGAATCTTTAAGCAAACCCGCGGCGGACGCCGTATCCCCGAAAGAGAGCGCCATCAGCGGCTTCGCGCTTCTTGTTTGAAGGTAAGCCGCGGCGGCTTTTAACGCATCCACAGGAGAACCTTCAAAATCCCTTACGGAAACATAGTGTTCCGTCATCTCCCCGGCTGCGGTCAAGCACGCGGTGAAATTGCGTTTCTGGTTCGCAACGTCGTCATTTCTTGCTGTTGTCAAGTTGTTCTCCTTTCGCTTTGGCGTCAGGCGCTGCCGCCTTTTTTTCGGATGTTGATTCAGCCGACGGATTGGCCTGTTTTTTCTCACCCGTAACTTCTGCCGCCGGGGGAAGAACTTTTTTCTCAGGGGTGACTTCCGGCGACGGAGCGGCTTTCTGCTCCGGCGTAACAACTCTCGCGGGCAAAAGAGGAACACTTGACTTGGGCGGCTCGGGTTTTTTTACCGGAGGTTCTTTTCCCTTTAGAATATTTATCTTCAGCACGGGCGCGTTCACATACATCTTTTCACGCCTTCCCTTCTCTGCTGCTTGTCTTTCTTCGACCGGAACGGCAGCCGTGCCCTGCAGCAATAAAGTCTCAGGCCCAAGTTTTGCCTTAAAGTCCGCGCGGAGCGCAGCTTCGAAACTATCCTTCCTGCCGCCGATAAAACTGCCGCGAAGCGATACTCCGTCAGGCGGAGAGATAAGAGCGAGGTTTATGGGTTCTACAAAATCGCCTTTCCTGCCGACATTTATCACAAACTTGGTCTCCTTCCCCTGAGTCAATTCAATGCCCGCTTCCGGCACCGAATCAAAATAGAGAGTGAAAGGCATCTCTTTCCCTGCCGCTACCTGCAGGGAATTAACCGGCACAATATGCTTCCAGGCGAAAGCCTGCATCAGCTCCTCCGCCGCTACAACATGGTGGATTACTATCGCATTTCCGTTAGTGGACCCTGCCATCAGTTCAAGCGGGCGCGTGCTTCCCTCCGCTCCGCCAGCGCACGAGAAACTGGTTTTTATCTCGTTCTTGCCGTCAGGAATCACCGCGGCGCTTAGCCTGATGTCCTGGCTTTCAGAGGAAGGGAATACCCTTATATCCCCTTTAAACCCTTCCTTTCTGACGGCCCGAAGAGTTATCCAGCCGCTTCCGCCTTTCGGAACCAACACCCCCGCAGGCAGGGCAAAGACCTCAAAATCAGGCATCGGACTGCTGATCCGGAGCCTGTAAGCATAATTTTCTCCGCCTTTGCCCTGAATATCACGGATTCCGGCGAAATATGTCCCTGACTTTGGCGCCTTAAAACTTATGAATGAATCCGAATGGTGTGTGATAGTTCCCAGCCACTTATATGTCGCATCGTCATCGTTGAACGCAAGTTTCTCCCCCGCGGCATTGAGGACTTCAAGGTATGTGTCCATGGGTGATCCGAGCCGCCTGGCGGCCGCATCCAATGAGAACGTCTCCCCTTCAGCAGCTTCGAATGAGTAAAGGTCAGGAACGCCCGGTGTAAGAATCCTGCCGTTTATGACGCAAGGTAGAGTTACCGGCCTGGCTTTAGCCAAAGTTTCATTTCCGCCTTCATTTATTATTTCCGGCAGGTCGGAGAACGCGAACGGCAGGCTGTTGCTTGCCGCGCCGTCTTTGGAACGGCCGTTAATATACTGGACGGGCAGGTCTCTTCTCCCGCTAAAAGCCTCTATAGTATCCTCTGCGAGATTTGAACCGTACAACCTGACTTTCGCCGGAACACCGTACTTCGCGCCAAGAGGAAATACCCCGGATACAAAAGGCAGTTCTCCGATGCTGACCCTGTAAACGAAATCCTCCCGCCCGCGGTATATTGAATCCCGAAGTTCAAGGTAGTAATCTCCGTCCGCGGCGTCGTAAAGTATCACGGGATCCTGCCCGGTATAAAAATTGTCCGCGTGAGCCAGCTCTTTCCAGTTTGAATCATAAAGAGCCATTGAACCCTGAAACCACCCGGGGACCGCGTCAGCCATGAAAGGTTTGAGCGCCCTGATGTCTGCTTTAAAAACCAGGCGGCTGCTCTTAACGGCGGAAAACTTGAAAACATCGGTGTCTCCCGGCATGATAGTGCCGTTAAGGACGGCAGGCAGGGATTTTACCTCGGTCGCAGTATCTTTCCTGTCGTTAGGCTCCGTTTCAAGGACTTCCTTGAGCGTCCCGACCTGAAACGTGAGTTTGTTTGAGAGTCCTCCGGGGGTAAGCACCCGGATATCCCTGCTGCCAGGTTCCGCGTCGTCAAAAATCGCGACGCGAAGAATCAGCGTATCAGGGAAAAGGTCGTTCTTTCTGGCCTTCGGTTTTACCGGCGGCTTCGCCTGTGGTTTGGCCGGGTTTACCGGGAGCAGAACGGGTTTTGCTCCGGCTTCCCTCGTTACAGGAACCGACGGCGAAAGCGTCTTTTTTTCTTCCGTTACCTGCGCGAAAGGCGCCGCGGGACGCTGCTCCGGAGTGGTCACAGAAAGCGGAACAGCCGGTTTCTGTTCAGCCGTTACCGGTTGGGCAGCAGCAACAGCCTTCGGCGCGGGTTCTGCATCAGGATCAGGAAGTATGACCGCGAAAACTCCGCTTCCGTTTACAGTCACCCTTGAAGCGTCCTTGATATATTTTCCGCCGATTACAACCTCAATGACGCTTCCCTGCTTTCCCCCTGCCGGATAAATATACCCCGCATGCGGAGGCTCGACCGCGTAAAGCGCCGCCGAAAAAGCGGTTATGACCAGCAATATTTTTTTCAAGAAGTCATTATCTCCGAAAGTATTCCGCCGGTCTCCTTGCTGTTTATGACTCCCGCGGTGAAAGGGTTTGCGTAAACAGAAGGCCCGGACACATTAGGAAGCTTAGCGTCTTTTTCTATTCCAAGCAGCTCGTAGAAACTGGCTATCAGGTCCCAGGGATAAACAGGCCTTTCGGCAACGTTCTCACCCGTATCATCCGTCCTTCCGACTACGGTGCCGCCTTTAAAACCGCCGCCTGCCACCACTGCCGAGAAAGCTTTACCGTAATGATGCCGCCCTCCGTACCAGGGGTCTTCCCAGGCTACCTTAGGCGATCTTCCGAACTCCCCGCTCCACCAGACTATTGTCGAATCGAGCAGCCCGAAAGAGGCAAGTTCCGATATCAAAGCGGCCATGCCGCGGTCCAGCTCGGGAAGCTTCTGGTTCATCGTTTCAAAATGTTTTTTGTGCGTGTCCCAGCCCCTGTAATTTATCGTGATGTAAGGCACTCCCTGCTGGACCAGTTTTCTGGCAAGAAGGCAGGATTGCCCAAAGGTGTTCCTGCCGTAAAGGTCTCTTGTCTCTTTTGATTCAACGCTTAAAAGAAACGCTTTCCTGGCTTCCCCCAGTATCACCGAGTAAGCTTCCTGCTGCCCGGCGTCAAACACTTTAACGAGCGGGTCGTTCATCATAGACCTGGCAAAGGAATCAATCTCTTTCAGAAAATCCTTGCGGCTCTTCTGCCGGTCATCATTCACGGTCTCGGATACAATTCCTTCCACCGCGAAAGGCTCCCTGTTCGGATCTCCTCCTGTGGAAAACGGCTTATATTTGCTTCCCATGAAACCGCATTCCGAAAACCTGCCCTGCGGGGTCGTCAAAGTTATATATGGAGGGAGCGGGCTCTTATACAGTGGGGGCTGCCCCTTAAAATAAGAAACAACGGCTCCTATCCCCGGATATACCAGCCCTTCACCGGGTTTTCTTCCTGTCTGCACCATATACGCGGCAGTCTCGTGCCCGTTATTATTATGGGTCATGCCGCGCAGTATCGCGTACTTATCTGCTTGTTTCGCAAGCAGCGGCAGCGCTGCGTTAAGCCTAATGCCCGGCACATTTGTATCTACTGTCTTATTCAAGTTTCCCGTGTAATCTCTTCCCGCCGCCGGTTTGGGATCAAAAGTGTCCAGGTGCGAAGGCCCGCCCCACATCCAGAGCTGGATCATGGATTTGGCCTTGGGTTTCTTCTCAATTATATCGGCAAAAGCTTTGGAATCAATGAACCCTGAAAACAGGACCCCTGCCCCGAAAACAGCTGAGCGCAGGAATCTCTTTCTTGAAATTCTTTCGCTGAGTATCGGACTTCCTTTTTTTTTCATTTTCGCCTCAATGCCTCAGGAGAAACTCCGAGGAATTCATCAGAGACCAGACTATATCAAAAAAGGCCTCGTTGTACTTCTTCTTCGGGTCGGTAAGGTAATCCAGCGCGAGTTTTCTTTCCTGTTCCGACGGAAACCTTGTCAGCACCCGAAGGAAGATCTCGTTGATTACAACCTTGTCGTCCTTCCCGATACTAAAGAGCTGCTGGAGCGGGCGGCTCTGCTCTATCTTCTTTTCTATCTGCCCGGAATTCAGGAAATGCTGCATCTGGGCCGCTGTAGGAACGGAGTTTCTCTCGGAAAGGTAGGAAGTATTGCGGGGCGGCTTTCCGAAAAGCTCCAAAAACGGCGAAGTAATGCTCCCGTCCTGAATAGCCACGGCCCGCTGGCTGTAGGGCAGGAAAGTGAAGGGCTCCGGGATCATGCTCTGGTAACTCTCACCGACCCCGGTTATCTGGCAGACAATATCTATCAGCGGCTCCGCCTCAAGCCTTCTGGTCCTGTAATGCGAAAATCCGTCCGAGTCCTCTTCGTTCCATTTTGTTGCGGCGGCGGAAAGCTGGTAGGTATTGGAGGAAAGGATCTGCCGGCAGAGGTATTTTACGTCATACTTGTGGGCGATGAATTCTTTTTCCAGATAAGAGAGCAGTTCATCGCTCCAGGCATCGTGGGTTCCGGTCAGGTCATCGGGCTCGTTAATTATTCCGTAGCCGAAGAACCAATACCACAGCCTGTTTGCCATGCATTTCGCGAACCAGGGATTCTCTTTTGAAATAAGCCAGTCCGCGAAAACCGGTCTTGGGTCAATGTCCGCCCCGAGGGAAAGCGGCTCTTTGCCGGGGAGGCGCGGCAGGACTTCTTTGCCGTCCGGGCCAAAAAATGGTTTCGCGTCCGGATCAAAATATACAATCTCTTCCTTCCACTCTTCCGTTCCCTTAAAGCCGAGTCTTGCAAAAAAGGCGGCGAGGCCGAGCCTCTCTTCCGCGCTGAATACGCTGTTCTCCGGCCTTATGCCAAGAAACACCAGCGCCGCATTCTCAGCGATAAGCCCCGGCGTCCTCTCCTGGAAAGCCCTGAAGAAGTTTACCTGAGGGTCGCGGAAATTGCTGCCGGAAGTCGTGAGCAGTTTTCTCGCGAACACATCATAAGGCACATTATCCCTGACACAGTCGTGAACCCATCTTGAGTATGCCTGTGAAGCGTTGGGCCAGAGATTGCTCGGGAACTCGGCTTTGATGCGCAGCAAATCCCCCCATTTCATGCCAAGGTAGTCGGCAAACTCCGGGCGTTCCATAAGCCTCGATACAAGCCTCTCTCTTTTATCAGCACTTTTATCCGCAAGGAAGTTCCTGGCCTCCTGGGACGACGGCAGCAAACCGAGCGTGTCAAGGAAGACGCGGCGAAGAAAAACCTCGTCATTGCAGGTTTCAGAAGGGGGATACATCCTGTCTTTTAGTTCTAAGATAACAATATCGTCAATATGATTCTTTATTTTGAAATGCGTGAATAGCTCGGCAGGCGGTTCCTGTTCTAAAGCGTCTTCAGAGCGCGGGGCGCCGGTGAAGACAAATACCAATAGGATGAAAAACAGAGCTGCGATTCTCATTGAAAGGCCTCTTTTCACTTATGAATTAGACTCTTTCAAAGCTGTTCAGGTTTCATTTTTTCCGGCTTCCGGGTCAATTATCTGCCGGAAGAGGTGAAAAGTCAATGAAAAGCAGGCTGTTGAGACGTGAAAACCTTGAGAACAAAAGAAAACCGCCTAATAGCTTAGCTTATATCTGGAGGCGGACCGGAATTAGTACCATAGGAATACCCTGATAGTAGAACTTCCTCTGCACGGCAAAGACCGTGTAGTTATGCAGCCACCTGGAAAGGAAGATCTCTTCCGGGAAGACCAATTGGCCGCCGAAGAATATCGCATTCGGGTATTTCTTAAGTATCTCGGGAGCGGCGTTCGTAATCCCATCAACCACATCAACATCCGAAACGGTAAATCCGTCAGCAAAATATCCCTGCGATTTCAGGTAATTGACATAGCGGTCCACGTCCTCGGTCAGTTTTGCCTTCAGGTTGTCCATCTCACCAATCCCTTTAAAAGAACCGCTGTCGATGACGCCGACCTCAAGGATGACGAAATTCTTAAAGACTCCTTTCCACATCCTGAATACATTCAAAAGAGTGTGCAGGCCCAGCCCGTTAAAACCGTTAACCAGCACCACCGCGGTCTTTCCTTCAGGATCATACTGCGTCTCGCCGCGCTCTTTAATCTTTTTTTCCACAACTTCCTTGGTGGTTTCGGCTATTATCGGAACCACCAGCTCGTCAAGCCGGCGCAACAGATTTTTGGTCTTATTGTAATGGCGCTTAACCACGGAAACAACGGCTATCAGCGCGCCGGTGATAAAGATGGTAAGCCAGCCTCCTTCGTAGAATTTAAATACCACTACGCTCACCAGGATTATTGAAGCCAGAACAAACCCCACCGCATTTATCGCCAGCTTGCGCCGCCATTTTTTTTCCGTCTTCCTGCACTCCCACCAGTGTTTGACCATTCCCAGCTGGGAGAGCACGAAAGTTATGAACACATTAATGGAATATAGGACCACAAGAAAGACAACGCTCCCGTGAGTGAACACCAGCAGCACCAGAGAGGCAATACCCATCATAAGCACGCCGTTCTGGGTTACCAGCCTGTCCGAGAGCGAAGTGAACCTGCTCGGAAACCATTTGTCGGCAGCCATGTTCGCAATAACCCTGGGGCCGTCTATGAATCCGGTTTGGGAGGCGACAAAAAGTATTGCCGCTTCGGAAACAAGCAGTACCATAAGCAGCGCAGTGCCAAATCCGGTATTTCCAAAAATCTTGCCAAAGAGCACGGCGTTGAGGGTTTTAGCCGGTTCAAAGGAAACACCGTAGAGCAGGTACGCGGTCATAAAACCGAGTACGAGCACGGAGAGTGAAATTGACATGTACAGCATAACTTTTCTCGCGGTCTTAACGCGGGGCTCCCTGAGGATACCGACTCCGTTGCTGACCGCTTCAATCCCGGTATAGGTGCCGGCGCCCATGGAATAAGCGCGGATCAGCAGGGCAAGAACCCCGATTGCCCCTATCTGCCCGACAGAAGACCTGATATCAGATACCGTATTTACCGCGATGGAACCCAGTTGGCTTGAGTGGGAAAAGAAAGCTATTGTCAAACCCGTTATGTGGGTCAGTACAAACACCAGAAATATAGGCATCAGTACGAGGACCGATTCTTTGACGCCTCTCAGATTAATTATAATTAGTCCTATCAAAACCGCGACAGCTACCGCGACCTTGTAAGTGTAGAAGGCGGCGGGCAGCAGCGAGAAGATAGCGTCCGTGCCTGCGGCAACAGAGAGAGTGATTGTGAGAACATAGTCAATCAGCAGCGCGCACCCGGAAACCATGCCTACCGTTGGGCTCAAAAGCTTGCTTGCCACGAGATAGCCACCTCCTCCCGAAGGGAAGAGTTCGACAATCTGGTTGTAGCTTGAGCTGATAACGAAGATAGTGATTACCGCGGCAAGGCCTACAAGTATCGAAAGGTAGGAGTGGCCGCTTAACGCTCTGAAAGCTTCTTCAGGGCCGTAGCAGGAAGAAGAAATCGCATCAGAACCCAGGCCAATCCAGGCAAAGAATGCGATAAGAGCGAGGCGGTGGAAAATCCCGCTCTCTGTGGGATCTTTGGCCTTGCCAATGACTATGTCTTTGACCTTGTTCAGCAGTGTCTGGTTCTCGCCGTTTTCGGTCGGTTGAATAAGGTGTTTTGCCACTTTTCCTCTTTTTCCCTAAAAAATATGCCAGATCACTCTGGCATCAGGTCAGAATTCTGTATACCTAATTCTATATGCGTTTAAGCGGCTTGTCAATTGATAAAACCATTGAGGCACCAATGATTCCCGGGGTTTATGGCAGGCATGAGGAATATTGCTTTAAAATACAAAGAGGCATGTTCTTTTTGAGAACATGCCTCTGTTATATCAGCTAACAAAAGCCTTATTTTTCGCTATTTTCCAGATAGAGTTTTGATATGTAGACGGTAACCGCCTGATCGGGCGTGAGATTCCAGAAACCATAGATAAAGATGCTGCTTAAATCAAGTATAGATTTTTCGTCATTGCAGGTCACACCTGCTATCTTAATGTCTATGTCATTTTTCCCGGGTTTCAGCGTAAGCGGCCAGTCTTTCCTGTTCTCCGGCGTGTTGGTATTTTTCCCGCCTTTTATCATCCAGCCAATCTTTACTTCTTTGTCTGACGGATTGTAAATAATCATCTTGGCGTTCGTATAGGCGCCCCAGGCGCCCTTTTTCGGTTTAAAAACCGCAATGTAGGAGCCCGCGGTGGCGGTCTTCGGCCCGAAATCCACCTTCATGCTGAAATCCCCGGTCTTCTCCACATTCTCTTCCGACAAAGATACTTGCGCGTTGCTGTTATCGTCAGCCATTTCCCCTTTGTTGAAGCTTAATAGTGTCAATTTCTTCGCGACACCAACCCCGCAAAACATTGCAAGTACGGCAGCCAGCACAATCAGTTTTCTAATCATTTTAAACCTCCTCTAGAATCTTTTGTTTAAACAAATCTGCAGGTAGAAACTTCATCGTATTTATTTTAACTGCCCCCGGCATTTGCTAGTCGGGATCAAGAGTTTTTGCCTTTTTCTCTGCAGCCCTATAGACTTTGCTGACAACTTCTTTCACTCCAAGACCGGCAGGAATAGTTACAGTTGAATGAGAGTACTTCTTATACAGCGGAAGCCTCTCGGCGTAAAGAGATCTTAAGCTGGTATGCGAGAACCTGATAAGCCCTCTTTCCTCTATATCGGGAACCCGCTTTGCTATGACACTGAAAGGCACTTTGAGAAATATTACGGGGCCTAGCTTCAGAAGAAGCTTCATGGCCTGTCCGGAATAGATGATGCTCCCGCCCGGGGAAATAACGGCGCCTCCGGGTTTTTTCAGCGCGAGAACGGTTTTCTGCTCAAGCCTTATAAATTTACGGTCGCCAAGCTCGGAGACAATATTTTTTAGTTTTTTACCTGAGTTTTGCTCGATAACCCTGTCAATGTCTATAAAACGGAATCCGTATTTCTTAGCCAGGGCTTTCCCGATAAAGCTTTTTCCTGCTCCGGCCATGCCTATAAGAGTTATATTCATAGGGTGAAATTATAGCAAGTTTAAGCTTGTTTTTCCACATTGCAAAACGAAAGGCAGAAGGACGATTTCAGGGGTGCCCGGCCAGATTTTTTAAGCTGCTTTTTGCGCGCTCCATATAATCCCGTGAGAGTTTGTCTGATTTTTCGTTTACGCCTTCTTCCAGAAGCTTCTTGAAGATAAACTCGGCCTGCTCGTAAAATCCGCTTTTCGCGAAACTTTCCCCGACCAGGAAGATCCCTTCTATCCACCCGCCCTCATAAATGTCGTTATAAAACCGCTTTATACCGCCCTGAGGGAAAAGATAGTCTATGTAATCGGAATAGACATAAATGGTTCTGATGAGGTGCTTATCAAAGGCATTATCTTCTATAATACTGGCAAGATGGGGCAGGGCGTCATTAACAAGCTCATTTACACCCTGAAGCTTCAGAGGCAGGCCGAGTTTGGCTTCACCGACCGTTTCGCGGCTGTGGCGCAGGAAATCCCTGTTTGCCGGGTCAAGATTTTTCTTGTCGCCGAGTTTCTTCTCGAAAACCATATACCGAGGCTCGTATTTCTCAAGAACATATATGTATTCTTTCAGGTGCAGAACTTCGTGGAAGATGGAACTGACAATCAGGTCAAAGATATCCGTCTCTTCAAGTTTCTTCCTGCTGGGGTTATATTCCCTGAAATACTGATGCGTCTCGTTCTTCAGGTCGAAAAAATCACGCCCCATCGTGTCAACTTTCTCAAAACTCAGTTTCTTGCTCTTCTTGTAGCTTTCAAATTCTTTTTTGAAACCGCTGAATATCTTCAGGGAATTAAGGACTATATCCGCCGTTTCCATATACTTTTGGTTCTCTTTTTTCCCCATATTCCCGCCTTTTCCCGGTTGCGGAGAAAACTACTTTGCTTTCTTTACTTCTTTCGCTTCTTTTGTTTCTTTTGCCGGGGCTGCCTGCGCAGCCGCAGCTGCCGGCTTAACCTCAGCAGGTTTGTCGGAGAGGCCTGCGTGCTGCTTCACCTTCTCTTCTATTGAAGCAAAAGTCTTGGAGTTCTCTTTCAGATAGGCCTTAACGCTATCCTTGCCCTGTCCTATCCTTTCGCCTCCGTAGCTGAACCACGAGCCGCTCTTTTCTATAATATTGAGGTTTACGGCAGCGTCAATCATGCTGCTTTCCTTGGAAATGCCCTCGCCGAAAAAGATTTCCACTTCTGCTTCACGGAACGGCGGAGCGACCTTGTTCTTGACTATCTTGACCCTGACGCGGTTGCCGATATTGGCCTGCCCGTCCTTGATAGATTCTATCCTTCTCATATCTATCCTGAGAGAAGAAAAGAATTTAAGCGCGCGCCCGCCCGGCGTGGTTTCGGGGACTCCCGAACATAACGCCTATTTTCTCTCGGATCTGGTTGATGAAGATCGCGCAGGTCTTTGTCTTTGAAATGGTGGAAGTAAGTTTTCTTAGAGCCTGAGACATAAGCCTTGCCTGGAGCCCCATGTGAGAATCACCCATCTCTCCTTCAAGCTCTGCTCTGGGCGCAAGCGCAGCAACGGAATCAAGCACGACCACATCACAGGCGCCGGAACGGACAAGCGTATCAACTATTTCAAGCGCCTGCTCGGCGCTGTCCGGCTGGGAGACCAGGAGCAGGTCAAGGTTTACTCCGAGTTTCTTGGCGTAGACAGGATCTAAAGCGTGCTCCACGTCGACGAAAGCAGCGGTGCCGCCCGTCTTCTGAGCCTCCGCTATAACATGAAGGGCCAGCGTGGTCTTGCCGCAGGATTCGGGGCCAAATATTTCCACCACCCTGCCGCGCGGAACCCCGCCGATACCTATTGCAATATCAACCGCAATGGAACCTGTAGGTATCACCTTAAATTCTTTTACGGTCGGCATTTCGCCGAGACGCATTATCGCGCCTTTCCCGAATTGCTTTTCTATATGCTGTAACGCCAGTTCTATTGCTTTATCTTTCTCGCTTGACATACTTGCCTCCGTTTAAACTATATGATTACGAAGATTAGGAAAGAGATTGCGCGGATTAGCCATCGATTTAATCTGCGTAATCGTTTTTAGTAATCTGTCTAATCATATATACGTTTTTATTGGCAGAAAGTTGCAATATTTCTTTTCTTTCCTGCCGTCTGGTTTAGTATATAACATGCTTCGGTTTTTTACCAGACCAAATTGGGACAGGACGTAACTTTCTTTTCAAATATGAATTCGCTATGCCTTCATCAACAAAAACACAAATTCGTTCGGAAAAAGAACATCCGCCGAGTAACCAGTCCAGCCCTCATCGCTGCGTTTTACCATCCCCGGATTGTTAAGCGGGAGCAGGAGGTATTTGCCCTTTATCACATATCCCAGCGCGTCTTCGGCGTTTAGCTTAAGAAGCGTTGCGTCAAGTTTATTGGCGCGCGTGAATTTGTTGATGCAGTCGCGGATAAGCTGTTTAGAGGACTGTCCTTCGAAATCAACCATGCCTTTTGGCCCCGGGAAAAACCGGATCTTTACATTATGCTGCTCGGAGCCGTAGAACTTCTCGCGGAAGACCCAGAAGGCCTCTTTCTTGTTGAAATAGATCTGGCGCCTGTGCGTTATTGACGGAGTTATCTCGTACTGCGCGTCAAGAATATCAAAATCCCTTCCCGCGGCCCAGAGGTTGGTCCTTTCGTGTTTATCGTAAACTATCATGGAGTCGTCCAGAGTGACCGTCCTGCCCTTGCCGGAGGAAAGCAGCAGCTCTCCCGCCAGAATCTCGGCGGACCTGACTCCGGTAAAGGTATACCCCGTTGCGCTCTTCATTATATATATCCCGGAAGCGGAGAAGCCCGCCGACAGGTGCCCAACCCTGTATTTTTGCGGTTTTAGTTCTTTTTCTTCAGGGGAGAACCTGCCTCCGAAGAAAAGGTAAGCGGCCGCGAACGGACCGTCCGAAACATTATCCCAGCCGTTCTCCGCCAGAAACTTCAGGAAGAGCAGGTAAGAGAGGTCCGCCTTTTTTGAAGGGAGAAGAAAAACGCGCGGCTCCGAAGGAAAAATCCCGTCCGGTCTGGCGTAAGCAAGACAGAAGTCAAAGAGTTTCCCGGCTTTCAGGAAAAATTCCTTTTCCTCAACCTTCCGACGCAGGCGCAGCAGAAGAAGAAAAACAGTCATAGCATCAAGCAGTTCAAAACTCTTCTCCGGAGCGGATGCGTCAACAACCCCTCCCGCGGGAGCCAAAGCAGTAAGTTTTTCAAAATAATCATTGTACTGGAATTTCAGGATGAAAGGGTGCGCCAAGGATAGCATAAATAATGCGGTTTTATTCGCCGCGGGAGCTTCATCCGAGGCAAAAGCCGCATCATTTGAAATCAGGCGAAGCCTTGAGACGTATTTCTTTTTCAGCTCGCGCGGAAGCCCGGCTGATTTCACAAAATAGTAGCCGTAAACCAGGTAAAAGAGGCCCCGGGCGTCAAGGACCGGTTCGTCCATAAACCTGTTCAGTTCCCTTATGTAAAAGTTCAGGTACTTCTTGTCGCCAAAAAGCCAGAAAGCCTTCGCTGCCGCGGCAAGCTCGGCCGGGAACCCTGCTTTGGCTTTATCCGTGACAGCTTCCGCCTCCTCTTTGACCGCGGCGGAAAAACCGGAAGCGTTGAGAAATGTCTTCAGGGACTTTTCGTTTTCGGATGAAAGGAAGAAGTCGTTAAAAGAATTAGTAGAAAGTTTATCTATCTGGGTTTCAATTTCATTATCCGCGGCCTTTGTGGACCCGCTAACCGTTGAAAGCTCTATCCCGCCTGCGTATAACTTCTCAAGCTTCCGGGAATCGCGCTTAGCCCTGAGGAAAACCCCCGCTTTCCCCTTGAGCAAGTGCCTGAAGAAAGAGTAGACATTATAGATTGCATGGATAAAGCGGGTCTTCTTTGAGGCGTGCTTTTGAAGGACCAGCTCCTGATTGCGCTGGGTGTAATAAATATGAGTATCGCTGTTAACCTTTGCCGTGCCGCCAAGCTTGTGGTAAACAACTGCCTTCGGCACAAAGAGACATTTATACCCGGCCTTTCTCAACCGGAAGTTTAAATCAACATCCTCGCAGTAGGCGAAGAACTTTTCGTCAAAACCGCCGGCATCCAGGAAAGCCCGCCTTGAATACATTGCGGCGCCGCCGCAGGCTCCGAAGATCTCTTCCTCGCGGTCAAACTGCCCGGTATCCTTCTGCCCGTGGCCGCGTTTTACGCCGTGCCCGAGCGCGGAAAAGACATCCCCGGCCGAATCTATTACATCCCTTCTGTCAAAGAAGAGCATCTTTGAGGCAAAGAAAGCAAAATCTTTGTGTTCTTCCGCCGCGCGTTTAAGTTCCGACAGCCAGTCAGGACGGGCTTCGGTGTCGTTATTCAGGAAAACCGCCAGTTCTCCGAGCGAAGCCTTAAACCCCGTGTTAGACGCCCCCGCAAAACCGGTGTTTTCGCCGAGGCCGACAACTCTTACCGCGGGAAAATTCTTTTCGAGATATTCAACGGACCCGTCGGTTGAACCGTTATCTACCAGTATTATCTCAAACTCATCCTGGCCGAGGGTTTGGGCGGCAAGCGACTTAAGGCAGACCTCAAGGTGCTCTTTCCCGTTGTGATTTATGATTATTACGCTTAACATTTCACCCGCCCCTTACTGACTGATGTACAACCGGGTCAATTATATCAGTAAACACCTGTTAATTAAAGGTTTTAAGATGTCTATGAAAAGAAAAGCCGCGCCGGCAACAGCCGGCGCGGCAACTACCAGACTTTAATGTTATTTGCTTATTTCAAAGCTTTCGCTGAAAAATCTTGCCGCTTTCGAGGAGTCGACTTGTTCCCCCGCGTTATAAATATATCCCGCAAGCCTGAATTTCCCAGGAAGCGCAAGCTTGCTCTCTTTTACCGTGTTCTCTATCATCCACGTCTCGCAGAGGCTGCTTCCTGGTTTTATATTCCGGTCAACATTCTTCTTATCCTTAGCGTCAACGGCCTGAAGATCCCCGGTGACCTCGCGCCACGCGCCATCCGCGGCAGCGGTTTCAAGGCGGACATGGCAAACAATATCCCTCGACGAACTGTTCTTCAAGCAGAAATTACCCGTTTCTTTCTGCCTGTAGGATTTCTTTACTCCGGTGAACGCTGCCTTCGGAGCGCTGTCAGCACAGCCGGCAAGAAGCGCGAGCATCAGCGGAAGCATCCAATATATCTTTTTCACAATCCCCCCTTTTGCTAATAAGTGGCGTTCGCGGAAAAGTCAGTTTTTTTCCGTATGTTCCGTTTCTTGCTGCCCGCTTTCCCAGAAAGCGCGTCAAGGCTTGTCAGCTGGTGCCAGTTTTCATCCATCTTGCCCTTCATGGCAAACCAGACTTTCGGTTTATCCTTCTCGCCGACAATTGCCAGGCCGATCTTGACTTCTCCATTCTTGAATCCCTTTGGCATCCGGATTGCTTCCGAGAACCAGTTGTTCCCCGGCAGAAGAGTTCTTATATCTTTCTTGAATTTTACAACCGCAACCTTCTTCCCCTGTTTGAAACGGAATGCCATGCTGTACGGGCGGTAGATAGGAGCGCAGCCGACATTGTCGATATA
>CAIWWK010000188.1 GCA_903916325.1 Candidatus Firestoneibacteriota bacterium
CTTTCTCGTAAAAACCCGACTGATACCAGCCGTAAACATCCCAGCTGACCAGGTCGTCAAAAAGCAGCCATTCCACGACGGGAAAGACGCTCAAATTGAGTTTTTTCTTTCCGGTGTTTTTAAATTTAACGGTCCAAATTTCGGCTTCTTCGTTGAGCGGCACAAAAACACGCAGGGACATTTCCAGCCCTTTGTATTTTGTCTCAACTATCTGGTAACCTATCCCTGCCCTGCATCTGAAGGACTGGCCTTTCTTCTGTATCGGGTCCCAATTTACAGTCCAGAATTCGCCGGTGTCATTATCCCGCACATAAACATATTTGCCGGGCCTAAGATCGCGCCCCCTTTCTGTAACCCTCCACCCGCTCGGCAAAGCGGAGACCGAATAGCCGTTCATAACCTGCGTGACGCAGCAGCCGTATTTCCCGTTGGAAAGATAGTTCAGCCAGGGTTTGGGAGTGTCAGGCCTGGTTATTATATATTCTCTTCCGTCAGAACTTAGATAACCGTATTTACACATCATTTCTCCTTTGTCTTCGGGTTACAGGACCGGGCGCCGCTTCGCGCTGAGTGGATTACTTGAACTTAATTCTTGCGAATTTTCGCTTGCCCACCTTAAGGATGCTGCCGTTATTTACCGAAACCGCGTCTTTAGAGGACTCTATTTTTATTTCGTCAAGAGAGACCGCGCCCTGGTCTACAAGCCTTCCGGCCTCGTTTCTTCCTGAGGCGAGCCCTGCAAGCGTGATAAGTTTTACTATCCAGATCTTCCCGTCTGAGAATTCTTCTTTAGCTACGGAAACATCGGGAATGTCTGAGGGTAATTGTTTATCCGAGAATACCCTGTCGAACTCAAGCGCTTCCTTTTCCGCCGCTTCCGCGCTGTGATACATACGCACGAGTTCTTTCGCAAGCATTACCTTAACCGCGCGCGGGTGCAGGCTGCCGTCGGCAATGCCTTTCTTTAAGCGCGCTATTTCCTCGAGGGGGACTTCCGTGAGCAGTTCAAAGTAACTTTCCATAAGGACATCCGGGATTGACATCGCCTTGCCGAAGATATCCCCGGGAGTTTCGTTGATCCCGATATAGTTTCCCAGGCTTTTGCTCATTTTTGCTTTTCCGTCAATGCCCAAAAGTATCGGCATAAACAGGGCCACCTGGGCTTCCTGCCCGTTCTCTTTCTGAAGAGCCCTGCCGACTATTATATTAAACCTCTGGTCGGTGCCTCCCATCTCAATATCGGCTTTCACTTCAACCGAATCCCAGCCCTGCATCAGGGGGTAAATGAATTCGTGCAGGCTGATCGGTATGCCGTTCTTGTACCTGTTCTGGAAATAATCGTGTTCTAAAAGGCTCGCGACGGTAATCTTGCTGGCAAGCGCGATAACATCATTAAACGAGAATTTCGAGAACCAGTCTCCGTTATAAACCACCTCTGTCTTTTTCTCGTCAAGTATCTTGAATATCTGCTCCTTGTAATATTTCGCGTTGGCCATTACGGCCTCTTCGGTAAGCTGGGGGCGGGTGGAGTTCTTTCCTGACGGATCTCCCACCATCGCGGTGTAACTGCCGATTATGATTACTACTTGATGCCCGAGCTCCTGGAATGCTTTCAGCTTTCTGAGAGGCACGGTGAACCCCAGGTGCACGTCCGGCGCGGTGGGGTCTATGCCGAGTTTGACCCGCAGAGGTTTGCCCGACTCAACTGACTTCTTGAGTTTTGTCTTCAATTCCTCTTCGCTCAGGATTTCAACAACGCCTCTTCTGAGAAACTTTAACTGTTCTTCGACGCCTTTCATGAAAGCACCTTCCTTTTTTTGAAAAGAAATTCAAAAAGCAGTTTCCACACAACCAGCAGAGCCTCGTAGACTATTTTGCTGTTCATCTTTGAATGTCCCGCCCTTCGCTCATTGAATATGATAGGCACTTCTCCGAGCTTAAAACCTTCCATATGGGCGCGGTAATTCATCTCTATCTGGAAAGAATACCCGTCCGATTTGACCTTGCTAAGGTCAAGGCGTTCAAGCACTCTGCGGTTAAAACATTTGAATCCGCTGGTACAGTCGTTTACCGGAAGTCCGAGTATTATCCTGACATAAAGACTCGCAAGCAGGCTCAGCATAAGCCTTCTTAAAGGCCAGTTGACCACGCTGATCCCGTTCTTGTAGCGCGAGCCTATGACCAGGTCATACTCTTTAGCGCCGGCGATAAGGTCTGGGATAGCCGCAGGGTCATGCGAAAAATCCGCGTCCATCTCGAATATCAGAACGTAATTATTTTCCAGCGCGTACCGGAACCCGGCGACATAAGCCGAACCGAGCCCGAGCTTCGAGGCTCTTACTAAAAGGTGTATCCTTGGGTCCGATTTTGCCATTTCCCTGACAGACGCGGCTGTCCCGTCCGGTGAATTGTCATCAACAATTAGAACTTCCAGCTCCGCATCGGCAGGGAGCACGGCCTTAATCAGCCGCGCGATGTTGTCTTTCTCGTTATATGTGGGTATTACAACAAGTGAACGCATCCTGCCACTCTCCTGTTCTTACAAAATTATTAAAAAAAAACGGCCCATGTCCAAGCCGCTTGAGCAGTAGGCCCCAATTAAGCTCAGCTGATGCAGACCCTATTCTTTCCGCCGGCCTTGGCGCGGTAGAGGCATCTGTCAGCCTCTTCAATCAAGGCCTGCGGCGTCTTGGCGTCGTCACTAAAAGTGGAAACTCCGACGCTCACTGTTACCTGCTGCACCTGGCCGTCCCGCATTTCAAATTTAAAGGCTTCAATATTTGCCCGAACGCGCTCGGCAAAAATCGCCGCTCCTTCTTTCGGGGTAGCCGGCATCATAACAACAAACTCCTCGCCTCCGTAACGCGCGACCACGTCAACCTTCCTTGAAAGGCCCTTGAGAATGAGTCCTATTTCCGTCAGGACGGCATCCCCGGACTGGTGACCGTAAGTATCGTTATATTTCTTGAAATTATCTATATCAAGTATCATAAGCGACACTCTTTCGGTGCTTCCTTTGTAGTAGCGTTCCAGCCTGTTCAACTCCGCCTTGAGGGAATCCTGGAAATACCTGTGGTTGTACACCTGGGTAAGTCCGTCAGTAACAGCGAGCGCCTCTATCTTTTCATAAAGCCTCGCGTTCTCTATCGCCATTGCTCCCTGGTTTGAAAACATGGTCAGCGGCATAAGATCGCTTTCCAGTATTCTCCTTCCGTTCTTGCGGTTATCTGCAAGCAGAACCCCGACTATCACGTTCTTGCTGATCATGGGAATCACGACGTACTCAGCCAGGTCAAGAAGCTCTACAAAACTCTGCGAGCAGCGGTGATCCTCTCTGGCGTTCCTGACAATGTACGGTTTCTTTTCAATGGCGCTTTTTGGAACAATATCCTCGCCCTTATCATATTTAAAAAAGAAATTTTCCAGCTTTTCCATGGGAACATTGAGGCCGGCGACGGGAGCAAGGACATCCTTTTTATAGCCCCTGTGTTCAAAAGAAAATATCAATACACGGTCGTAACCCAGCTCTGTCGTCAGGTTCTTCATAACCAGCTCAAGAACCTCGTTCAGTTTAATGCTCTGGCGCATTGCGGAGGTAAGTTCGTCTATATATTGAAGTTTTCTGTTACTGTCCAGAATCTGGTTGAAGAGCCCGAAATTGCGGATGTCCATGAGGATAGAAAGCATTAAAACGAAGAAGGCGCCGTATCTTAACGCTTCCGGAAGATGTCCGTTAAAGAACATAACCATGAAAAGTACAAGGATGAACAGGCCGCTGGATCTTTTTATGAAAGACAAAATGTGCTTTATCATGTTTTCCCCGCGGAATACGACGGCGCAGGCACAAGACACCGCCAAAATCCGTTGTAAAACCTGCTTTTTCGGCCTTTGCATTTAAAAATGACCGGCAACATTTCAATGTTTTTTAGCATTTACGCCGGTAAAAGTCAAATCAAAACGCTTGAAAAAGGCCCAACATTCCGCGTTTTCGGCATTTTCAGCGCCAAAGAACGCATTCTGTCCGCCTGCTTATTGTTTTGCTATTATATTAAGACCGTACTCTCTGAGTTTGTTGAAAAGCGTCTTGTAGTCTATCCTTAAAGCTTTCGCGGCTTTGCTCTTGTTCCAATCGCATTCCACAAGAGTTCTGATGATAAATCTTTTTTCGGCTTCTCCCGCCGCCTGCTTTCCAACCTCAAGCAAGCTTGGCTGTACAGCCTGGCGCTGCGGAATAAAATTTTTGCTAATAAAGGCCCTTAGTTCGTTATTCTCCCGCTGCAACCCGGAAAGTTTCAGTATCGTATTGGCGACAAGCAGGAGTCTTTTTCTTAGCTCCGAAGCAGGAATGCAGTCTTCCGCGCCCGCTTTCGCGGCAAGTATTGCCGTTTCCGCGTCATCGGTTCCCGACAGAAATGCCACGGGAAGCCCGCGGTCCTTCTTTTTTATGGTTTCCAGAATGATCCGGCCGTCTGACTCCGGAGGGAAGTGATATACAAAGGCCATGTCGGGCCGGGATTTTTCTATGATTGCAAGCGCCTGCTTGGCGCTCGAAGCGGCAAAACACCTGTGTCCCGCCTCCATTAGAAGCCCGCCGGCGGCCGCAGTTGCCTGCGGGCTATTGGATACAACAAGAATATTCGCCATAATTCCCCCGCCCGAAAAACGGGCTTTTCTGATTAATTAAACAGCCGGAAAAACACGGTTCACCCGGCAGCCTTTTGGATAGCTTCCAGTATCTTCTCCGGATCTATCATGCGCCCGCTCCCGGAATCCCCGCAGGCCAGATTGCCTTTCACGGGTCCGAGAAAACGGAAACCGAATTTTCCGAGTTTCTTTACATTATCCCTGACGATAGCGTTTTCCCACATACCCGTGTTCATAGCCGGCACGAGAAGGACAGGAACCTTTGCCGCCAGAACAGTCGTAGTGAGGAGGTCATCCGCAAGCCCGTTGGCCAGTTTACCAAGGACATTGGCCGTCGCGGGAGCGATAACAATCAAATCCGCGCTCTTGGCAAGCGCGATATGGTCTATCTCCCAGTTACCGGCTTCAACCGCCGCGAACATATCCGTGTGGACCGGCCTGCCGGAGAGGCTCTGAAAAGTAAGCGGAGTGACAAATTTCTGCGCGTTCTGCGTCAGAACAACATCAACAATC
>CAIWWK010000189.1 GCA_903916325.1 Candidatus Firestoneibacteriota bacterium
GCCAGACGGAGTCTGGCATGAAAGATATCCTTCCTTACAGAACAAGACGCACAAAGTGCGGCTTATAAACCTTATAACCTTTTAAAGATTTAGCAACTTTCTCGCATTTTTGTAGTATATCTTCTCCAACGCGTCCTTAGATAATCCCGACCTTTCCAACATCCCCTTAATCATCCCAGCAGTCTGCCACGGGAAATCCGTGCCGAAGAGTATCTTGTCTTCCCCGTGCGTCTTCACGAGGTTTCTGCAGGTTTCCGGAGTCACCTCCGCGGAATACGCGGTGTCAAAATAGGCCGGAGTTCCTGAAAGATATTTCACCACAGCATCCCACTGCCTGTAGGAACCAAAGTGCGCGAGGATAGCTTTTAAGCCGGGAATCTTTACAACGCCGCTTAACCGTTTCGGGGTCGCCTTTACCTCGGTCTCATACGCGAAATCAACGCCCGCGTGAAAAAGAATTATTATATTGTTCTTTACGCAGGCCTCGTAGACCGGTTTGAGCCTGTCCTCATCGGGATAAAAACTCTGGTACTCGGAATGAAGCTTGATGCCTTTTATGCCGTTCTTCGCGATAAAGGAAATTTCCTCTTCTATATTGCCAATCTGATTGAAATCCGGATGCATTGAACCGAAACAGATTATTTCTTTGCTTGTTTTATTAAACTCTATCATCTTTCTGTTGATGCTTGCGACTTGCTCTTTCTTTGTCGCTACCGGCGCATTTATTGAAAGCGTTACGCCGTCCCGTTTCATCTCTTCAAGAAGAGAAGCAGCTGTTCCCGCACCAAACGCTTTTATGTCTGCCTCTTTTTCCAGGAAATCTATCGTGGCCGGAGCTATATTGTCCGGGAAAAAGTGCGCATGAACATCTATCAGCTCCATTATCTGCCCGCCGCCCTGTAGGTCTTCGCAAGGTCTTCCAGAATCGCGGCGTATTTGACCGCGTCCGCTGCGTCATTGCCAAAGGTAAAGATACCGTGCCTGTCCAGTATGACCGCCTTTTCGTTCTTGTTCTTCATGGCCTTAATCAGGGCGGAGCCTATGCCGTACTTGTGCTCCATATCGTATTTTTGCGTAATAGGTATATCGCCTCCAAAATTCGCGGTATGAGGAATAAGCAATGCGGGGATAGGCTTTCCCTGCACCGCGTAGCTTGTCGCGTAAGGAGAATGCGTGTGCGCGATTCCGCCGACGTCCTTCCTGTGCTTGTAAACAAAACAATGCGCGTGAATGTAGCCGGAGGGAGGATGACTCCCCTCCACAACCTCTCCGTTTAAGCCCGTCACCACCATATCCGCGGGGGTCATTTCTTCATAAGACACCCCCTCGGGCTTTATAACGACATATTCTTTCCGCCTGTCCCTGCCGCTCACATTTCCGATTGTCAGTATCACCAGACCCTGTTTAACCAGTTCTTTGTTTGCCGCGCACACTTTTTCTTTCAGTTCTTCGAGCATTTTATCTCTCCTCAGCCGTTATTTTTCCTGTTGCATTATTGCCACATTTATCTTTCCATTCAGTTTATCCTTAAAGTTTTCGGCATCAGCATCGCTTCCGATTATTGTGCCATAATGCATCGGCACGGCAACTTTCGGTTTAATAACTTTTGCCGCTTCCGCGGCCTCATCCGAGGTCATTACATAAGTACCGGATACCGGAAGCAATGCCACATCAACTTTTAATTTCTTCATTTCGGGGATTAGGTCAGTATCCCCGGCGTGATATATCCGTATCCCGCCTGCTGTTATGATATATCCGACCATACCTGCTTCTTTTTGATGGAATTTTTTACCAATGTTGTAGGCGGGAACAACCTCAAGCTTGAAACCTGCGGCTTCCAGCTTGTCCCCGGGCTTAACTTCCTGCGTTAAAGAATGCATGCCCTTCAAGACTTCGGCGACAGAAACCACCAGCGTTTCCGGACCGCATATCTGTTTAATGTCTTCCGGAGAAAAATGGTCGTGATGTGAATGGGTTATCAGTATCAGGTCAGCTTTCTCCGGCGACCTGATATGATAGGGATCAATGTAAATGACCTTTCCTCCCGCTTTTATCTTAAAGGTATCATGCCCAAGCCAATGTATATTTTTCAGCAGGTTCATGTAATTGCCTCCCTGTTTCGCCTGCAGGCACGAAGAAAACACCGCCATCGCAGCAAGTACTACAAGCAGCTTTTTCATAACTCCTCTCTTTTGACGCGCAGTTTTCCATTCTCTACCAACCTGTCAAGGGCTTCAAAAACGGTTTCAAGCGATGAGTATTTCGGTTCATACCCCAGCTTCCTCCTGGCCTTTTCAATTGAAGCGTTAGGGCTATGGAGCATGTGGTCAAGTGTAATCGCTGCTTCTTCCTGCGTCACCGTCTTCTTCCATTCATCAAACGGCGCAAACTTCAGGTTCGCTTCCCTGCCGAAATGAGCTGCTACTGCTTCCGCGTAACCCCGCATGGTGAGAGCAGCCGGCGAAGCTACATTAAAACTTTCGCCGAGCGCGGTTGACCTGTTGTTCATGGCCTTGATGAAGGCCTGCGCCACATCCGCGGCATGCACATGGTGAAGAGTCTCCATACCGAAATTCGGCAGAAGGAGTTCTTCCCCGCGCGCCAGTTTCTCAAAGACAGCCGGAGAAACGTGCCCTGCGGGATTTATCGGCATCCAGCCCGGGCCGGATATGTGCCCCGGGTGCAAGACAGTCGCGGGAAATCCTTTCGCGCGCGCTTCGCCGAGCAGGTAATTTTCAATGGCGAGTTTTTCCTTTCCGTACTCGCAGATGGGTTTCTTTGGATCTTCTTCCGACGCCGGAACGACCGCGCTGTGGCCAAAGACCCATAAACTGCCGCAATGCAGCAGGTGTCCGGTCATTCCCTTGAGGGACAAAGCGAGATCCCTGCAGCTTTTTTCCGTAAAGCAAAGCAAGTCAATGACCGCGTCTGCCCCGCTGGCAGCTATCTGTCTGCCGAATATTCCTTCTTTCTCCGCGCGGGAGCGGTCAATATTCAGCATCTTTACGGAATTCCAGGCCGGATCAGGGTGATATGGCTCCCTTTTTCCCCTGGAAACCATAGTTACGGCATGCCCCAGCTCAACGAGCTTCGGCACCAGATAAGTTCCTATATGTCCGGTTCCGCCGATTACCGTTATGCGCATGGTTCATTATATCAAACCTGTATTTACTTTCTATCAGGAAAATATTTTACTTCTGCGGCTTAAAGCTTAGCTTTGTCCATTCTGATGTGACCTTTACGGACGGCGCAGTGATCAGGCCGTCAGCGTCAGCCGTAACGTCCCCGGATTGCCCGGCGGAAGAGACCCAGGAATAAATCGCGCTCGGCTGAGGGTTGAATTGCTGCAGCCTGCGGGGGGTGACATCCACTATTTCAATTCCTTTTCCTTTATAACCGTCCTTTTCCGCGGACATCTTTATCTCTATTGAATATTCTTCGGGCGTGTCCTTTATGGTATTGCTGTTCCATCTCAGGTGCCTGTTGAACCCTCCGTTCTTGTCGCCGTCATAGGTGTTGTCGCCGAGCTGGTCGTCCCTGCCGACCGCGTCTCCCTCTCCCGTGCCGGGATCTTCATTGGCGGAAAAACGGCTGAAAGCCGGAAATGAAAGGTCAAGCCGCAGGAAGCATTCTTCATCTGTGAACGGATCCCAATAATCTTCCTGAATGAAGGGCGCGTCCGGCCTTTTTGTATGGGAAGACCCGTCCCAAAAACACTGATGCCCGATCTTGAACTCCTCCATCGCCTTATAGAAACTCATCGGCTTGACTCCCGGCGGGCCCGCCAACTGGCGGAACGGTATTGAAACATCTTCCTTTCCGTTCAGAGTTCTAAGCCAGGTACTTTTCTTGTGAAACTTTGCCGCGTACCAGGCCATGTTCTGCCAGTCCCAGACTTTAACGCCTTCGTTATTCAGGATGCCGCCGGACGCGGTACCCCAAATGGTTTCGCATTGGTTCTTCCACTTGCAGTATTTCCTGTTTGTCGCGCCCTTCCTTGAGTCGGCCCCTGCAAAAACTTCCGGGTACCTTAAGGCCAGCGATATTGCGCCGGTCCCGCCCATGGAGCCGCCCAGCACAAAAACGCGGTTTTTGTCTGTCTTGTAATTTTTGAGGACATAATCCACATAGGCAAGGAGCCTGCGCTCGGTATAATTTACTACCGTTCCGCTGTTTGGGTCCCCTCCCGGCAGCTGATCGGAATATCCGTAGAACCAGGTGCCAAACGGGTCGTTCGGAATAATAACTATCTTACCCGGGAACCAGTCCGCTGCTTTTTGAAGCTGGTCCCACTTGTCCCCAAAACCGTGAAGCCAAAGCAGGACCGGGAAAGTGTTCTCGGAATTTTCCCTGTAACCGGCAGGCAGGCTTATCGTCAGGTGGTATTCGTATCCCTGTTTTACATAGCCCGGGGAATCCATCCCTTCAACCGCTTTGTGCGTGAAGATGAAGAGCTTGTTTCCCTTTCCGCCCGGCTGCTCGGCCGTTTTCTGCAGTTCAAGTTTTTCCGCGGCAATTGCGCCTGATGCCAGCAGCATTAGAATAGCGCAGAGGATGCGTAACTTCATTTTCTCTCCTTTGAAAGAACTTAATCACAATATACGCCAAAGGACCGGTTTTAACAAGAAAAAGGGGCAGCTCCCGCCACCCCTGTTTTTCATCTTCCCGCTTTACGTTATGAACGTTTTTTGTTCAATCCGAATTCTTCTTTATCCAAGAAACTAACTCCCCCATATCGGCAGTTGCCAAACCGACTAC
>CAIWWK010000190.1 GCA_903916325.1 Candidatus Firestoneibacteriota bacterium
GACAGCACGAAGAAGAGAAGGGGCGGGACGTATTACTATGTAGTGACGGCGATTAACCCGTCAGGCATGGAGCAGTCCATCTCTTCGGATCCCAAATTTAATGCCCAGATTACGATACCTTAAACCTAAAGCTCCCGGCCGGCCTTAACGGGCCGGCCGGGAAAAAGGCGGTTACTATGATGAGAGGATTGCCAGCCATTATGTTCCTTGCGGCGTTTGCCTGCTCTCTTTTCGCAGGCAATTATGACTCGTATTACGGCAACTACGGCGTTGAAACCGTGGACGTGCGCGCGCATGATAAGGGCTATTATCTTTCCATAGATACCGACCGTGACAGCAATCCAAAGATGGCCTACTACGATGCGACGGAAGGCAGCCTGAAATACGCGGAGCGGGCGGGTTCGGCAATGCCTTCCGGTATGTCCGGCGCGGAACTTCAGGGCGCCTGGTTGATAAGGACCGTCGACAAGAGCAAAACAGGAAAGTTCTGTTCTTTGAAACTCGACCAGAACGGACTTCCGAACATAAGCTATTACGACAGCATCAACAGGGCCTTGAAATTCGCGAGTTTTGACGGATCAAAATGGAAAATCACCTTGGTGGACAGCGGAAATGTGGGCACTTATAGTTCCCTTAAGCTTGACAAGAGCGGGTTGCCGCGAATTGCCTATTATGACGCCAAGCAGGGGATTCTTAAATACGCGGCACATAACGGATTTAAGTGGAATATTTGCGAGATAGATTACGCGAGGTTCGGCAACAGCGGGAAGTTCGCGAGCTTGGCTCTCGGGAGCGACGACAGGCCCTATGTGTCATATTATGATGAGTCGAACGGCTGTCTGAAATTTGCTGCTTTTAACGGCGTTGAGTGGTCAGTAGAGACCGTGGATGACAGAAAAGAATCGCGCCCCGGGCAGTTTACAAGCATCGCTGTAGGGCCCTCGGAATCTATTCACATCTCTTATTACGATCCAGGGCGGGCAGTGCTCTGCTACGCGGTAAAGAAAGCGTTCAACTGGGAACTAAAGACCATAGATGAAGAAACCGGCACCGGCATGTACTCCCATATTGTCATCGATTCGAAAGGTATCCCGCGAATAATCTACTTCAGTTCGTTAAAGAAAACCGTTAATATGGCAACGCTCGTAGGGCTTAACTGGTCGAAGGTGGTGCTGGACTCCGGCGGTGTAGGAGCGGACTGCACACTTTGTATTGATCAGCATGATGGCTGGCACGCGGCCTATAGAGACATTGCCAATTCCAGCCCGAAATACGCGACTTCAAATTCCCCGACGGATAACAGCCAATGGCCTTACGGGATAATTCATTAGGCAGGTTGATCCCGCTGGAGTTTTTAACCAGATGATTCTATAACTGCCCTTTTCTACCTAGCGCTTATCCTTCATATAGCTGTCCCCGGGTTTGCAGTGTTTTGACGCTTCAAGCAGCAGGGCCGGGCCGGCGCCTGTGAAAGAGTGCAGCACGCCTTGGTTCATGGTTACAGTATCGCCTTCTTCCCTAATCCTTGTTTTGCCGTCAATTTTCATGCTCACTTTCCCTTTCAGCACGAAAAATGTTTAATGTTTGAATTTGTGGAGGTGGTAAGGGCAGGTCTGGCCGTCAAAAACGAAGAGGAATTTGCAGCAGTATCCCTGTTTGTCTTCATTGCATACCCAGTATTCAATCAGCCCGGTCTTGTGAAAATTGCCGGTGCCCAGGTCAAGCACCTGAGGCTCAATGGCAGGCATGTGAAGCCCCCATTTTTTAAGTTGTTTTTTGAAATTCTTTAGCGCCTTTTATCTGCAGGTTTTTCCTTTCCAAATCAGGCATGAGGGACTCCACAGGCAGGTACTTCTCGAACAACCTTATGAACCTTACAAACCTTATAAACTTTATAAACTTTTAAAATAAATGGTGAGCCGAGGGAGGCTCGGACTCCCGACCATCGCCTTAAAAGGGCGGTGCTCTACCAGCTGAGCTATCGGCCCACACATGTTCCGCTAAAGAGCAGTTATTTTAACAGAAGGAATAGGGCTTTTCAACATAAAAAACACACAGTCTCCTGCGGTTCCGTTATGAATGGCTGAGTTTTTCTTTGACCTAACGAAATAAAGATTGCTTATCGGTTGTCTTTCACGCGGAAAACAGCTGCGGAGCCGTTATCAAAAACTTTCTCGAAGTCTTCCGCCGGAAACTCAGGCTTTCCCTGGAGTTTTTCCCATGTACCGAGCAGGACATATTCAATTTTGTTTGCCTTGAGAAAATCCAGCCTTTCCTTAATAGAGACCCGGGCAGAGTAGAAAGCCCTTATCTCCCTGCGCTTGCGTTCCCAGTCTATGGTTTGATCATAGTGGCCGGCGTAAACTTTGCTGCCGGTTTCAGAAGGTAGATAAACGCCCATAAGGAAGGAGGAAATGAAAGTATGCCCTTCCGGAATGTTGTTGTCTATCCACCGGAGCGTTTGATAATCAGCTTCCCGTATGTTGTAATTTTCCGGAAAGGCCGCTGTGTCCTTTAGATCGTCTATAATGAAAATAATGTTGGTTGGCACGGCAAGTATGATGAAAGCGGAGAGTACTATTTGTTTCTTCAGCCCCGGCATGTTTTTTTTAAAGGCAGGAAGCGCGTACGAGTACAGCGCCTTGACGGCGAGCAGGCAGAGCGGGATATGCACTCCGAGAACCAGCCTTCGTTGGAATTTTACGGGGAAATAGGTCAGCAGTATGAAAGCGAGCGCCCAGGCAAAAAGCAGCCTCTCTTCCGGCTCAGGTTTGAATCCTTTTTTTACGGAATAATACAGAGCGGCGAGCCCGACCAGGCCGAAGCCTATTAAATAGCTGTAAGGGTTTGGAGAGACCGTCAGGTTGGCCTTGCCCCATTCCCTAAAAACTGGGTCCAGCGTGAAGAAAAGATATTCATAAAGCATTGCAGGAAGGGTTAAAAAGAAAAACAGGGAGAAAAGCAGCAGCGTTTTCGGCAGCGCATTTTTCCCGCCAGGCCCAAAATAGATAAAAACACAGAGCAGCGCGAGAACTCCATAGACGGTCACCATGTCATACGGATGCGTGAGCGCGAGGAATATTCCGGCCAGCCCGGCGAAAACGGCGTATTTCGCTTTGCCTGACTCGAACGCGTTCAGCATACCTGAAAATATACCCAGCATCGAGATTACCGAGACTGTGAATAGTGGTTTGGTCAGCATTGTCGTGAAAGTGATGGTCTCGGTTATCCACATGTCCGCGGCGGTAAGCGTAAAAGGATTCGTTTCCGGGTTCAGGGAAACCTTGTCCTGAAATAGCCAGCCGAACCCTGAGGAAATGGAGAGTAATATCAGGAAATATATCCGCTGTTTTGGGTCCTTAATAAACCTTCCGGAAAAAACATAAGCCAATAGCAGTAGGGTAAAGGCCAGCAATATCCTTGCTCCGTGGTAGACCGCGAGAGGAGCCAGTCCGGTCAGGCGGCAGATCCATCCGAGCAGAAGAAAAAACGGGAAGAAAAAAAGTCCGGACTGCGGTTCGGTGGTGAATTTGTCTTCGAAAAGAAAGCGCCCTTCCGCGCCCTGTTTTATCCATGCCATGTAACTGTTTTGGTCAAGGTTGTTCCCGATAAACCACATGAATTTGGTGCCGGCAGGCGCGAGTGAGTTCCCTGCGAGGTAGGGCAGGAGCGTCAGCATGGCCGCGAAGGCGGACCAGGCTATGGCTATTGCAAGGAACTTTCTGCGTTGGGTCATACGTCAATTTAGCACAAATAAGCCTGAAAAGACAACTTGAACCGCCGGCCGCCCGCATTGACTTATCCGGACTTATTTTGCTATATTTAGGCAGTGGAGACAAATTACGGGATAGACATAGTGGAAGTGGAAAGGATCAGAGATATCTGCGCGAAACGCAGATCCCGCCTGAAAAAACTGTTTACCGCCAAAGAGATCAGGTACTGTCTTTCCAAGAAAACCCCTTACCCGCATTTTGCGAGCCGGTTCGCGGCAAAAGAGGCTTTCTTGAAGGCTGTCAGCTCCGGCTGGCAGGGAACACTCAACTGGACCGACATGGAAGTTTCAAAGGATAAATTCGGCAAGCCTTACATCAATGTGCTTCCCGGAAAAAAACTCGCGTTTATGAAAAAGATTAAGCATGTTTCCCTGACCATCTCGCAGGATAAGAATTACGCCGTGGCCATGGTCGCGATAAGAGGATGAGACGCGTATGAAAATAGCTACCGGCGACATAATGAGGCGAATAGATAAGAGGGCTGTGCAGGAGTCCGGAATTAAGAGCGAAGTTTTGATGGAGAATGCCGGGCTGGCAGTGGCTGATTTTGTTTCCGACCTGGCTGCCGCAGGTAAGCCTTCATGCGTGCTGGTGCTTTGCGGCAAAGGGAATAACGGGGGAGACGGGTTGGTCGCCGCCAGGCTGCTGGCAAAGAAAAAAAACCGCGTTCTTGCCGTAATGTTCGCGCGGAAAGAAGAAGTTGCCGGGGATGTGAAGCTGAACCTTGCCAAGTGCGCGAGAGAAAATGTCAAAGTCAGGCATATTACGCTTTCTAAAGATTTTGAAGACTTAAAAAAGGAATTTACTTCCTGTGACGTGATAGTTGACGCTCTGCTCGGGACAGGTTTCCGCGGGGCTGTCTCAGGATTCCTCTCCAATGTGATGGATTTTGTGAATTCCTGTCCTGGTCTGGTCGTTTCTGTTGACCTGCCTTCAGGTTTGAACTCCTCCACCGGCCAGATTGCGGGCGCTTGCGTAAAAGCGGATTACACGGTAACTTTCGGTCTCAATAAACTAGGCCTCTGCATTCATCCCGGATTAGAGTACGCGGGGCAGGTCTTGGTTGCGGATATCGGCCTGCCTGAAACGGCAGTAGACCGGGAAAATATAAGGACAAACCTGGTAGAGGCGGCAGACGCCGCTTTGCTCTTTCCTGAAAGGCGTCCTGACTGCAACAAGGGCTCGCTCGGCAGGGTATTTATAGCGGGCGGCAGCCCGGGCATGACCGGAGCGCCCTGTATGTCCGGCCTCTCTGCTCTGCGGTCAGGCTGCGGGCTTGTGACTCTGGGTGTACCTGAGAGTTCCTGCGCGATTGTTGAATCGAAAACTCTTGAATTAATGACCAGGCCCCTGCCCGAGACCGCCGCGAAGACGTTCTCTCTCAAGGCAGGCGCCCGCCTTCTCGAAATGCTGCAGGGTTACAATGTGTTGGCTCTCGGCCCGGGGCTGGGCCGTGACAAAGATACCGCATCCTTTGTAAGAATGCTCGTCGCGGAATGCCCGATCCCGCTTGTGCTTGACGCGGACGGTCTTACGCTGATGGCAAACCACGTTGAGGATTTCGCCAAAACAAAGGCTCCGGTTATCATCACTCCGCATCCCGGTGAGATGAGCAGGCTTATCGGAGTGAACGTGGACTTTGTCCAGGGAGCCCGCGTCGAAACAGCGCGCGAGTTCGCTAAAAGATTCGGCGTTGTAGTGGTTCTTAAAGGAGCCCGCACCGTCACGGCTTCGCCTGAAGGCGAGGTATTCGTAAATTCTACCGGTAACTGCGGAATGGCTACGGCAGGTACCGGAGACGTGCTGACCGGTGTCATTGCCTCTTTCGTGGCTCAAGGCGCGAAGCCTCTGAATGCCGCTATACTCGGAACCTATATTCACGGGCTTGCCGGGGATCTGGCGAAGAATATTTTCGGAGAACACGGCCTGATAGCTTCCGATGTTACGGCCAACATACCTGCCGCGATTAGGAATACCCTTTCGAAATGAATCCGAAGGTATCAATAATCAGGTGTGCTTCCTACGATGAAGCGGCCGTAGCGTCCGCTCTGATAGAACTCCTTGCGCCGCTCGGCGGCATTGGCGCTTACGTGAAACCCGGAGACCGCGTTCTTCTGAAACCAAACCTTCTGACAGCGAAGCCTCCGGAGGCAGCGGTTACAACCCATCCCGCGCTGGTAACAGCGGTCTGCAGGCTGGTAAGGAACGCCGGCGGTATCCCCTCTGTCGGCGACTGCTCCGGAGTAATACTTGTCGGTGCGGAGACTATCTGGGAGAACACGGGAATTAAGGCGGCGGCGGAAGCGGCGGGCGCGGGCATGGTAAGCCTTGAAAGCGGGGGGTATACAATAAAAGCCGGTATACCGGTTTCTTCCGCGGCGCTCGGATACGATTTGATTATAAATCTGCCCAAGTTCAAAACCCACTGCCTGACCGGCATATCCGGCGCCGTAAAGAATCTCTTCGGACTGGTCCCGGGAATGTACAAAACCAGGCTTCACGCGGAGAATCCCGGCAGGCGCGAATTCGCGGAAATGCTGCTGAAAATCTACGGGACATTTGTTCCTGCTTTAAATATAATGGATGGGATAACTGGAATGGAGGGCGACGGGCCTTCCGCGGGTAACCCGTGTTACGTCGGGATGCTGCTTGCGTCCGACGAGGCAATCGCGCTGGACACTGTGATGTCCTCATTGATGGGGATTGTTCCGGGGCGCGTCGTTCTGCTTGAACTTGCCGCAGAACAGGGGCTTCCCGGGGCAAACTTGTGTGAAATAGAACTTTTTGCCCCGGCTCTCGAAGGGCTTGTTTTAAAAGATTTTAAACTTCCGGTCTAATATTTTGGCAGGCAGTTATTCAATTTCCGATCTTATGATTTTCTTACCAAACTTTACTGGGCCTTTGCTTCGGCGAAGCCAAAAGTCATAAATGAACTTTGCAGGAAATGCGATACCTGCGTTAAGGCGTGTCCTTCCGCGGCGATAGGCTATGCCGGAGGTTTCCCGAAAGTTGACAGAAAAAAGTGCATCGAATGTTTTTGCTGCCATGAGCTTTGCCCGCACAAAGCGGTGGAATATGAATATAATTTCCTTGTGGCGATGTGGCGTGATAAACAGAAAAAGAAAGCGGAGAAAATAAGAAATGCCGGGAGAATTTAAAATAATAGAAAGGATAAGGAAGGCCGCAGGCCGCCCGTCGGGTGCCCTTGTCCTCGGCATAGGCGATGACTGCGCCGCTTTCAGGCCCTCTCCGGGTTGTGAAACGCTTTCCACTTCCGACATGCTGGTCGAAGGCGTGCATTTCCGCTTATCACAGGGCTTGCCGGCTGTCGGGTATAAGTCTATGGCCGCGAATATATCTGATATCCTCGCGTGCGGGGGAAAACCGCTCTACGCCCTTGCGGCGGTGGGGCTGCCGGAGAAGGGTGCAATGCGTACGGCGCTATCTCTTTATTCCGGCATGAGGAAGTGCGCGGACAAATTTGGGGTGAGGATAATAGGGGGAGATACCGTCAGGTCTGACAAACTTGTAATCAGCATAACAGCCATAGGCGAAGCAGCTGGCGGAAAAACGGTAACAAGAAGCGGCGCAAAGCCGGGGGATTATATCATCGTGAGCGGGGAGCTTGGGAACGGATCTGCGGCCTTAAAGAAGAACAAAGCCTGGCTGCCTCCTCTCAGACCTGAACTCTCCTTCGAACTTTGCGGGCGCTCTCTTGTAAGCTCCATGATTGACATTAGTGACGGCCTGTCTAGCGAGCTATACCACCTCTGCGAGGAGAGCGGGACGGGAGCTTTGATTTATGAAGAACTGGTGCCCGTCTCCAAAGCGGCGCTGAATATTTCCGGGGGAATCCGCCGCAGGGCTCTTTCGGCGGCTTTTTCCGGCGGCGAAGATTATGAGCTGCTCTTTACGGTTCCGGCAGAATTTCTGGGAACCGCGCTTAAGCTCGGCAGAAGACACGCCAAACTTTCGGTTCTAGGCAGGATGCTGCCGGCCCGGCAGGGCGTAAAACTCTTCGGCAGCGGAAAAATGAAGGTGCTTCCGCGCGGAGGTTACGATGCGTTCATTTAAGACGGAAAGCGCGGCGGAAACCATCGCGCTCGGAGAAGAGATAGGCAGAAAACTTTCTCCCGGAGCGGTCGTTGCCTTAAACGGCGGCCTCGGCGCCGGCAAGACCTGGCTCTCAAAAGGCATAGCGAAGGCGTTAGGCTTCGGCGGAGACGTTGTGAGCCCGACTTTCACTATCATTAATATCTACGCGGGGAAAGTGCCGATTTACCATTTCGATTGTTACCGGCTAAATAGTAACGCTGATCTTGAGAATATCGGTTATGAGGAATATTTCTACGGCAAGGGCGTGACGCTGGTGGAGTGGGCGGAGAAAATCGCGGGATTATTGCCGGAAAATAGTGTATATATAGACATAAAAACAGTAGAGGGGAATTCCAGGGAGTTTCAGATAAAAAACCTGGAGTTTTAATGCTCCTTCGAAAAGGTGAAAATTGAGATGAAAGATGAACACAAGCATAATAAGGACGAGCACAAGAAAAACCATTCCGAGACCGGAGGGAGTGTGCCTTTTCCTGAAAAACAGCCTGATAAGAAGGAATCGGCCGAGCTTGAAAAGTGGAAATCGGAGGCTGCTGATTACAAGGATAAATACCTGAGGGCGCTTGCCGAGCTGAATAACACCCATAAGCGGGTTTCAAAAGAAAAAGAGGATTTCGCCAAATACGCGGCTTCCGGCGTCGTAAACAGGCTTCTGCCAATACTGGATAATTTTGACATGGCCGTCAAGGCCGCGCCTGAAGGGATGGATAAGAGTTTTATAAGCGGTATAGTAATGATAAAGAACAACCTGTTTGAGACCCTTAAGCGCGAGGGACTGGAGAAGATAGATTCAAACGGCAAAAAGTTTGACCCCATGCGCCACGAAGTTGTTGGTACTGTCGAGACGGATGACGATAAACTTGACGGCGTTATCGCCGAAGAACTCAGGACCGGCTATTCATTCAAAGGCATTACTCTCCGCCCCGCTATGGTGAAGATCTCAAAAAAGAAGCATGAAAAACCCGCGCAGGATGCGCCAGGCCCGTCAAAAGAAACAGGCGCAGAGTCTGAGGCTGAGGGCAGCCCGGAACCGGAATAGCAGGACGCCGGGTTTTCCGGAAGAATTCCAGAAAATCAATGAAGGAGAAATCTTTTTTATATGGCCAAGAAAGATTATTACGAAGTGCTCGGGGTATCCAGGACCGCGACTACGGAAGACATAAAAAAAGCCTTTCGCGAGAGCGCCAAAAAATATCACCCTGACAAAAATCAGGGTGACCATGCCACTTCCGACAAGTTCAAAGAAGCCAGTGAAGCCTATGAAGCCCTTTCCGATCCGGAGAAGCGCAAGATTTATGACACTTATGGACATGAAGGCCTTTCCTCTTCCGGTTTCAACACGGATTTTGACCCGAATGAACGGTACGGCGACATCTTTGAGAACATCTTTGACGGTTTCTTCGGGGGCGGGTCAGGACGCAGAAACACGAGGCGCGGGGCTGACCTCCGGTATGACCTGACCGTGGCTTTTAATGAGGCTGTCTTCGGTGTCGAGAAGTCCATAGAACTATCCAGGTCAGAGAACTGTCCTGATTGCGGCGGCAACGGCGCGAAGAACGGCACGAAACTTAAAACCTGCTCCGCCTGCGGCGGCAGGGGAAGCGTCGTTTACGCGCAGGGTTTCTTCTCTATTCAAAAACCCTGCGGCAGGTGCGGCGGTGCCGGGAAGATAATTGAACAGGAATGCGACAAATGCCGCGGTCACGGAAAAGTAAGAAAACTCAAAAAAATCAAGGTCAATATTCCGGCAGGCGTCGATAACGGCTCCACGCTCCGCGTTGGAGGGGAAGGCGAGGACGGCGGAGACCTCTATATTATGCTGAATGTAGACCCTCACCAGATATTTACGAGGGAAGGCGCCGACATAATCTGCGAGGTTCCCGTGAGCTTTCCGGAGGCGGCTTTAGGTTCGGAGATAGAAGTGCCGTCCCTTGAAGGCACCATGAAGATAAAGATTCCTCCTGGCACAACCTATGGTAAGGTATTCCGTTACAGGAACAAGGGAGTTGTAGACCTTCAGAAAGGCGGCAGAGGCGACCAGCTTGTAAGGATAATGGTGGAAATTCCGTCAAAACTTACAGAAAAGCAGAAAGAACTGCTTAAGGAATTCTCGGAGTTGTCGGATGCTGCCTCTACGCCAAACAGGGAGAGTTTCTTCAAGAAAATGAAGAATCTCTTCGGGAAGTAAATATGCACAGATTCTTTGTTGACCCCGACATAATCAGAGCGGATGAACTCTCTATCTGCGGGAGCGATGTACGGCACATCAGGGATGTCCTGCGGCTTAAGCCGGGCGATAAAATATTGACAGTGGACGGCATCGGCACGGAATACGAGGTCGCGCTCGAGACTATCGGCAGGGATCAGGTTACCGGCCGTATCATAGGAAGGAATACTATTACGCGCGAAACAAAACTTCAGCTCACGGTAGCCCAGGCGGTGCCGAAGTCTGACAAGATGGACACGGTAATCAGAATGGGGACCGAGCTTGGAGTCAAAGACTTTATTCCCGTAATTACCGAACGGGTAGTGGTACAGGGAAACTTTGAGCACAAGCTTGCCCGCTGGAGAAGGATAGCGGTAGAATCCTGCAAGCAGTCCGGAAGGACTGTCATTCCGGAAGTCCTCGAGCCGGTAAAGTTCACGGAACTGGTAAAAGATTTGAAAGAGTGGCAGCTGGCGGTCATCCCCTGGGAAGTGCACAAGGGCGAGAGCCTGAAAGATGTTATCAAGGATACCTCCGTGACCGATGTAATAGTTTTTATCGGCCCCGAGGGCGGTTTCTCGCATGAAGAGGCCGAGCTCGCGAAATCAGCCGGAGTCATACCCGTGTCGCTCGGCTCAAGGATCCTTCGGACTGACACCGCGGCGGTAGCGGCAACGGCGAATATAATGCAAATATTCAACGAAATCTAAAGTAATAATGGTTTATGATGAAAATGCCGAAGAAAACCCATCGGTGTCCTTAGGATAGCAAGTTTGAAGCACCAAATCCCAAGCACCAAGCACCAAATAAACACCAAGAAACAAAAAATCAAAATTCAAAATACAGGTAATTTTAAAGGCAGTTTGTAGTTTGTGTTTTTTTGTTTTTATTTGTGATTTGGTGCTTGGAATTTGTGATTTAATCAGTAATATAATATCTATTTGGTGCTAAATATTGACAGAAATATTGCAACCCAGGTTATTATTGTTCTAATGGAGGTCTTTATGTCCCTTGAAACCGAGATTTTGTTGAAAGAAAAAAAAGTCCGTAAATTTATGAAACAGAACAAACTAGACGCCGTTATGCTCACCAAGTTCAACAACTTCGCCTGGTTTACCTGCGGCGGAGATAACCATGTCGTAACCGCCTCCGATTTCGGAGTTGTTTCCATAATAATCACAAAAGATAAGAAGTACCTGGTAGCGAGCAATATAGAGGCGGGACGCGTTTCGGATGAGGAGATCAAAGGACAGGGTTTCATCATAAAAAAGTTCAACTGGTGGGAAGACGCGGAGAAACTCAAGCTCATTAAAGAGATAGTCAAAGAGGGTGTGCTCGGCACGGATGACGGATTTGCAGGCTATTCCAATATTGACGGCAAGTTCTCGAGGCTTCGTTTCCAACTGACAAGCGGAGAGATAAAAAGATATAAATGGCTCGGCCGCAAAGTGGGAAGGGCTATGGGCCGCGTCTGTAAAAAGATAAAAAAGGGCGATTCGGAACACAAGGTCTCCGGCCTTCTCGCGAAGGAACTTTACAAGGACGGCATAACACCGACGGTTCTTCTTGTCGCGGCGGACGAGCGTATTTCAAAATACAGGCATCCAATCCCCACGGACAAGAAAGTCGAAAAGGTAATAATGGTTGTTGTCTGTGCAAGAAAACATGGGCTAATAGTAAGCCTTACCAGAATTGTTCATTTCGGTCCTGTCTCCGCCGAGCTTAGAAAGAAACATAACGCAGTTGCTAAGGTTGACGCGGTTTTCAATTTGAGTTCCAAGCCGGGCGCCGGCATTAAGGATATTTTTAAAAAGGCGCAGGATACCTACAAAGAGACGGGATTTGCTTCCGAGTGGACCCTGCATCATCAGGGAGGTTCCACGGGTTACGCGGGAAGGGAATACCGCGGCTTGCCGGATTCCGCGGAGGTTGTTCTTCCTAACCAGGCTTTTGCCTGGAATCCGTCGATTACCGGGACAAAATGCGAAGATACGATTATTGTCCGCAAGAATAAGGTTGAGTTTATATCTCAAACTCCCGGCTGGCCGATGATAGAGGTGAAAGCAGGGAATGAGAAAGTGTTAAGGCCGGATATACTGGAAATTCAAGGCTGACAGAACCGCCGGATTGCATTCCTCGGGTCTGCGCGCAAAGTTCCGAGTTCATCCCTTTATTCTGAACACAAATAGGTGCGTTTGTCCGGAGTATTTCAGAAGCGGTATCTTTGCAAGGAAATCCGTCAGGAAGGTCTGGAATTTTTTTATGGGTTTGGTGCCGGCCAGAAAGCTCTCAGCCTTTACAAGGGGTTTGAAGTTCTCAGGGATATAAAATGAAATAAGAATTGGGCGCTGGTCCAAAAGTTCCAACCCGGACTCCCTGAAGCTTTTTAGCCATTTTGTCGGAAATCTTTTGTGAAGGTGCGTGCTGTAGCCGTCCTTGTAGATCTCTCCCAGCTTGAAGGCTTTTCGTGTTTTGTTAATCAGTCTTATCGTGCCAGAAATAATTCCCGTCGCCCCTTCAATGCAGTCATAACAATAGAAGTTCGGGACGGTAATCAGCAAGACTCCGTCTTTCTTCAGGACCCGCTTTATCTCTTCTATAACTCCGGGGTAATTTTGGACGTGTTCGAGTACTTCAAAACAGATAGCCATGTCAAAGGCTCCGTCCTGATAGGGAAGCGCGAGGATATTCCCCGCGGAAAGGTCCAACCCATGCTTCTGTGCTGCCAGTCCTATTATTTCGGAGTTATGATCTATCCCCTTCGCTTCATATCCTTCCTGTTTTAGAGCTCTTACAAAATGGCCGCAGCCGCATCCTACGTCAAGCACCTTTTTGTGGCCTTCTTCAGGCTTGAAATTGTTTTTAATATAGTCTGTCAGATAGGAGAACCTTGTAATATCGAGAGTTGTCTTTGGTTCGTCCAGAGAATCCCTCAGCCAGGCTTCCATTTTTTCTTCGTTGACCCTTTCCATTAACGCCTCCGGCATGATATTGAGTAATAACCGAATTACCTGCTTGGTTGGAGCAAGATATTATAGCCTAAGATGTCCGTTCTTTGCATTGTTTTTCTTGCCGGCTTAGGTTAACATAGCTCAGTAATGCGGCATTCTCCTGCAGTCTTTGTTTGGTTTTGAATTTACTAACAAACCAAACAGATATTAAAGAGAGTTGTTTTTTTGGCAGGATTTTTTGGTTTCAGTATGGGTTTCCCTTGAAAATTAGCGCGAAAATCTGGTAAATAACATAGTTAGGGATTTGTCCGTACAAGCGCAAAATTGTTTGCGGCATGATGCGATACCTGTTCCTGACCGGTTCTTCTTGCCGGCAAAGGCGGATAATGGTAGGCTGTATCTTCTGCAAAATAGCCGGGAAGCAGATTCCCAGCAGGATTGTTTATGAAGATGAACTGGTTGTCGCTTTTGAGGATGTTGAACCGAAAGCCCCGGTTCATGTACTGATAATACCCAGGGAGCATATTCCCACGGTTCTTGACCTTACA
>CAIWWK010000191.1 GCA_903916325.1 Candidatus Firestoneibacteriota bacterium
CCCCGCCACAGGCCCGCGGCGATTAGCGCGTATTCCTGGGCCATGTTGAACTTCTCCAGGATATTCTTCAGCCTGTCGGTTTCTTCAAACTCAACAAACTTCACCGGCGTTACTCTTTTTATCTCAATCTTTTCAAAACCGACCGACCCGGCAAGGAATTCGAGCGTCTGCGGAGGTATGGGGTTCAGATGGGACAGGTCAAGGTAAAAATTCGGAGACATCACAAGCAGGCTTTCCGGGTTTGGAGTTTCAAATATTATCAGGCCGCCCGGCTTCAGCACCCTTACCGCTTCACGAAACAGCGAGACCAGGTTTCCGGCCCCGAGATGCTCAACAAGATGAAAGGCCGAAATGACATCAATAGTATCCGAAACGCCGGCCCTAAGAAAGCTTATCGCGTCGCCTTCCTTCACATTGAGCCCGAGCTTGAGGCATTCTTTGACCATCCTGCCGTTTAGGTCAATTCCGGCGGCCGGAATATTGTGCTCCCTGAGCAGTTCAAGCCATTCCCCCCTTCCGGAACCAAGGTCAAGGACTTTGAGTTCTTCCGGCTTCCTGCCAAGCGTTAATACATTCGGCAGATACTGTTTCTGCCGCTCCCTGATGGCTGCTTTACTGCCCCTGAATTTGTTCTCGAATTCAAAATAGAAATCATCCGCAGACTGCGAGGAAAGCTCCTTGGCCTTTTGCGCCAGCAATGCATCCGGCCCGGCTTTAGCTTCACGGCTTTTCATGATCCCGGCAAGGATTTCAGCATTGCCGGCGACAGCCGTCCTCGCAAGTTGAAGCTTTGCGCGCAATTCATCAACATCACACTGGAGAGAGCTCTCTTTCTGCCTGGAAACGGCTGCTAATTCCTCCAGGTCTATCAAGAGATGCTTCACCATCCTGGGAGCTTTTAACAGCCAGTAAAGCCACTGCGCGGCTTTTCCAAACACAGGGATATTCTTTATCCACTTAATTTTATTGACGGTCTTGAGCAAAATGTCTCTTATCCCGATGCCGGAATGCCGGATAACGCCCGAGACATCTTTCTTTTCCAGATTGCCGGCCTTTGCCTTTTTCAGGTTCTCTTTGATATCATTTTCAAAAGATGACCGGTCAGCCATGGTTCTCCTGAGCCTTTATATAGGCGTCTATGACTTGCTTGGTCTCGCCAATCTGTTTCACCGTGTGATTCTCTATCCAGATAACACGCCCGCATACCTTCTCTATTTCAGGCATGGAATGCGAAACAAAGACAATTGTCATCCCCGCCTGCTTAGATTCAAGTATCTTATCGTAGCACTTTTTCTGAAACTGCTGGTCGCCGACTCCGAGCACCTCATCTACAAGCAGTATTTCATAATTCAAATGAGCTGCCACGGAAAAACCAAGCCTTGCAAGCATCCCGCTGGAGTAAACCCTTATCGGCTGGTCAATAAAATCACCGAGTTCAGAAAACGCAATTATAGAAGTCATCCTTTCTTTTACTTCGGAGATATTCAATCCAAGCAGAACCGCGTTAAGAATGATGTTCTCTCTGCCGGTCAGTTCGTGGTTAAACCCGGCGCCAAGTTCAAGAAGCGGCGCCACTCTGCCGTTGACAGTTATGCTTCCGGAAGTGCATTTCATCAC
>CAIWWK010000192.1 GCA_903916325.1 Candidatus Firestoneibacteriota bacterium
GCTTTGTGAAGAATTACAAAGAATAAGTAATCAATAAGTTTATAGCAAAAAAGATATACAGGGAAAAGGCTTTTCGCTAATACGCTGAGTTCCTACACAAAATAGAAAAAAAGAACTTGACAAAAAAAAGAAGTTTTGCTATAGTCGAGTAAGACGATAGACAAAGTAGGGAAGAGAAAAATGAAAATAACTTTTAAAGGCGACTACGCGACAAAAATAATCTTGGATCTCGCCCTTGCTTATGGAAAGGGTGTGACCCAGATAAAAGATATTGCCAAGCGCCAGGATATACCGGAAAGGTATCTGGAACAGATTATCACGCTGCTCAAGAACGCAAGATACATAAATACGGTGAGAGGGCCAAAGGGCGGGGTCTGGCTGGCGAAGGCGCCTTCGGCAATCACTCTCGGGGAAATAGTCCGGCTTATTGAAGGTCTTACATCCCCAATAACTTGCGTAAGCAAGTCTTGTTATACAAAATGCGATTTTGAAAACGGCTGTGTGCTGAAGGGTGTGTGGCAGGAGGTGCGGGAAAAGATAAATGAAGTGGTCGACAAGACAACGTATCAGGATCTTGTTGACAGAGTGAAAGCTCAGAGCAATGAGGCCGTGAACTACGCGATCTAGGATATTTTTTTTAGACAAAAGTCTACTATGTCTGTCGACTTTTTCGGAAATCAAAAAAATTCAGCAACAAAGGAGATAACATAATGAGCAAAATCGACACGAAGTTAACGATAGAAACGCTGGCATTGCACGGCGGGCAGGAGCCGGATCCTACAACAGGGTCAAGGGCGGTACCTATATATCAGACCACCTCGTATCAGTTCAAGGACACCGACCACGCTGCGAGGCTTTTCGGATTGACGGAGTTCGGCAATATTTACACGCGCCTTATGAACCCGACCACGGATGTGCTTGAGAAAAGGATAGCCCTTCTTGACGGGGGAGTGGGCGCGCTCGCTGTGGCCAGCGGCTCGTCGGCTATCTCGCTCGCGCTCTTAAATATAGCGCAGGCCGGAGACGAGATAGTTTCGGCAGATAATCTCTACGGCGGGACCTACAATCTCTTTCACTACACTTTCGCGAAGTTTGGTATCAAGGTGAAGTTTGTAAAATCAAACGACCTTGACGCGATTGAGAAAGCAATCACTCCGAAGACCAAGGCTGTTTACGCGGAATCCATCGGCAACCCGAAACTGGATGTGGCCGATATCGAAGGCGTCGCGAAAGTCGCGCACAAACACGGAATACCGCTGGTTGTTGACAACACAGTTTCTCCGTACCTGGTAAGGCCCATTGACTTTGGCGCGGATATAGTCGTTTACTCGGCCACGAAATTCATCGGCGGGCACGGCACCTCGCTCGGCGGCCTTATCGTCGATTCCGGGAAATTCGACTGGACCAACGGCAAGTTCCCGCTCATTGCGGATCCGGATCCCAGTTACCACGGCCTTAAATTTGTCGAAGCGCTGAAGCCACTCGGCAATATCGCTTACATTATAAAGGCGCGCGTTGTGCTGCTTCGCGACCTGGGGCCGGCGCTCTCGCCTTTTAACTCGTTCCTTTTTCTGCAGGGGCTTGAAACTCTGCACTTGCGTCTCCCGCGTCACGCGGAGAACGCCCTGGCTGTCGCACAGTACCTTGAGAAAAATCCCAAGGTCGGCTGGGTGAATTACCCCGGCCTTGCGACAAGCCCTGAAAAAGCGCGCGCAAGCAAGTATCTTAAGAAAGGGGCAGGCGCGATAATCGGTTTCGGCATAAAGGGCGGCCTTGAAGCCGGCAAGAAGTTCATCAACTCGCTTCAGCTTGTCTCTCACCTGGCAAATGTGGGCGACGCGAAATCTCTGGCAATTCACCCGGCGACAACTACCCACCAGCAGCTTTCCGCGGCGGAGCAGCTCGCTACCGGCGTGACGCCGGACTTCATCAGGCTCTCCATAGGTCTTGAGAATGTTACTGATATTATTGCCGACCTTGAGCAGGCGCTTGAGAAATCAGGAAAATAGCGGCACAAAAATCAGTTGACAGGAGAAAAATATGGCCAGAATATTTGAAGATATTACAAAGACAGTAGGCAACACTCCGCTAGTGAAGCTCAACCGGCTGCAGAAAACAAAATCGGCGGTCATTCTTGTAAAGCTGGAGTCCTTTAATCCTCTCTCCAGCGTGAAGGACAGAATCGGGGTAGCGCTGATAGAGGATGCGGAGAAGAAGGGGTTGTTGAACAAAAACTCCGTGATAATAGAACCGACCAGCGGCAATACGGGCATAGCCCTCGCGTTTACGGCCGCGGCAAAAGGCTACAAGCTGATACTTACCATGCCCGAAACTATGAGCGTGGAGAGAAGGCAGCTGCTGAAGATTCTCGGAGCGGAGGTAGTCCTTACCGAAGGAAGCAAGGGGATGAAGGGCGCAATCGCGAAAGCCGACGAGCTTGCCGCATCCACTCCTAACAGCTTCGTGCCCCAGCAGTTTAACAACCCGGCAAACCCGGAGATACACAGAAAGACCACTGCCGAAGAGATCATTAAGGATACGGATGCGAAAGTAGACATCTTTATAGCCGGGGTCGGGACCGGCGGCACCGTTACAGGGGTCGGAGAGGTGTTGAAGAAAAAGATTCCGGGCGTAAAAGTTATAGCTGTCGAGCCGAAAGATTCTCCGGTTTTATCCGGCGGAAAGCCCGGCCCGCACAAGATACAGGGAATAGGGGCCGGATTTGTCCCAGGAGTTTTCAACGGAAAGATTATTGATGAAATAGTACAGGTGGCGAATGAAGACGCCGGCATTACCGCAAGAAGACTGGCAAAAGAAGAGGGTATCCTTGTCGGAATCTCCAGCGGGGCGGCTCTCTGGGCTGCTCTTCAGGTTGCTGAGAGGCCGGAAAATAA
>CAIWWK010000193.1 GCA_903916325.1 Candidatus Firestoneibacteriota bacterium
AAAATAGCCGGGAAGCAGATTCCCAGCAGGATTGTTTATGAAGATGAACTGGTTGTCGCTTTTGAGGATGTTGAACCGAAAGCCCCGGTTCATGTACTGATAATACCCAGGGAGCATATTCCCACGGTTCTTGACCTTACAGCCGCTCACAAGGAAGCTCTCTTCCGTATGTATGAAACCGCCTCAAAGATAGCAAAGGAAAGGAACATTGATTCCCGCGGTTTCAGGCTTGTGATGAACACCAATGCCGAAGCCGGGCAGTCCGTGTTTCACATCCATATGCACCTGCTCGGCGGCAGGCACCTCGCCTGGCCTCCCGGTTGAGAATGGTCTAATCTGTGTAATCTGTTTTTGTAATCTGCGTAATCAAAAAACGTTCACGAGGAGTTTTCGGAATCAGATGAAGAGAAAACCGGTCATCGCTATTGACGGGCCCGCGGGCTCGGGAAAGAGTACGATTGCCAAACTTGTTGCCTCGGGCATGGGTTTTCATTATATTGATACGGGAGCCATGTACCGGGCCGTGACCCTAAAAGCCCTTGGCGAAGGAACGGACAGGAAGAACGAAGCGGCTCTCTCGGAACTCGCAGGCAGAACCAAGATTGACTTTGTGTACGGCGACCGGCTTAAGGTCTTTCTGGACGGAGCCGAGGTGACTGATGAGATACGGCTTCCGGAAGTTTCAAAGGCCTCCTCTGATATTGCCGACTCTCGCGGTGTCAGGGCAGCCCTGGTAAAAAAACAGCAGGAGATGGGAAAGGCCGGCGGAGTCATAATGGACGGCAGAGATATAGGTTCCATGGTCTTCCCTGACGCTGAAGTGAAGATTTATCTGGATGCTTCTGTTGAGGAGCGGGCAGAGAGGCGCTTTAAGGAGCTCTCCGGTAAGGGAATCAAGACCGGGCAGGAGCAGGTCAGGAAAGACATAGAAGAGCGCGACAGGCGCGACAGGGAAAGGCCCTTCGGCGCGCTTATTAAAATGAATGACGCGGTGACTCTTGATACGACAGGGCTTACCATTGAGCAGGTGGCCGCAAAGATTTCAGGGATTATCAAAGGAAAACTCTAACCAAAAAAGGTCAAGAACGCGGAGGCAATTTGAGAGCAATAGTCCTGGTTGGCGGCGAGGGAACAAGGCTTAGGCCACTTACACTTCATGTGCCAAAAGCGGTTGTTCCGATCGTCAACCGTCCGATGATGTTTCTCGTCCTGAACTGGCTCAAGTCCCACGGCGTCAGGGAAGTCATCCTCAGCGCCTGCTACAAGCCGGATATCCTCAAGAAAGTCATAGGGCGCAGTTTTCAGGGAATGAAGATTGATTATATTTATGAGAAAAGCCCTCTCGGCACCGGCGGGGCGGTAAAGCGGGCGGAACAGTTCATAGACGGGACCACTGTTGTGATGAACGGCGATATTATCACTGACCTTAATCTGACAAAGATGCTGAGATTTCACAGGCAGAAGAAAAGCAGGGCAACCATTGCGCTTACCCCGGTAAACAATCCTTCCGCGTACGGCGTTGTGGAGACAGAGCGCGGCGGCGCGGTGAAAAGTTTTCTTGAAAAACCTTCTCCGGAGGAAGTAGCCGGCAGAACGCTGAATATTAACGCGGGAGTGTACCTGGTAGAGCCGGGAATGCTGAACCTTATGGAAGACGGAAAGGTGTACTCTATAGAACGGGACATTTTTCCGCAGTTCATCGGCGCGGGTTTTTTCGGTTTTGTTTCGCGTAATATTTACTGGATGGACCTGGGGACTGTGGCGAAATACGCAGGGACCAGCAGAGATGTTTTGGAAGGAACTTTCAAGGTTAAAGGCCTTGAACCTCTCGGGAAGAATGTGAAGTTCGGGAAAGGCGCCCGTGCAGTTAAGCCTTCTTGCATAGCCGGCGGGTGCGTTATAGGAGATAATTCCAGGATAGGCGAGCTTTCCGTACTCGGGAAAAACTGCGTGATTGGAAAAAATTGTGTGGTTGAACGTGCCGTATTATGGGATAATGTCAAAATAGGGGATAATTGTTTTATTTCTGATTGCGTGCTTGCAGGCGGCGTCAAAGTGGGTGCTTCGTCTTCCATCGCCGGAGCAGCGGTGCTGGGACAAGGGTCAGTACTCGCACCGTACAGCAGGCTGAGGGGCTAAATGAAAAAATATATACATATCATTACTCTTCTGGTTATCGGAGCCGCGTATATGTTCTCGCTGGCTCCGTGTATCACCGCCACCGGAGACTCCTCGGAGATGGTGGTGGCTTCATACGTGCTGGGCGTGGCCCATGAGCCGGGGTATCCGTTATACACTCTTCTCGGGAAAGTTTTCACCTACATGCCGTTAAGCAATATTGCCTGCAGAGTGAATGCTATGTCTGTCTTCTTTTCAATTCTTTCGCTCTTCTTTTTCTATAAAATACTTGAAAAACTCCTGGAGAGCAGGTCAGCGCGCATACTAGGTCTGCTTACGCTGGCTTTTGTCCCTATTGTCTGGGAATACTCTGTTGTGGCCGAAGTCTTTTGCCTCAATAATTTCTTCATCTTTCTCACTGTCTACATGTTCCTGGTCTTTAAGGAGAAAAAGGACCTGAAGTCTTTTCTGATTATGTTCTTCGTTGTCGGCCTCGGCATCTCGCACCACCATACCATCATTCTGATCGGCCCGGGCGTTTTTGTCCTTCTGCTATATATGTCGCGCTACCACAAGGCTTTCAATATGCCTGACCGCGGCACCTACTTCCTGGAAGGGGGGCTTGCTTTGATGCTGGGCGCGGTTGTGGCTCTTGCCGGCATGCTTTTCTATATCTACCTCCCTTTTGCGGCTTCGGCTCATCCTCCGCTGAATTGGGACAATCCGGTAAACGTCGAAAATTTCATGCACATGCTCCTTAGGAAAAATTACCCTCCTGCCGGTTTTCATATTGAACAGTTCTTCGACATTGAACTTGGGCAGGCATACCTTTATACCCGCTCGCTCTGCAACGAGTTCCTCGGAGTCAGCGTCAGCAGGCTGCTTTCTTTTGCCGGCGTCGCTCCGGACATAAACTGGAAATCCCTCACCAATATTCCGGTTGCGGGACAACTGGTTTTCCTCGCTTTCTATTCCAGCCTTGGTTTCTTCGCGGGGATACTCGGAATTATTCGCCTGTTCAGGAAGAAGAGAGAAGAATTTGTTCTGCTTATTATCACTTATCTGTTTATGAGTTTTATTTTCCTCGGCCTCTTTGATATTGTGAGGGATAAAGTTGTCCTGCATGTCATCCAGAGGATGTACATAACATCCTTCCTTATCTTCGCGGTCTTTGTCGCGGCAGGCTATGAAGCTCTTCTTGGGTGGTCCGGCAAGAACGCCAGAAAGATAATAGTCGGCTCAGTGCTTGTGATACTTCTTGTGCTGACTGTTGGTCCCAACTCAAGACTTCCGAACAAGTCGCAGAATTGGCTGCTTTATGATTTCTGCGGCAATATGATCCGCTACGAGCCGCACGGTTCAATAATGGTGGTCAGCGGTGATACGCTCTCTATGGGCCTTGATTACTACCAGATGGTTGATAAGAGAAGGCCGAATATTTATGTGATAGATCAGGAAAAACTTACCTATCCCTGGTACTGCGACCAGCTCAGGTACAGGATGAAAGAGGTAAATGTCCCATTTCCGCTTTACGACGGGGTGAATTACCCTATCAGGCAGTTCCTTGAAGCGAACCCGGGAAGAAGGATGTATTTCTCCGGACCGCGCGATCCCAGTATGGACAAGGATTACAAATTGCTGGCCTCTGGGCTGTTAAGGATAGCCTTTGACATAAGACAGGATGTTAAAGTTGAGGAACTGAAAGCCGAAAACGACCGGGCCTGGGCCAGATATGTACTGAGGCGCGCCGAACCGAAATATTACGATCCAAACTCGTTTGAGTCCGAGCTTGTCACAATTTACGCGAAAGCCAGATTCAACCAGGGCTGGACCTATGACCTTTACGCCGGGCAGATGCTCAATGAGGATATGAGGGCCGGGCGCCCTGTTTCCGCCGCAACCAGGAAACTCTTTGGTTACTCCGAAAAGGAATACCTCGATGCCATTAATATGGACCCTGGTTTCTCGTCCCCCTACAAGAATCTCGGCATTATCTACGCCAATATTTACAGGGAGAAGAAAAAGACCCTGGATATTTGGAAGAAGTACTTGCTCTATAACCCGACGGATTCTGAAGTTGACAGGATAAAAGGTGAAATGCAAATGTTGGAAAAAATGCCCGATTAAAGCAGCAGGTTATTTGAGTAACAGCAGCCGCGGCCCAAAAGGCCGCGGTTGTTTACTTTAAGGCCCTGGTTTGCTATACTTTAGCCATGACGGTTATTTTTAACTTCATATTCAAGCTTGTGGTATTTATTATGGCCCTGCTTTACCTGCTTTTCCCTGTTTACCTGAAGATTCTCGGGCTTTTTAAGAGAAAAACACGCTCCACCGCGGGAGAAATACCTTCCGCGTCTCTGATGATACTCTACGGCCAAAACCTAAAACAGCTGAAATCCAAGATAGAAAACTGTCTTTCGCTTGAACCTACCGGGGCATCCCTGGAACTGGTCGTTGCCGTAAACGAGCGCGATTCATCGGTTGAGTCTCTGGTCTCAGGGTATTTTAAGAAGGGAGTAAAACTGTTTTATCCTGCCGAAAAAAAGACACCGGCCGAAACCATGGTCCTGTGCGTGACCGAATGCAACGGCGAAGCCGTGATTGTCACGGATACTGCGTCTAAGCTTGATCCTTACGCGGCAAAAAATATTCTAAGGAAGTTCGCCGATGCGAAAACCGGGGCTGTTTCCGGGAAAGCTATTTATACCGGCGGCCATGATAATTACCGCGGCGGCCTTAATGTAATAGAAGCGTATAGCGAGTATGTGACCCGTCTGCTTGATGCCGCCGGGCTGGTAGTCTCCGCGAATGCACTGCTTTACGCTTTCAGAAAAAGCGCGGTGGACGGGATTCCGGCAGGTTCGGCGGGAAGCTCCGCGGTGCCGCTTAGGTCGCTCTTTAACGGCTATGCCTCGCGCTTTGAGCCGCTCGCAGTGGCAGAACTTGAACTTCACGGCAAAGCCGGAGTGCTTGCGGAAGAAGAGGCGCGGGAACTCGCTCTTGCTCTCGGCTCCGGAAGCTCGATGAAAGAACTCTTCAGAAAAAAGAAGTTTAACTCGTGGCTCTGCGCTCTTTTCGACAATATTCTGCTGCCTTCATCCGGCATCGCGATTTTCCTTCTTTTTGTTCTTAATCTATTGCTTATCACAACGGATTTATTCTTTATTTTTATCTTTGCCGCGCAGGTGGTTTTTTATGCAGCGGCCCTTACCGGCATCTCAAAAACAGCGTATTATGTCTCGCTTCACTCTTATGCTTCTATCAAGGCCGTCTACACCGTCTGCAGCGGAAAGGATGCTAAATGACATCAAGTTCGGCAAGCTCCCTGCGCGGTCCGTGTTGCCTGCAATGCGCGCGGAAACGGGAGATTCAGCATGTATGATATAGTCATTAAGAATGGCGCGGTTTATGACGGGCTGGGTTCCGGCGTTTCAAACCGGGATGTAGGCGTAAAGAACGGGCTTATCCAGGGTATCGGAAGATCTCTTGCAGGTAAGAAAGAGTTTGACGTTAACGGGGATGTTGTCTGCCCCGGTTTTATTGACGCGCACAGCCATACCGATACGGTTCTTGTCCTTCCTGGTTATTTTGACAGCAAGTTGCGGCAGGGAGTCACCACGGAAGTGGTCGGTAACTGCGGTTTTTCGATAGCCCCGGTCATTAATAAATGGTCTTATGATCTTATTTGCCAGTGGACTCCAAAAGTTCCAAAGCGTGGAGTTTTTAAAACAGGTTTTCGCGGAACTTACGCTTCGCTTGAAAGAAAAGGCCTCTTCAATAATATAGCTTCTTACGTGGGGCATGGCACGCTAAGGGCTGTTGCTATGGGCTTTGAGAGGCGCCGTCCGGGTCGCGCTGAGATGGAAAAAATGAAGAAACATTTACGCGCTTCCATGTATGAAGGGGTTTTCGGCATTTCTTCCGGGCTTATCTACCCGCCCGGGTTTTATTCCGATATAAAAGAACTCTCCGCACTTGCTGCGGTTGCTGCGGAGCATGGAGGGATTTACGCGACTCACATAAGGGGAGAGAGCAGGACCTTGCTCAAGGCTGTCGACGAAGCCCTGCTCATAGGCAGGTCTTCCGGAGCAAACGTTCACATCTCGCATCTCAAATGTCAGGGCAGTTACGCCCAGGGCAAGTCAAAGATACTCCTTGAAAAAATGGCAGCCGCTTTGTCAGAAGGGGTGCGCGTTTCGGCGGACCAGTATCCATATACCGCTTCTTTCACTGTTGTGACCGCGCTCCTTCCTGCGTGGGCGGCTGATGGAGGGGATGTAGCGCGCTTCCTGAAAAACCGTTCTCTCAAGTCAAAAATTGCAGAAGAGATGGAGAGGGGAGAAGCGCTGATTAACGGGGTTAAGCCCGGGAATATTGTCATTGCCTCCTGCTGCGAGAATTCTCTTGCAGGAAAGGACCTGGGAATGCTGGCTTCGAAATGGAAGCTTACCTGGCAGGAAGCGGCTTTCAGAATAATAGAACTTGACCGCAATGCGACAATGGTTAATCACTCTATGCTGGAGTCGGATCTTGTGGCTATTATGAGGAATGAAAGGGTGTGCGTCGGAAGCGACGGATTTGCTCTGAGCGTGAAAGGAAATGACGGGAACAGGACGCACCCGAGGAACTTTGGCACCTTCCCCAGGGTTCTTGCGAGGTATGTAAGGAAAAAGAAAGTTCTAAGTCTTGAAAAGGGTATTTACAAAATGACGGCCCTGCCGGCAAGTATACTCGGCCTATCCGACAGGGGAGTCCTGGGTGAAGGCAAGAAGGCCGATATAGTAGTATTTGACAGGGATAAAATAAAGGACACATCCACTTTCGAAAAGCCTTTTTCGTACCCGAAAGGAATAAGATATGTTTTTGTGAACGGGAAACTTGCTCTTGACAGAGGGAAGATTCTCGGAACGTTCGGAAGATATCTGTCGAAAAACAGCTAAAGTCTCCCGGGAGGATTAATGACAAAAGCAAAGGTTTACTATACATCTGCGAGAAGCGTTGTCTGGGATGTGAATTATTCACTGCCTTACAAGTATGAGGAATTGCTTGCCAGAGCGGGGTTGGAAAAGTATATATCTTCGAAAGGAAAGGTCGCGGTAAAGATACACTTCGGCTCGCAAGGCTGTTTTCGGACCGTCCGTCCCGTCTTTGTCAGAAAAACCGTGGACGCGGTCAAAGCCGCCGGCGGCAGGCCATTTGTCACTGACACGACCCGTATAGAATCGCTCGAGTACCTTGAGGTGGCCGCATATAACGGCTACACGCACCTTACCTGCGGGGCTCCGGTTATCGTGGCAGACGGGCTTTTCGGGAAGGATGCCGTAACGGTAAAGGTGCCCGGGGCAAAACACATTCAGGAAATTGATGTTGCCGGGGCTATTTATCACGCCGACGCGATGGTTGTGCTCTCCCATTTTAAGGGGCACATCCAGGCGGGCTTCGGCGGGGCCATAAAGAATATGGGCATGGGCGGCGTAAGTCCACACACACACTGCGGCCATAACAACAGGGGAAGGTTGCACTCTGTCAGCGCGACTCCGCCGGAATGGCAGAAGGGGAAGTGCACCTACTGCGGGCGCTGCGAAAAAGTCTGCCCGACAAAGTCAATTACTCTGAAGAAGAATGAGTCGGTCAAGGTTAACAAGGACCTCTGCTGGATTTGCGGCCGCTGCGCGAGGATCTGCCCGGAAGAAGCTCTCAGCATGCCGATTACCTCCGAGCGGCTTGCCATACATATAGCAGAAGCCTCAAAGGCGGTTATAAGCACTTTCAAGCCGAAGAAGATTATCTATGTTAATTTCATCATGGAAGTTCAGCCGGAATGCGACTGCATGCCGGTGGCGGATACTCCGGTGGTTCAGGACCAGGGAATACTCATCAGCGATGACCTGGTGGCGGTTGACCGCGCCTCTCTTGATATGGTAAACAGAGCAAAACCTCTGCCGCAGTCTCGGGCCGAGGACAACGGTTTGAAGGAAGCGGGGGAAGTTCTTAGCAAGGTTAACAAAAGAGATACGAACCTTACCATAGAACAAGCCGAGAAGTACGGCCTGGGCTCAAGCTTGTACGAGCTGATTGAGATACAAAGCAAGAGCAGTGCCGGAAAAACGGAACAACACATTTAGGGCGGGAGAAAATGGGAGAAAACATAACAAGAAAGATAATCCGGAAACACCTTGTATCCGGCGAGCTTAAAGCTGGTTCTGATATTTCTATTAAAATAGACCAGACCCTGACCCAGGATGCCACAGGAACGCTTGCGTACCTGCAGTTTGAAGCCATGAAACTGCCGAAGGTAAAGACGGAGCTTTCCGTCTCGTATGTTGACCACAACACCCTGCAGGAAGGTTTCGAGAACTTCGACGACCACCTTTTTCTCCAGACTTTTGCCTCGAAGCACGGCATTTATTTTTCCAAGCCAGGCAACGGCATCTGCCACCAGCTGCACACCGAGCGCTTTGCCGCGCCCGGGAAGACCCTGCTCGGTTCCGATTCTCACACTCCGACCTCGGGCGGCGTAGGAATGCTGGCTATAGGCGCGGGGGGGCTTGATGTCGCGCTTGCAATGGCCGGAGAACCCTTCAATCTCGCTATGCCGAAGGTTGTTAAGGTTGAACTCAGGGGCAATCTTCCTGCCCGTGTCTCGGCGAAAGATGTTATCCTCGAATTATTGAAGCGACTGACCGTAAAAGGCGGCGTCGGAAAGGTCTTTGAATACGCGGGTGAAGGTGTATCCGCTCTTGAGGTGCCTGACCGCGCTACCATCTGCAATATGGGCGCGGAACTCGGCGCCACCTGTTCTATTTTTCCTTCCGACGGCGTTACAAAAGCTTTCCTTAAACTGGAAAAGAGGGAGAAGGACTGGGTAGAGCTGCTCGCCGATAAGGATGCTGAATACGACGAGACAATAGTTGTTGACCTCGCGGGGCTCGTTCCGCTGGCTGCAAAACCGCACAGCCCTGATAATGTTTCCGCGGTCAGCGCTTTGAAAGGCATTAAAGTCGACCAGGTCATAGTAGGCAGCTGCACGAATTCTTCCTACCGCGACCTGATGGCTGTATGGCATATTGTTAAAGGGAAAAAGATAAGCGCGAATGTGAGTTTTGCGGTGGCACCAGGCTCGCGACAGGTTCTGGAACTGCTCGCTCGAAACGGAGTGCTAGCGGACTTAATTAAGACAGGAGCGAGGGTCTTGGAAACGGCTTGCGGCCCCTGCATCGGAATGGGGCAGGCGCCCTGCTCCGGCGGCGTGACGCTCCGCACTTTTAACCGTAACTTTAAAGGGCGTTCCGGCACCGCGGATGCTTCCGTATACCTTGTAAGCCCTGAGACCGCCGCTTATAGCGCGCTCTTAGGCGTTTTCTCCGATCCTTCGGAGTTGGGGGCTCTTCCGGAAATCAAGCTTCCCGCTGTTCTTGATATTGATGATTCCCTTATTCTTGCCCCCTCGGCATCTCCTGAAAAGGTTGAGGTTATCCGCGGGCCGAACATAAAGCCCCTTCCGGCCTTCAATGTTCCGGAAGAGAATGTTTTGGGCAGTGTCCTGATAAAACTCGGAGACAACATAACGACAGATGACATTATGCCTGCCGGCGCGAAGATACTGCCGCTCCGCTCGAATATACCCGCAATCTCGCAGTTTGTCTTTTCCAAATTCGACAAGGATTTCGCCAAAAAGGCCCTTGAGGCCGGCGGCGGTTTCATAATCGGAGGAGCAAACTATGGTCAGGGCTCAAGCCGCGAGCACGCCGCGATAGCTCCGAAATATCTCGGCGTGAAGGCGGTCATAGCAAAATCGTTCGCGAGGATACACATGGCCAATCTTATTAATTTTGGCATCCTGCCCCTTACTTTTGCTTCGGAATCAGATTACGAAAAGCTCTCGGCGGGGGACACGCTTGAGATAAGAGGATTTAAAACAGGTTTAAGCGGCGAAGAACTTACTGTAAACAACCTGACGAAGAAAGAAACGTTTAAGGCAAAGATTACTCTAAATGCCAGGCAGAGGGAGATAATACTGGCCGGAAGCCTGCTCAACGCCGCGGGAAAGAAGGAGCTCAAATGAAAAGCTTCATCACCTGGCTGGGGACTCATAAGATACCTTTGCTTGTTTTTGTCGCGATAACCGCTGCCTGGTTTATCTGGATTACAGGACAACCGGATATGAGGTTCGGCCGCGGGGACGCGATAATGCAAGGTGATCCCGGCACGGTCTTTATGGTTGATTCAATTAGGAACAGGCATGAAATGCCTTTCTGGAATCCTTACCTGCTGGGAGGTATGCCCTGCCTGGCTTCCATGAACGCAAATGTCACAATTCATCCGGTCTATTTCATGTACCACCTGCTCGGGTTTAACCAGGAACAGCTCGGCAAGTCGGAGTTCTGCATAGCTATATTTCTCGCCGGTTTTTTCATGTATCTCTTCCTCGCCGAACTCGGAGTTTCTCGGATAGCGGCGGTTATCGGCGGTATTTTCTTCATGCACTGCGGCGATATAATCACGCTCACTAATCCCGGGCATATGTATAACATTGCTTCGATTGCGCTTATCCCGGTGGTTTTCTTCTTTTATGAAAGGGGTTTTAGGACCGGCAAGCTTGTCTATTTTGTGCTTTCCGGCTGCGTGCTGGGGGGTATGTCTTTGTTGGGTGTATATCAATTGATGCTCTACACTATTATTTGTATGTTTCTTTACCTTCTCTACAAGCTTTTCGCGGAGAGCGCCCCGAAAAAGATGATACTGTATTTTGGCGCCGCGGTGGCAATGGCACCTCTTGTTTCTGCACCACAAATAATGGAGTCTTTCTTCTTCATAAGAAATACGTTTAGAGCGGGTTCGTCGTATGAGTTCTTTACCTCATGGTCTTTTCACCCTGCAGAACTGATTATTTATATTTACCCGAGATTCTTCGGTTTATTGCCTCCGCCCTATTGGGGCCACAGTCAATTCTGGCTGAATACTACTGCATTTGGAATCGTACCTCTGATTCCGGCTTTTACTGCTGTATTTTTCAAAATGCGGGATAAAAAGGTTGCCTTTTTCTCGATTCTTGCCTTTGTCGTACTCATACTGTCGTTTGGCGGTTTCACACCGCTGTACAAGATTCTCTATCACATTCCGGTTATTAATGGATTCAGAAGCGCGGCAAGATGGCTCTGCTTCTTTGCTTTTTCTGTGATTGTGCTCTCGGCTTTCGGCATTGACTTTCTCCTGCGTCTTGCCGCAAAGGAAAGGAAGCCGGAAGAGAACAGGAACCATTTTGCTTTCTTCATTGGGCTTGGCATTTTAGTCCTCGCATCTTTTATCGTCTACGTTGTCTTCACCGGGAATCCCGCTTCTATGATGGAATCCATGAAAGCGTGGAACGGTATTAAAGTCAGTTTCGTGGAACACGGATATAAGGTCGCGGATTATATACCTCAAATCTACAAGATGATCTCCGAGGATATGCTTAAATTCTCTGCCGTTTTTGCTTTTGCCTCCGCCCTTGTTGTCCTCGCCTTCTTTGGAAAGATAAATAAAATTATTCTCACGATTATGCTGGTTGCGCTCTTTGCAGTAGATATGCTTACTTTTTGGGATCAGTTCAAACTCGTTGAAAAGAAACAGGATGATCCTGTAAGGGCTGAAATAGTCTCGGTACTCGCGAAACAGAACAACAGTTCTCCTTTTAGGGTGTTTCCTACAGGACAGCTATCTATGTTAAACTGGTTTACCGCCGAGAAAATAGAGAGCGTTGAAGGGTATCACAGCGCCCCGCTGAAGAATTATTACGAAATGCGCGAGCAGGGGGTCATGAATAATCTTAATTATCTTGCCCTGCTCAACGTAAAATATCTCATATCGCTCGAAAAGTTAAATCACCTCATGCTGAAGCCTGTTTCCGAAGCGAATTTGAATATCTACGAAAATGTTATGCAGTATCCGAGGGCTTTCCTCGCCGGCGAGGTAATGGTCCTGAAAACTCCCAAAGAGATTGCGGATAAGTTCAAAGACCCGGGCTATAACCCGGTTAAAACAATGATTCTTCAGGAAGAGGTTAAGGAGAAAATAGAGCCGTTGAAGATTAACGGCAGCGAGGTAAGGATAACTTCATATACCCCAAACAATGTTGTCCTGCTGGCGAACGCGCCCGTGGATTGCATGCTCTTCCTTGGAGATATATATTATCCCGAATGGGAGGCCTATGTTGACGGGGAAAGGGTCAAGATGTATCAGGCCTATGGCGCCATGCGCGCGGTGCATCTGACAAAAGGAACGCACAGCGTCGAATTTGTCTTCGGCAAAGGTCGTTTCTATCTCGGAATGCTTATATCGCTCTTGACGCTTGTCGGTATTTTTACAGTCTTTGTCGTGGTGCGGCCAAAGTTATGATCAAAGTCTCCATAGGTGTGATGGCTTATAACGAGGAAGGAATTATCGGGGCGGCGCTTGCCTCTATTCTATCTCAGAAAACAAAAGAAACGCAGGTTTTGGAGATTGTTGTCGTTTGTTCTGGTTGTACTGACGGCACAGAGCGGATAGTCCGGGAATATTCAAAGCGCAATCAGAAGGTCAGACTGCTTCTTCAACAGAAACGCGAAGGCAAAGCTTCGGCAATAAACCTGTTCATGAAGGACGCGTCTGGTGAAGTATTAGTGGTCGCCGGAGGCGACACAAAACCATTTGAGAACGCAATAGAAGAACTTTTAAGCCCTTTCCTGGATGCCGGGGTTGGCATGACCGGCGGGCATCCCGTGCCGGTCAACGACAGGAATACGCTTCTGGGTTTCACCGCGCACTTGCTCTGGGGCCTGCATCACGAGCTTGCCATGCAATTTCCCAAACTCGGCGAGCTTATTGCGTTTAGGAATGTAATTGGGCCGATTCCGATTGAGACCGCCGTTGACGAGTTGAGCATAGAAGCGGCTATCCGCGCCAAAGGACTTAGGCTTAAATACTGCCCGGAAGCGGTTGTCTATAATCGTGCTCCACTGACCGTGAAGGATTTTTTAAAGCAAAGAAGGCGTATTTATTGCGGGCACCTGTGGGTTAAGAAAACCGAGGGATATGCCGCTTCAAGCATGAGCGGTCTCCGCATCCTCCGGTTGGTATTAAAGAATCTGAAATTTTCCGGCAAAGAATTGGTTTTTACGTTCTCTGCAGTCGGGCTTGAGGTCCTGGGCAGGTTGCTCGGAATCTGGGATTTCTATATTTTGAGAAAGAATCCCGCTGTATGGGAAGTTATCGGCACTACAAAAAAGTTTTGACAGATAAAGGACAATTATGCTGAGACTGCTTGCTAAAATACCTTACTATAAGAGCCTGAAAATGTTTGGCGTTCCGCGGGCGCTGCCTTTCAGCTATACGGTGAGCGTCACCTATAAATGCAATTCGCGCTGCAAGACCTGCAACGTATGGGAAAGGAAAGCGGAAGAGTTCACCGCAGAAGAGTTTGACCGCACTTTTGCCTCGCTCAAACACTCCCCCTATTGGGTTACTTTTAGTGGGGGGGAACCTTTCCTGCGAAAAGACGCCGTGGATATCATAAAGAGTTTTTACTCCAGGTGTGCTCCCGCTGTCATAAACATCCCGACGAACGGAATACTTTCTCACAACATCCCGGGCAATGTAGAGGAACTGCTCTCTTTCTGCGGTAAGTCAAATATCGTGGTAAACCTCTCTCTTGACGACCTGGGGAATAGGCACGATGAGATACGGCGCGTGCCGGGAAATTACGAAAAGGCGATGGAAACCTACCGCGCCCTGCGGAAGCTCAAAGCAAAGAATTTCACTCTGGGTATCCATACTGTTATCAGCAAGTTCAATATAGGAAGGTTTCGGGAAATCTACGAAGGCCTGGCTGAACTTGCGCCGGATTCCTATATTACCGAGATAGCGGAGCAAAGGGGAGAACTGCTTACAAAGGATTCGGATATTACTCCGGAAACATCGGAATACGTCCGGGTACTGGAATTTCTCTCGGAAGAGATACGCAAGAGAAAGTTCAGCAATACCGGGAGGCTGACACGCGCTGTCCGGCTTGAATACTATGATGTATTGAAGCGCAGCCTGCTCGGTAACCGGGCTATACTGCCATGTTATGCCGGAATCACGACGGCGCATATCGCGCCTGACGGCAATGTCTGGTTCTGCTGCGTAAAGGCTGAGCCCGCCGGGAACCTGAGGGATAACGGATACGATTTCAGGCGCGTCTGGTTCAATGAAAAAGCGATAGCGATGAGAAAAGAGATTGACTCAACCGCGTGTTTCTGCCCGCTTGCTAATATGGCATATACAAATATCTTAATGGACACCGGTTCGTCTTTTAGAGTCCTATTGAGATTTCTCGGTTTCAGGCGATAGGGAGAGTTTTTACTGAGTTGCAAATATCGGAGGCCAAATGCAGAAAGATGACCTTGAAAGATATGATATTCTTGAAGAAAATTTAATATCGCTTGGCACAAAATATAAGTACGAATTCGCTAAAAAACACCTAAAAGGCAGGGTTATAGATATTGGCAGCGGGTTAGTTAATACCGGGGATTATTTCAAGAATCCGGTTGCTCTTGAGAACGATAAGGAATGTATTGAGCTGGTCAAGAAAAGATATCCCGGACTGGAATTGGTTGAAGGTGACGCGATGAAACTGCCTTTCCCTGACTACAGTTTTGACGGTTGTATGCTTTCCGAGGTAATCGAGCATATGGAGGATGTCACTGGGCTTCTTGCGGGAATACGCCGCGTGCTGAAACCGGGAGGACGCGTTGTAATAACCACGCCGAACAGGTTGATCACTGACATTTTTGTGAAGCTGAAGGTTATTAATCCGAAAGGGGAAGGTTTTCATTTTAAAGAATACACAATGAAGGAGCTCGGAAAAATAATTGAAAGTAATAATTTTAAAGTGTTGAAAAAGACGGGTATAATGCAGCTTCGCTACTCTTTGGCGACTGTGCCTGCGCTCAGAAATGATTTTATTGCCAAAACATTCATGTATCTTGGTCGCATCGTTCCGGCGCTGTCATCCGACATGATATTTCTATGTGAGAGAAGGTAAATAATGGCTCAAGTATTGCTTATAAACCCTCCGTATAGTTTTACCGGCGTGGTAAAACTGAAAAACAAAAAACAGAATGGAGGTTTTTACATAAGTTACCCTCATCTCGGGCTAGGCTATCTTTCATCCTATCTAAAAAAGGAAGGATTTACCGTCAGGATAGTTGACGCTTCGGTCGAACTGCTCGATATTGCGGACATTATTGAGATAATAAAAAGAGAAAAACCATTGCTGACAGGAATAACCGTCACAACTCCTCTGCTCCGGACCGTTTATGAAATAGTTAAATCCATTCAGAGCGAGAAAATAGACACGGAGATAGTTCTTGGCGGTTCCCATATTTCAATTGATCCTGAACTTATTAAAGACCTTGGTGTTAAGTACGGATTTGTCGGAGAAGCGGAGATCGGTTTGAGCCGTCTTTGCGGCAAGCTCCTGAAAAAGGAAGAAGATTTTGAAAGCGTTGACGGGCTGGTTTATAATGACAAAGGCCGGTATTTCGCGAATCCAATAAAATTCATCTCGGACCTTGACGCCTTGCCGTTCCCTGACAGGGATGCTATTGACAACGATAAATACTTCAGCCCGGTCGTGAGTGGCAGGATAACCTCTATGATAACGAGCCGCGGCTGCCCGTTTGGCTGCAGTTACTGTTCCCGGCCTGCTATCGGAAGAAAGGTAAGGAACAGAAGCATAATCAATATAATTGATGAAATTGCGCTTGTAACCGGCAAATACGGCGTGAAATACATAAATTTTGAAGATGATACCTTCACTCTGGATAAAGATAGGGCGCGCGAAATCTGCGAGACGATACTGGAGCGCGGTCTTAAAGTGTTGTGGGGCTGCCAGACGAGGGCTAATCTGGTGGACTATGACCTCCTGGCCTTGATGAAGAAGTCAGGCTGCATTAAAATATCTTTCGGCATTGAAGCCGGAGCGGAACGCGTAAGATATATCATAAACAAAAAGATAAAAAATGAGGATTTTGAGAGGGCTTACGGCTGGGCGAACCGGCTCGGGATAGACACAAACGCCTATATCATGTTCGGGCACCCGACAGAGACAATTGCGGATATGGAAGAGTCAATAAAATTTACCGTAAGCCTGAACCCGTCGTACGCAGCTTTTTACATTACAGCTGTTCTGCCAGGCTCCACGCTTTGCGAAGAGCTTATCGCCAAAGGCAAACTGGTCCATCCGGAAATATGGAGAAAATACATGCGCGGCGAAGCGGAACTCCCGTCATATATTCCGGAAGGCTTGAACGAGGGCATACTGAAGGCCATGCTGAAAAAGGCCTTCCGCAGGTTCTACTTACGGCCGGGATACATCCTGGGAAGGCTCAAAAGGATCAGAAGTCTTGCAGATATAAAGAGGAACATAAAGTCCGGCTGGGTTGTTATGGTTGACTATATCACATGAAAATGTTTTGAATGTTTGCCTGCATTCGGAGGGGAAATGGATGAGAATGAAAAGTTACTGAGCAGAAACACATGGGATGAGGGTGTCGGTTCTGTTTACGAAAGGATTATGCTTAGGCGTTTCTTTGCGGGACTCTCCCAAAAATACGGATTCAAAGATGTGTTGGAGTTTACCTGCCGTATCACAAAAGGGTATGACAATGTGGTTATGGGAGAAAAAAGCAAAATAACGCTTTACGACCCTGACATAGAAAACATAAAAGCAAAGTGGAAATTTGACACAAGCGGCATCAATTTCACACCCGCTGTGCCGTCGATTCAATTCGACCTTGTTTGGAATTTTGCCGCCGTGCAACTGCGCCCCGAGACGCTAAAGGAAATGCTGCCGCTTTCCCGGAAATATGTTCTTGTTTTTGTGCCAAACGTCTGGAATGCAGGTTCTCCTTTTCACCGCGCTTATCACATCATAACCCGCCAGCCCTGCACGCATGCGGAGAGGGGAAGATTTTCTCTCAGGACCAAAGGCGGACTTGTGAAGCTGGCAAAAGCAAACGGCATCAATGTTTTAAAGTGCGGTTTTATTGATATGCCGCCCATCCCGGATATAGGGTTTTCAAGGAAAGAGTTGAAAAAATGGCTCGGCATAAAGGAACCTGGCGCGGAAAACAAACCTCCTGAGATTGACTACTCCTTCTTTGAAAAACTTTCAGTCTTCGAGAAAAGAAAACTGCCGGAGTTTATTCAGGCTGTTATAAGCCACCATATCTATCTATTCGGAGAGAAAACAAATGGATGACAGAAAACTGTTGCTTGGATTTATAGAGCGCAACCTTCCTGATATGGCTAAGGATTTTGACGAGGGGTTGGGTATCGCTTCGGAGAGATATTTTTTTAACAAAATTATTGAGAAGAACTTCAAGTCCAATGTTCCGGCAACAGTCCTTGAATGTCCTGTAGATGGGCTAATGGGCATACCCGGTATGAATAGCGTTGTTTTTGCCAGGATGGGTTCCAATGTAACAGTATGCAGCCCGTCTGCGGCCCTGCTTAGGAACTCTGAGAAATTCTGGAAACTGTTGAAGCTTGAGGACAGGGTAACCTTCAGGGAAGATGTCTGCGATATCCTGCCCTTTGCTGATTCAAGTTTTGACTTGGTTTGGAACTACTGTATGTTTGAGCACTTTAAGTATGGGGGAACTTTCCTTTCCGAGCTAAAAAGAGTTTCAAAGAATCGGGTTTTGCTTGCCACGCAGAACTATTACAATTATGGGTATCCAATTCACAAGTACTATCATTTTAAGCACAAAATGGTTTGGGACCATGGTTATCCGTCTTTGATGAGACTCGGAGAGCTCAAGAGACTCTACAGGGCGGCAGGCCTCAGAATAACGGCAGCAGGAGTTTTTGATGTTCCTCCCTGGTTTGACACTTTTGATATGCACACGCGCGGGAAGGTGAAGGGGCTTATGTCCGAAGAGGGAGCCAGAAGCTGGTACTGGAGTTCTCTACAAGCGGAAGATGAGGCAAGACTGCAGGAAGATAAATGGATTAAGAGGCTCGCTTTCTTTGAAAAACTCTGTGTATTCCCTTTGAGTTACATGTTTGCGCACCATTTCTATATCTTGGGTGAAAAAAATGGGTAAAGTAATAATCAGGAAGATAACGACTCTCAAGGAAACCATAGGCAGCTGCCTTGATGAGCTGGGTTTTAAGCCAAAATACCGCGAGATAATATTAAAGCCTAATGTCCTGTCGTATCTCAAATCAGGTTCAGGCTTTATAACGGATGTCAAGGTGGTGAGAGCTCTTATTCAGGCCCTGCTCGAAAGATACGAGATAGACCGCATCTTTGTCGCCGAGAGCTCCTACATTAATGCGGACACAAAAAAATCCTTTGCAGCCGCGGGTTATTACGCTCTTGAGAAGTTAAGCCCGAAGGTCACGCTTGTTGACCTGAAAGACGCAGAGTATGAGGACGGGAATTTTAATGTCAGGATTCCGAAGATTCTCAAGGATAAAACGCTTATTGACATGCCTGTCCTTAAAGGACACCCTCAGACTGGTCTGACCTGCGCACTGAAGAATCTCAAAGGCCTGCTTCACGACTCCGATAAAAGGAACATACATAAGTGGGGATTGGAAGAACATCTTCCGCTGCTCGCAAACTTCAAGGTGGAGCTTGTCATAGTTGACGCCACAACTGTGAGAGAAACATTTGGCAAGCCGTTTCCCAGGAAGTTCTCGTTCAACAGAATAATCGCGGGGTTTGACCCGGCGGAAGTTGACAAAGCAGCCTGCCTGCTCACAGGCATAGATGTTGATACAATAAAATACCTTAAGACCGTGCTCGAAGGGAAAAATGAGGAGACTGAACTCATAGGCTTTAGCGGTCCGCTTGCGAAATGGAAGCCTGTTGTACGGCTGCTTAAGATTGGAAAATATGGAATAAATATTACCAGTTCCTGCAGCAGGTGCTGGGACAACTGCCTTGAGGCCATACGCCCGGGGCACATAAAGAGGGAGACGAGTATCATAAACGATGTCCTTACCGTGCTCAATAGCTTTCTCCTGCCAGAGAACGTTAATTTAATAGTAGGTAGTCATAAGGAGTTAATCGGGGCTCAAGACGGCAAGGTGGTATTATGCGGCGACTGCGCGGTCAACAAGCTTGGCATTAAGAACGCTATTGAGGTGCGGGGCTGCCCGCCTACCGCGGAAGCGATAAGGAAAGCATTAAAAGAAAAGCATACAGACAGGAAGTCTTAAAGCCAGAAAAGCGGAACGACGGAAAGGGCAGTCACAATCCCGCTGACAAGGAATGGAAGGTCAACGGAGATACCTGCAAGCCAGCCCGCGATTATTGGCCCAAGGATAGCTCCCAGTGACCCGAGCGCCGCGGCCTCGCTGGTATCCCTCCCCCGGCTTTCCGGCCTCGCGAACTCCTGAATGAATGAAGTGTTTATCGGAGACCAGAAGGCAGCCCCGAAGAAGTCGTGCGTGAGCCAGAGACAGGTCGCGATCCAAAAATTGGGAATTAAAGCCGCGGCCCCTATTGCCAGCCCCTCGTAAATCATTGACAGGATATAAACCTTCTTGAAATCCTTCCTTTTTATGAAATTCCCGAATACGAACATCGGCAGTCCCAGCGTAAACCGGTGTATCATAAGGATGACCGCGACGACAGCCGCGCCGAGCAGGAACTTGTTCTTGAAAAAGAGCGGCATAAAGAACGAATGGCTGATGGAAACGCCCAGGTTGAAAATGAACATTGTCGCTGTCAAAAGCAGCAGTTTCGGCGGCAGGTTTATCTTGACAAGGTCTTTGAATCCTATGGTTTCCTTGCTGCCGTTACCTTTGAAGCTTTCTTTGAACTGAGAAGAGAAGAAAATAAAAGCTACAAGTAGTATCGCTCCGCAGGTGTAAAGCGGAAGAGACGCTTGCGCCGGAGAGACCTTTACTTCCTTGGCAAGGAAGCCGGTCGAGAGCATCCCGCCGGTCATGATAATACCTGCTATTAATGTCCCCGCACCCTGGAGGAAAAACTCTATGCCGATTATCTTTGAAATTATCTTGTGGAAATCCTTCTTGGTATTCTCGAAAACGAGGATGGAACGCATGGTATCGCGCACTATCAGGGAGGCTTCGCGTATGGTCTTGAACGAGGCCTGAGCTATCAATCCCGGGAGAAGCGGCGTTGCAAGGATGCTAAGCGACGAGAGCAGCAGCCCCATTGAGTAAAAAGGTTTTCTCCCTATCCTGTCGGAATGCGCTCCGACATACATTCTCAGGAAAAATATCAGCCCCGAGGATATGCCAAAGATTAGCCCCATCTTCGCGTAGGAGATATTGATGGAGTCAAAGAAATAGGGAAGGGCAAAGTCGTACATACCCAAGCAAACGTTGAATAGGGCGGAGGAAATAAGTATGATCCAGATATTGCGGTTCAATAAGACTCCTTCATTAAAAAAAGTTTATAAGGTTCATAAGGTTTGTAAAGTTTGTAAGGTAAAATCTAAACCTGAACAGTTCCTTTCCTGCTGTGACTTGACGAGTGCTGTCATCCTTTGACCTTGTTTTTGTTCTTGCGTTTGAACTTACTTTATAAACCTTATAAACCTTATAACTTTACAAACTTTTTAAGTTTTAGCTTATTCCGATAATTCTAACACAAACATTTATTATTCGCCATATTAACCTATTGACTGCCACTACCATCAATACTATAATCAAACATATTGTTTCGGAGGCCTAATAAATGAAAAGAAAGATAGTTTTAGTCGGCGGCGGCAGTTTTAAGTTCGCCC
>CAIWWK010000194.1 GCA_903916325.1 Candidatus Firestoneibacteriota bacterium
ACCGCGGGATGCAGCTTGCCTTCCTTCTGCGGAACAATCACGAACTCGGACATCTTGGTCTCGGGATTTACTTCTTCCTTAAGCGTCTGTCCCTTAGTGATGTCAACGCAAACGACGGTTCCGTCGTTGTGCGAAATGATGGGAGTGCTGAACGGGTCCCATTCGCCGAGAATATCTTTTTCCTTGACATCCTCTCCGTCCTTGCAATTAAGCTGAGAACCGTAAGGCAGTTCAAACTCTTCGCGGTGCTTTTCGCCGGACCCGCCCTTCAATTTATTCTGCTCAACAACCAGCTTTCCTGTCCTGCTGATGAGGATTACTTTGCCATTCCTGGTGGTAATGGTCTTCATGTTGTCATAGACCACTCTTCCGCCGAACTTCGCCACAACCTTATTCTGGGTCGTCTTTCTCTGAGCGGTACCGCCGGTGTGGAAGGTACGAAGCGTCAGCTGTGTTCCGGGTTCGCCGATAGACTGCGCCGCCGTGATTCCGACTGCCTCGCCGATATTCACAATCTTCCTGTAGCCGAGGTTCCAGCCGTAGCATTTAGCGCAAATTCCGGTCTTCGCCTCGCAGCGGAGGACCGAGCGGATACGGATCTTTTCGATACCGGTTTCCTCAATCTTCTGCGCCTTTTCTTCGTCTATCACTTCGCCTGATTTCACAATGACCTCGGAGGTGATAAGGTCGGTAATATTGTCCAGCGCGACCCTTCCGATGATCCTGTCTGAGAGCGATTCAAGGGTTTCTTCCCCATTCTTCAAGGCTCCGACCGTCACGCCGCGGAGCGTCTTGCAATCCTCTTCGGTAACCACAACATCCTGGGCAACATCAATAAGACGCCTTGTAAGGTAGCCTGCTTCCGAGGTTTTCAGGGCGGTATCGATGAGTCCTTTTCTTCCGCCGTGAGTGGAAATGTAGTATTCAAGCACGTTCAATCCGCGCTTGAAGTTTGAGGTAATCGGGGTTTCAACGATTTCTCCCGCTTCACCGGTAACTTTCGCCCTTGGCTTCGCGATAAGTCCGCGCATACCCGCGAGCTGCCTTGCCTGCTGCCAGCTTCCGCGGGAACCGGTCTGAATCATGATAAAGAGCGGGTTCAACCCGTCCTCATCTTTCCTCAGTGTGTTCCTGAGCGCTTTGTCGACGGTTACCGTCGCGTGAGACCAGATGTCGATGACGTTCTGGTATTTTTCGTTATAGGTGATGACTCCTTTCCTGTAGTTCTCAAGAATTCCCGCGACTTTATTTCTCGTGACCGCGATGTAGGAATCCCTCTCGAACTCTCCTTTTGCAAGGAGGTCTTTGTCGTATTCGACATTGCGGAGCAGGCCCGGTTTAAGCTTGACCTCTTTCGCGAGAGTTTCATCTTTAATCGCCTTGGGTTCGACGATATCATCAGTCGGCAGAGTGCTCCCGAGCTTGGTAGCGTATACCAGTCCGAGGTCCTTGAGGTTATCAAGCATCTCCACGGTCTGCGAGGTGCCGAGTTTCTTCTGGCAGCGCATCGCGACTGTATCTATATACGATTTAAACCTGTCGGATTTGAAACCGCCGCCCTTTCCGTAGAACAGATAGCTTCTGAACAGGTCTGTCCTGATGCTTTCAAGGTGCGCCTTTTCTTCATAAAGCTTATACCACATCCTTTTTTCAACTTCTGTGGTGAGATCTTCGCTGCCCTCTTTAAGGCCCGCGCTGATGGGGTTAAGATCCTTTACTGTCTCGCTCGTGATAGGCCCCTGATTGAACTTCTTCAAGTGCTCGAGTTTGAGTTCGGTAAAAAGTTCTTCCGCGGAATCATAGAGCCCTTCCGGAAGCGCTTCATGAAACATCACCATTCCGGCAGTCGCCTCAATGGGTTTCTGCCCGTTTTGCATCCTCACCTTAACTATGGCTTCCATATCAACTTCGCCTAGAGAATAAGCAAGCAGAAGTTCCTGAGGGTCTGAGAATATTTTTCCGTCGCCTTTTTTTGTCTTGTGTTTAAGTCTGATGTCGGGGCGGTAGAGCGTAAGATAATAAAGCCCGGTGATCATTTCCCTGGAAGGCGTGGCCAGCGGATAGCCGTTTGAGGTCGAGAACACGTTGTTAGTGGAAAGTATGAGCGTTCTAACCTCGAGCACCGCCTCGGGGGAAAGCGGAACGTGCACAGCCATCTGATCGCCGTCGAAATCCGCGTTAAACGCGTTACACGCAAGGGGATGGAGCCTGATAGCGGAGCCTTCAACCGGCACTGCTTCAAATCCCTGAATGCCCTGCCTGTGAAGGGTAGGCGCGCGGTTAAGCATAATCGGGTGCTCCTTGATAACTTCTTCAAGAATCTCCCAGACTTCCGGTTTTACATTCTCAACCATCTTTCTCGCGCTCTTTACGGTATGCACGTAGCCGCGGTCTTCAAGCTTTTTTATTATAAAGGGTTTGAAGAGCTCCAGTAGCATCTTCTTTGGGATACCGGCCTGATAGAACTTCAGTTCCGGGCCGACAACGATGACCGAACGCCCTGAATAGTCAACGCGTTTTCCGAGCAGGTTCTGCCTGAAACGGCCCTGCTTGCCTTTAAGCATGTCTGAGAGAGACTTTAAAGGTTTATTCCTTGAACCTTTGACAGGAGCACCGCGCCTTCCGTTGTCAAAGAGGGCGTCGACCGCTTCCTGAAGCATTCTTTTTTCATTGTGTATGATAATATCCGGAGCCTTCGCCTCAACGAGCCTTTTTAGCCTGTTGTTTCTGTTGATGACCCTTCTGTAAAGATCATTCAAGTCTGACGAAGCGAACCTGCTGCCGTCAAGCGGCACCAGCGGCCTAAGGTCAGGCGGAATTACCGGCAAAACATCAAGGACCATCCATTCCGGACGGTTTCCGGATTTTCTGAAACTCTCGGCAATACGCAGCCTCTTAATAATATCCTTTTTCTTCGCGACCGATTCAGTTTCTTTGTGCTCTTCCTTGAGCTCTTTAGCAAGCTTGTCTAGATCAAGTTCAAGGAGCAAATCCTTAATCGCGGCAGCGCCTATTTTTGCCTTGAAGGTGGAAGCCCCGAGCGAGGATTTGCATTTCTGCAGGTCTTCCTCGTTGAGCAGCTGTTTCTTTTTCAGCTGATCCGTGTTGGACTCGGTAACGATGTAGCTCTCATAATATATTACGCGCTCAAGTTCCTTTGTGGTCATGTCAAGCAGCACGCCAATCCTGCTCGGGATGCTCTTCAAGAACCAAACGTGCGAGACCGGGGAGGCAAGCTCAATATGGCCCATGCGCTCTCTTCTTACCTTTGAAGAGGTAACGGTAACGCCGCACCTGTCGCAGGTAATTTCGCGGTACTTGATTCTCTTATACTTGCCGCAATAGCATTCCCAGTCCTTGGTAGGGCCAAAAATCTTCTCGTCAAAGAGGCCGTCTTTTTCCGGCCTGAAGGTCCTGTAGTTGATTGTCTCAGGTTTTTTGACTTCACCGTGGGACCACTTATGAATTACTTCCGGCGACGCGAGTTTCATCGCAATGGCTTCAAAATCTATCTTTTTTTCTTCGCCGGACTCTATAAGCTTTGCAGTCTTTATGACTTCTCTGACTCTTGCCATATTCACCCTCGCTATGCGGTAAATTTTTCAGTTCTTTTCTTTTCGCCTTGCGTTATAAACTTTATAAACCTTACAAACTTTTGCCTTTATATTTATTCTTCCTTTTTCTTCTTCGCCTTCTTTTCTTCCTTTTCTTCTTTTTCTTCCTTTACCGGTTCATCGTCGCCCAGGATATTCTCCGCTTTTACTTTCTTCAATTTCTTGTCCTCGGCAATTCTCTTGGGAACAAGCGTCACATCAAGTCCAAGGCCCTGGAGTTCTTTCAGGAGCACGTTGAACGACTCGGGCAGACCGGGTTCCGGCGTATTCTTGCCCTTGACAATGGCCTCGTATACCTTGGTTCTTCCGATGACATCATCGGATTTGACCGTGAGCATTTCCTGAAGGGTGTAAGCAGCGCCGTAAGCTTCGAGAGCCCAGACTTCCATTTCTCCAAATCTCTGGCCGCCAAACTGCGCCTTTCCGCCAAGAGGCTGCTGGGTGATAAGCGAATACGGGCCGGTAGATCTGGCGTGAACTTTATCGTCGACAAGGTGGGAGAGTTTCATTATGTACATATACCCGACCATGACTTCCTTGTCCATCGGCTCGCCGGTTATGCCGTCATAAAGCACAACCTTTCCGCTCGAGGGCAAACCTGCCGCCTTAAGTTCGTCTTTAATTACGCCTTCGCGCGCGCCGTCAAATACCGGAGTAGAGACTGAGAAGCCCATAACTTTCGCCGCCCAGCCGAGATGGGTTTCCATCAGCTGTCCCACGTTCATACGGGAAGGAACACCCTGCGGGTTAAGGATGATCTGTATCGGCGTGCCATCCGGCATATAGGGCAGGTCTTCTTTCGGAACAATCTTTGCCACAATGCCTTTGTTTCCGTGACGTCCGGCCATCTTATCACCTACAGAGATTTTACTCTTGCTGGCGATATAGACCGTTACTTTCTTTATAACTCCGGCGGGAAGGCTTTCACCTTCTTCTACGGACCTTATCTCCCTGGACTTCTTGAGATCCAGGTCTTCAAGCCTTAATTTGCAGAGCTTTTTCTCAAGGTCAATCCTGTCCTTGAGCGCTTCCTTTGACATACCGCTCTCTTCCGCGGCTTCTATCTCGGAATCCCTGAGCTTTATAACCTCTTCTTTAAGCTTCTCAAATTCCTTCTCGACCTGTTTCTTGGTTTCCTTGTCTTTGGGTTTGGTTGTGGAATCTTTTCTCGAGAAGACTTTTATGTCAACCACTATTCCCGAAGCGCCCGGCGGAACTTTAAGCGACGCGTTTTTCACGTCTTTCGCTTTCTCGCCGAAAATCGCGCGGAGGAGTTTTTCTTCCGGCGTGCTCTCAGATTCACCCTTAGGAGTAACCTTGCCGACGAGGATGTCGCCCTGGTTCACTTCGGCGCCTATCCTGACTATGCCGGTCTCGTCCAGGTTTCTTAAAGCCTCTTCGCTTACGTTTGGAATGTCTCTGGTTATTTCCTCGTCGCCGAGCTTGGTGTCCCTTGCGTCTACAGAGAACTCTTCTATATGTATAGAGGTAAACTTATCCTCCATCAGGAGCTCTTCGCTGATAATAATCGCGTCTTCGAAATTATAGCCCCGCCAAGGCATGATGCCGATGAGGATGTTGTGTCCGAGCGCGAGCTCGCCCTTATCGGTCGCCTGGCCGTCCGCTATTACTTCGCCTTTCGCGATTTTCTGTCCCTTGGAAACAATAGGCTTCTGGTTAATACAGGTGTCCTGGTTGGACTTCTTGAATTTTACCAGCTCGTAAACATCAACTTCACCGTCAGCGCGCGCCACTTCAATCCGCCTGGCATCCACGTAAGCGATGGTGCCGGCATTTTTCGCGATTGCCATTACACCGGAGTCATACGCAACTTTGTATTCAAGACCCGTTCCGATTATAGGAGCTTCGGTCTTGATAAGCGGAACTGCTTGCCTCTGCATGTTGGAACCCATCAGAGCTCTGTTGGCGTCATCGTGGTCAAGGAACGGGATGAGCGCCGGGGAGACCGCGACAAATTGCATAGGGGAAACATCCATATAGTCGACCGTATCAACCGGGACTGAAGGATAATCGTCTTTTTCTCTTACTTCTATCATGTTCCCCGAAGGGTCGGTGCCGACAAGCTTATTCCCGTTTATAGGGGATTTTGCCGGCGCAATCTTCGCCGTGTCTTCAATGTCCGCGGTATGGAACGCGATGTCTTTTTCGATCTTACCGGCGTTTACTTTGCGATAAGGCGTTTCAATGAAACCCAGCTCGTTTATCCTGGCGTATGTGGGCAGCGAGGAAATAAGACCGATGTTCGGGCCTTCTGGCGTTTCAATGGGACACATTCTTCCGTAATGGGTGTAGTGCACGTCACGGACGTCAAAACCGGCCCTATCCCTGTCCAGTCCGCCGGGTCCGAGCGCCGAAATCCTTCTCTGGTGCGTGAGCTCAGCGAGCGGATTAGTCTGATCCATGAACTGCGAGAGCTGGTTCGTTCCGAAGAATTCCTTGATCGCGCTGGTTATAGGCTTGGTGTTAATAAGAGAAGCCGGCATCACGTTGTCCGTGTCTACCAGGCTCATCTTTTCCTTGATGTACCTTTCCATACGGGAAAGACCTATGCGCATCTGATTCTCGACGAGCTCTCCGACCGCGCGGACCCTTCTGTTTCCGAAATGATCTATGTCGTCCTTAAAACCCTGTCCGTTGGAAAGGCCAAGGAGATATTTTACCGTATTCAATATATCTTCCTTGCGGAGCACTCTGCTCTCAAGCGGAAAAGTAGTGCCAAGTTTCTTGTTTATTTTATATCTTCCAACGCGCCCGAGGTCATACCTCTTGGGGTTAAAAAACATGTTGTCGAAGAAGACCTTCGCAGCGTCAAGCGTTACCGGCTGGCCGGGCCTCATCTTTTTGTGAACTTCGAGCAGTGCGTCATCCTTGGTAGTGATGCCATCCTTAAGCAGCGTGGCTATCAGATTTACTCCGGCAAGCGCCGCAGCTTCCACTATCCTGATATTTTTCACTTTGCCTTTAAGAAGTTTCTCGTAAACGGCCTCAGAAACAACGCTGCCTGCCGAAAGCGTTTCGCCTGCTTCCATAAGTTTAACATCAGAAGCCAGCACGGCGTTCACCGCTTTATCGCGGTTTGAAACAGCTATATCTTCCGTGTTATAGAATTCCTTGATTATTTTCTCGTTGGTGTCATAACCGAGAGCGCGAAGCATTATGGACGCGTAGAATTTTCTTTTTTTGTCTATCCTCGCGTAAAGTATGTCGTTGGTGTCAAACTCGAATTCCAGCCACGAACCGCGGTAGGGTATAATCTTGCCTGTGAATATTTTGGTGAGGGACATGAGGAGCTTGTCCTCGGATTCGTCAAAGGAAACGCCGGGAGATCTGTGGAGCTGGTTCACGATTACGCGCTCCGCGCCGTTGATTATAAAGGTGCCCTTTTCGGTCATGAGCGGAATCTCGCAGATGTAAACCTCTTCTTCCTTTATTTCTTTTACCTTGGAAGCGGGATTCTCGGCATCCGTTATTATGATCCTGATAGTGAATTTAAGCGGCGCGCCGTAGTGCATCTTCCTTTCTTTGCATTCCATGACAGTATACTTCGGCTCGCCTATGGAGTAGCTTACATACTCAAGCGCGATATTGCCCTTGAGCGAGAGCAGAGGAAATACTTCATTGAACACGGATTGAAGCCCAAGGTTCTTCCTTTCTTTTACCGGGACATCCCGCTGAAGAAAATTGTTGTATGAAAGCTTCTGGACCTCTATGAGGTTTGGCAGAGGCAGGATTTTTTCTATCGTGGAATAATCTTTTCTTATTCGTTTACCCATCTTATCGAACTTTTCCATGAATTACCCCCGGGTTGGTTACCGTTTATAGGTCACAGACCGCCCGGAAAGCCCGAAGCGCTATCTGTGCAAAGCGAAAAAGCCTTTAAAACCGATATTTGATAAAAATAGGATTCCCGCGGGCAATTTTCTTACCCGCGGGACCCTTTAGAACCATTTTTTTGTGTTACTTGATCTCTATCGTTGCGCCGCTGCCGTCAAACTTTGCCTTGATTTTTTCGGCCTCGTCCTTAGTAACACCTTCCTTAATCGGTTTCGGTGCGCCGTCAACCAGGTCTTTCGCTTCCTTAAGTCCAAGAGCGGTTACTTCCCTGACCCTTTTAATTACTTCTATCTTCTTGTCGCCGGCTCCGGTAAGTATTACCGTGAAGGCCGTCTGTGCTTCCGCCGCGGGCGCTGCTGATGCCGATGCCGCTGCCACAGGCGCCGCCGCCGTTACGCCAAAACGCTCTTCAAGCGCCTTGATGAGTTCGGCAAGTTCCATAACCGACATAGTTTCGATCCCTTTCAGTATATCTTCTTTGCTTAAGTTAGCCATTTCTTCTCCTCCTTGATACTTTTACTTTTTTTTTGAATTTTTATTACGCTTTCTTTGCAGCTCTTACAGCGTCCAGGGTCCTGACGAACTTGGACAGGACTCCCGAGAGCGTGTACACGAAGTTAGAAATCGGGGCTTGCATGCCGCCAAGCACTTTCGCGAGAAGTACATCCCTTGAGGGAAGTTCCGCAACATACTTGATCTGCTTCACGTCCGCGACCTTGCCTTCGATAACGCCGGCGCGAATCTTTAAAAACTCATGATCCGCTCCGAATTCCTTGAGAATCTTTGCCGGTACCACCGGGTCGTCATAGCAGAGCGCAACACCCGTCGGACCGTCGATGAACTTGAGCACTTCGCCCATGTTCGCCTTCTCAAGCGCCCTTCTAACGATGTTGTTCTTTATGACCTTGTACTCAACTTTCTTGATCGCGAGTTTTTTTCTCACGGCAGTCGTGTCTTCAACGGTCAACTTGCGGAAGTCCGTAAAGATAACGCTCTTGGCTCTGCCGATCTTCTCGACGAGCTCGTTGACCTCGGCTTCTTTCTTTTTTATAGTTTCCTGCTTGGCCATTTCCCCTCCCTAAGCTACAACCGACAGATACGGCTTGGTATCAATGCTCAAGCCCGGGCTCATGGTCGTCTTGATGACTATGTTCTGTATGTAAGCGCCCTTAACGCCGGCCGGCTTCGCCTTAACGATAGCCTCAAGCAAAGTACCCGCGTTATCCTGAAGTTTCTTGGCATCAAAAGAAGCCTTGCCGATAACCGTGTGAATAACAGCCCCCGGATCAACCTTAAATTCGACCCTTCCGGCCTTTGCTTCCTTCACGCTCCTGGTGATGTCTGCCGTTACAGTGCCGGATTTCGGATTGGGCATAAGACCTAAAGGCCCAAGCACCTTTCCTACTTTGCCGAGCTCTTTCATCATGTCAGGCGTAGCGATGGCGACGTCAAAATCATGCCAGCCGCCGTTGATCTTTTCTATGAGATCATCAGCGCCGACGTAATCCGCGCCTGCCGCCTTTGCGTCATTCTCTTTCTCGCCCTTCACGAATACGAGCACTTTCGGAACCTTGCCCGTGCCGTGGGGGAGCACAACGCTTCCTCTTACCATCTGATTTGTCTGTTTAACGTCCACGCCGAGTTTTATGGAAACGTTTACGGACTCATCAAACTTGGCTTTCGCCAGGCTTTTCAGGAGAGCGCAGGCCTCGCCGAGAGAATACTTCTTCGACTTGTCGACCAGCTTATTTAACTCGTTCATTCTCTTGCTCATCCGTTCCCCTCCGTCACTTCTCGACTTCTATACCCATACTGCGGGCAGTGCCTTCGACCATCAGTCTCGCGGACTCAATACCTACCGCATTGAGGTCGGGCATCTTAAGCGTGGCAATCTCCGTGACCTGTTTCCTGGTGAGTTTGCCGACCTTGGTTTTGTTCGGCGTTCCTGATCCCTTGGCTATCCCCGCCGCCCTCTTGATGAGGACCGCTACCGGCGGTGTCTTCATAATAAAAGTGAACGACTTATCGCTGAACACCGTTATGACGACCGGGATTATAAGCCCATCCTGCGCGGGATCCGAGGTTTTTGCGTTGAACTGCTTGCAAAAATCCATTATGTTAACGCCGTGCTGTCCAAGAGCCGGTCCAACCGGCGGCGCAGGGTTCGCTTTGCCGGCAGTAACCTGCAATTTCACCACGGACTGCACTTTCTTTGGTGGCATAGAATACTCCTTTTGCTTTACTTTTCGCGCGGCGCCTGGAAGCTCCCGGAAATCAGGGCAGGACCGGCAAAAAAAGGGACTTTCGCGGCTCGCTGCATCGTTCGGGCCGGAAAGTTCCCGTTTAAATTTTCTCTATATTTGTAAAATCTATTTCTACGAGAGTAGGCCGCGAGAATACCGTGACCATGACTTTTGTTTTCATCCTGTCCGGAAAGACTTCTTCTATGACGCCGGAGAAGTTTGAGAAAGGCCCTTCAAGCACCCTGACCGCGTCGCCCCTTTCGAATTCAACGATATGCTTCGGCAGAGGACTCTCTCCTGTTACCTGGGCAAATATTCTTTTTACTTCATCTTCGGCAAGCGGAACCGGTTTCGGGCCGGATCTTACAAAACCCGTGACCTTCGGAGTGTTCCTGACCACCTGCCAGGTGTCATCCGTCATGTTCATTTCCACCAGGACGTAGCCGGGATAGAAGTTCTTTTTGACCGTCAGCTTCTTGCCTTTTTTTATCTGTATGACGTCCTCTTTCGGGACCTCAATGCCAAAAATATCCTTCTCCATCCCGAACGTTTTTATTCTCTCTTCGAGATTCTGCTTTACCTTGTCTTCACAACCCGAATACGTGCTTATAAAATACCATCTCTTTTCCATTTTTTAATTCCTTATATAGATAAGCGCTAAGACCTTGTTTATTACCGCGTCAACCACTCCTATATATAATGAAAGGATGGCGACAAGCGTAATGACCACAACAGTAGAACCGATAAGCTCCTGGCGGCTTGGCCAGGAAACTTTTTTCATTTCCGATATTACTTCGGAAAAAAACTGTTTTATCTTATTCCACATCTTGACCTCTCGTTTAGCGGGAACCGGCCCGATTTATTTCTGGCAGGCCTGGCAGGACTTGAACCTGCAACCCGTGGTTTTGGAGACCACTGCGGTAGCCAGTTACGCTACAGGCATATTTAGGCGCTTAGGCTTTGCCTTCTTTGTGGACCGTGTGCTTCCTGCACCACTTGCAGTACTTTTTGAAGTCAAGCTTGTCCGGATTCTTCTTCTTGTTCT
>CAIWWK010000195.1 GCA_903916325.1 Candidatus Firestoneibacteriota bacterium
AGGATCGGCGCGGCCTCTCGCGATGATTTCAGAAAACTCTCGCCGTACCTGAGGAGAAGGTCTTTTGGCGGCAGGGTCGTGCTGGACTATTTCGGCGGTGACCTGCGGAGAGCGGGACTGGTTGTCGTCTCCGCGCAGAAACATTCCGCGCAGCCTTCCTCTCAACAATTCCTTTCTGTCTTTAGGCCGGGAACCGGCATGCAGGAGATTTTGGATAATGCCGTAAAGTCTGCGGAGATTATGGAGTTTTCCGGCGGTCTGAGGCTCGGGAGCGGCAGGGTCATGTTCCTAGGCGTCCCATCCTTTTTTTCAGTAAAAGCGGGCGCCGGAGGGATTCTTTCCTCTTTTATCCTGAAAATTGAACGCAACAACAGGGACTCTGACCTGCCGGCGCTTGAAGCGTTGAAGCTACATTTCGGCGAGTCCCGGGAGCCCTATCTCAAGGAAACTTCAGAAAATATTTCAGGGAAACTTGGCGGAATGAGCAACACCTACAGGAACTATGACTGCGCCTGGGAGCTCCCTGATTATTCGGTCCATTTCAAAGCCTCCTACACGCACAATCAAAATTACAGCGTCAGGGTCGGAAGCAAGACGGACACCGACATTAACGAAGCCTTTTATTTTGCAGGGGATTTGACGCTCAGCGCAAAAGCGCCGGAACCGACGCGGGAAAAATAGCATTTACACATCAGGAATGCTGTGTTAATATATAGTGAAAATATCTTAAAGGAATTCGAAAAGGCGGTCCGTAAAATGAAAAAAATAGTTTTGTCGGCCTTCCTTGCGGCTGCGCTTCTGCTTTGCGGCTGCAACAAAACCCTTTCGAGAAGCAATGTCCTCGACCCGAATTATAACGCTGGCGGGACAGGCTTTGTGGAAGGGTATGTGAAGGATAGCAATAGCGGCGGTCTGGCATCCGCGTTCCTTTCGTATAACAACGGAGCGTTTACCACCACCCCTAATGGCTCGGACGGCCATTATAGTTTCAGCAACGCCCCCGCGGGGAATCTGCCTCTCACCGCTTCCTGCAACTGGTACACGAGTTCCACTCAGAATGTCACGCTGTATCCGAACGCCTCGATGCATAATATTAATTTCACCCTTCAATCCGGCCGGCCTTCAACGTATTTTCCATGTAATTTTGACTCACTGTCTCAGGGCAGTTTGGGCTCTCCCTGGTTGACAAGCACCGCCGGAACCGGCACAGTAAATGTTGCACAAGCCGGTTTTAACCATTCCGGGTTGCAGTCTTGCAAGATGACAGTTTACTCGGCATCTGATGACGCGCAGATGAAATATACCGGGTTAAACGCGCTGAAAGGCGCGAAGGCATCCGCATATTTTTATATCGACAATTACGGTTCGGCCAGCAACTCTCTGAAACTCCAGGATAGCTATGGGAACGGGCCGGAGATAGGAGTGGCATCGTCAGCGTTTTACTATAAGAATAACAATGGCGCTCAAACTGCCATCGGAGGGCTCCTCCCCAGCGCCAGTACCTGGTACCAGTTTGCAATATCATATGAAACCGACACAGGCACTATTATGCTAAGTATTAACAACACAAGCGGAAGCTCGCTCTATTCCACTACGATTACTCCTGCAAATTATATATCATCCCTGGACAGACTTGTGATTGAGAACAAGGGTACTGCTGCCGGCAATACGAACGCGTACATTGATGATGTTGATCTTGTCAAGAAATGACGCTTAGACGGTTCCTCCCCCAAAGAATAAAAAAACTCTGCCAGGTTATTCTTTTGATATTCCTTGTTCCGCTCTTTCCATCTGCGAAAAAATCCGCTCCTGCCGTTATTGAAGAACTCAAAACATCGCTCTCAAAGGCATCTAAGGCAATTGACAAAAAGGACGAGCGGAACATTGATTTTTATCTGTCGCGGGCCATGGGGCTGATTTCCAACGCTTCCGACCTGGGCGAATACTGGAAAGAAACGAACGACCTGCTCAAGAAAGCGGGGCTAGGTATGAGCGTTCAGGCTCCTTACGCTTTTTCAAAGAGTTTCACGGAATACCTGCTTGAAACGCCCGCGACCCTCTGGGGCTGCCCGCCTGCCGGAGTTGACGAAGCCGGAAAGCGCATGTGTATCACCCTTGTAAGCGACGGTAAAAGCGCTCTAAATATCGTGGCTTCCCCGATGCTTGAACGCTGGGGCGTCTTTGGCAGCACCGGAATAAAATTCTTTGCCGACCTGCCGGAATGTTCCACGGAGGAGCCGCCCTTTATCGCTTACACAAAACTGGAGGGAGGCAAGCCGTCCGGAAAAGGGAACAGGCTGTCTCTGGATATTAAGGGCATGGCTTTAATGCATCTCTGGCCTGTGGATTTCTACGACCTTGACGGCGACGGCGTAAACGAAGTCCTGATCCGATGCAACGCTGCCGCGCATGACGGTTTTACGCAGTTCCTCTTTATTTACAAACCTTCCGGTGAAAATCTAAAACTCGCAGGCAGGCTTGAAGGCGGGCGCGAAGGGATAGCGCGAAGAGTCAAAGGAAAAGTATTCGAGGTCGGAGCCGGTATTCCCCCCGGGAAAGATGAGGATGGCGCTCCGGCGGAGATGAGGCTTGATACGATAAAATACGAAGGCGGAAAGTTCGTCAAAGTCTCTCAGAAGAAGATTCCGAATCCTTTGCTTGGCGAGGACTGGAAGAAGTTCTACGAGCCGCCGGAAGACGCTCCCAAAGGGACGAGCCCGAGGTAGTTTAGGTTTAGGCTCTGCGAGTGGAGGTGTTGTGCGGAAACTATTCTTGCTTTGCTTTTCTGCGGTCCTTCTTTCCTGTATCCTCAATGCTGAAGCCCAAAAGCCGGTTGATAAGGAAAAACGGGCGAACATAATAAAACTGATGGAGCTTCAGGGTATGACGGGTTATGCTCCTGATACCAAGGGTTCTGACCCCCTTCTTAAGGACCTGCAGGAAGAGCAGATGGACAAGACGCACGAACTGATGATATTAGCCTATGACAAATACCTCAGTGACGCCGAAGTTCTGGAGTTGATTGGTTTTTTCGACAGTTTAGCCTGGAAGAAATACAAGAGAGTCGCGCCGCTTATTACACATGACTTGATGGCGACTTCAAAGGCGCTCACCGAAAAAACCTCTGTCCTTTTAAAAGACGAAAAGAATACTCCGGTCTCTAAAATGAATGCCGATCCGAACTCGGCGATGGGAAAAGAATTAATAAAGCTCAAAGAGATGAGAACAAGCACGGCGCTTTTGCGCATCCGTTCCTCGCTTTCCTTTTACTATTCCAAAAGCGAAGGAGAGTACCCTAAGAATCTGGATTCTGATTTTAAGGAATACCTGTCTCCGCTGCCGGTTGAATTGATAACAGGAAGCAATAAAGTTTCTCCGGGCTTTGACGGCACAGGCGGCTGGTTCTACAATCCCGTCACCGGTGTCGTCGGACTCAATGTGAAAGGGAAAGACCTGGCCGGTAAAGAATACGCTTCCTACTGAGCGCCGGGGCGATGTTCCTGGAGAACCTATGATTATGCCTTCCGCAAAAAATATTATTCTCGGCCTTTTCACGCTGCTATTTTCCTTGCAGGCGTCAGCGGAAAACTGGCCTAACTTTCACGGCCCAAAGGGAGATAATATCTCCCCGGATAAAGGATTGTTGAAAATCTGGCCTGAGGGCGGACCGGTGCTGCTCTGGAAATATGCGGGCATCGGGAACGGTCTATCGTCGGTTTCTGTTGTTGACGGCATAATCTACACAGCGGGCTGCACTGAAAAGAACACCATGGTATACGCGCTTGATTCTTCCGGCAAGCTCCTCTGGCAATCGGAATTGGGAGAGCCGCTGACAGATCCGAAATTGGTGCCAGGCACAAGAGGCACGCCGACGGTCGCGGACGGCAAGGTCTATGAGTTGAGCCCGCTGGGGTTGATCGGGTGTTTCAGCTCGAAAGACGGTTCCAAACTCTGGGAAAAGGATCTTGCTGATTCAAAAGTCGGCGCAAGAACCCCCGGCTGGAGATTTTCTGAATCATTTCTCATAGACGGAAACAGGCTTTTTGTGTCCGTAGCCAAGAAAGATTTTATCTACGCTTATGACAAGGATACCGGGAAAAAAATCTGGAACACCAGCGGGTTTACGGACACTCTCGCCTATTGCTCGCCCGCGGTAATCGAATTCAACGGAATACGACAACTGGTCACGATGAGCGCGAGATATGTCGTTTCTTTTGACCTTGAAAGCGGTAAGATGCTCTGGTCGGCAAAACAGGAATCTCTCGGGATGAATGTTATGACTCCGGTTATGGCTGACAACCGGATATATGTTTCCAGTTCCTACAAATGCGGGACAAAATGTCTTGAACTTTCCGCTGACGCCGGCGGCATTGCCGTGAAACAGATCTGGTCGAGCGAACTGCCCGACAGCGTGCTCGGCGCGGTGGTTGTTAAAAACGGCAGAATCTACGCGGGCGATAATTATAGCAGTAGGCAGGGCCTTGTCTGCCTTGACACAAAAACAGGCGAAGAGTTGGCGACTGCGGCATACAAAACTACCCAATTCGAAACTAAGGGGCGCATCGGTTCACTGACCTGGGCCGACGGCATGCTTTACTACCTGCGGCAGGATGGCATGTTTTATTTGATAGACATGGATTGTAAAATAATCAGTAAATTCAGACTGCCGGTTGACCAGCACACACCCTGCTGGGCTCATCCGCTGGTTCTCGACGGCAGGCTGTATGTGAGGCATGATGCAACGCTCTATGTTTACGACGTAAGAAGCCCCCGGAAATAAGTGTCACAGCGTATCTTTCCTGTAATTGCGGAAACTGCTCAAGAGGAGATTATGAAAAAACTGGTTTTTACAGCTGCCTTGCTTGTGTGTCTTTCCTGCGGGTCTGTCTTCTGCGCGGATACGAAAATAACTGAACCTTCAAAGTTCTATTTCATGAAAACAGATCCGGCCGGGACCTATCCTGACAGCGTCACCCTGAGAAAGATTAGGCCTGAAGCAAGCAGCGAAACTCTGCTAAACCCGCACCGCGGCGTAGCGACTTTCCAGAACTTCAACGGAGACGAACTCTTTCCGGGGGCTAAATGGTCGGAAAAAGGCCCTTTGAAATTTGACCCGGGGAAAGCGGATGTTAAGACCGTAAAAGGCTACCTGCCGTCCACGGTCGCCTACTGCCGCTGGTATTGGAATGTTTTTGAGCCTGAACGCGACAAATATGATTGGAGCATGGTGGAAGGCGCATTTAAAACCGCAAAAGCCAGAGGACAGACTCTGCAGGTACGGTTAATGCCGGCCGGGGATGACCTTCCGTCCTGGTACGCTAAAATTGCCCCGGTGAAAATGGGTTTAAAAGCCAACCGCCTGGAGCCTGACTACGACAGCGATGAATACTTTGAGCTCTGGAGCGCGGTAATAAAAGCTTTTGCCGCGAAGTTCGGGAAAGATCCGGCTCTGGAATCTTTTGATGTTGCTTTCCTCGGACCCTGGGGTGAAGGCGCCGGAATAATGCTTAACCGGAACATTGAAAAGTTTGTCGACATGTACGCCAGGTACCTTGACAGCTCGATACTGCTCTCAAATATTGACGGGCATCAGTACGATTACGGGATAAGCGTCGGGCTGGGCTGGAGGTGCGACTGTTTTGGAGATATGATAAATGCGGGTAAAGGATATGTGCCTGACGGCCTTGGCTGGAATCACACATTCGACTATTACCCGAAAGCCATCTATGAAGGAAAGGCCGGGGAGGCTTGGAGGACCAGGCCGGTCGTCTTTGAGACCTGCCATAATCCCGCCGGATGGAGGGACAGGAATATGCCGCTTGAGTACCTGGATTTTATCATAGCGCAGGGTTTGAAGAACCACTGCACGGTACTGATGCCAAAGTATTCCGTGATCCCAGATGAATATTTCGCAAAAATAGTTGAGTTCGAGAAGAAACTTGGATACAGGTTTGTGCTCCGGCAGATACGGTACAACAAATCACTCTCCGCGGAGGGGAAATTTGTTTACGAAATGTGGATGGATAATGCCGGAGTCGCGCCCATATATAGGAAGGGCTATGCGCTGGCTTTCAGGTTCACTCAGGACGGAAAGAGCGGGATTTCGCTTTCCTCTCAGGACATTACGAAATGGCTTCCGGGAGACACCTGGATTTCCGAAGCCATTAAACTGAGCCCGGATTTCACGCGCGCTGTAGATATTCAGGTTGAAACAGCGCTTGTCAATATTGAAACAAAAACTCCGGCAGTAAAAATTGCCATAAAAGGCGTTCAGGAGGATGGATGGTTTCCTGTGGGTATTATAAAAGCAGAAAATCCGGCAAAATGACGGGCATTGGCTTTTGCTAAACGGTCAAAAACACCTTAATGTTATTGAAATTGTGTGATTTACTTGATAAACGCGGAGACGTATGGGCTCTTTCTCCTTGTATGACAGGTATATATCTGCCTGTAGCTTGGCTCTTAGCCATTGACAAGAAAGTATTCCTCCTATATAATTTTACTATGGGAAATATCGCAGATAAGGCATTAATAATTGAATTAGCGCAGTAAACGGAGAGAAAGTGGCAGACGATAAACATTCTACAAAACCGCCGAACATTAACCGTTCGTCCGCGGATAAGGGCACGAAATCATCGTCCGGTCTCACCGGAAGAGCCGGTATATCCATTGCGGCAAACAGTTCCCGGCTCAGCGAACTGAAAAAGAACGTGCGTGCCGTTACCGGCGAGAAAAGAAAGAAACTTGCCAGGGAGAAAGCGGAACTCAGCAGGATCTTTCTTGAAAAAGCGAATGAAGTTAAGGCGGTCAAATCTGCCTTATCCCTGAAGCAGCGCTCTCTTGAGAAAAGGATATCAGGCCTGCGGAAGGAATACGCCGCGGAGAAAGCAAGGCTGCTGAATGAACTCAGGCACAGAGATGCCAAGCTCAAAAGAAATGCGCTGTCCGGTGATGCCGGGATTCTTGAAGCTCAGGAACTCTGGGTCAGGCGCGAGCAGGAAATAAAACATAAACAGGACAAAGCGCTGAGAGAGCTCAAGGCGGCCGAGGAAAAACTGCTGGCCGAACGCGAAAAAAACTGGCTCTCCGCGCTTAAATCAAAAGAAGAAGAAGCAGGAGTCCTTAAAGTGGAGCTCGCGCTTCAGGAATCAAAAATACGCTCGCTTGCGCAAAAGAAAGAAGAAGAGCTTGCCGGAATGAAAGAGCGCGCGGAAGAACTGGTAGAGGACCGTACCAGGAAGGTCATGGTTGAGAAGGACCGCTTGCTCGGCTTGATATCACTGAAAGAAAAAGAGGCCGAGGAATTGCGCAGGGATTTCAAGGAAAAGGAAGAGCATTTCCTCAAGGCGATTGAAGCGCAGGAACTGGAAAGCAGGGTAACAGCTGCGCGCGCCGAGCAGGAGATGAAAGAGCGCGAAAAGACCGTTTGGGCCGAGCGCGAAAGCTGGCTGAAGGCAGTACGGACGCAATTTGAAAAGAAGGAGAAGGATTTCAGAGCCTTCCTTGAACGCGAGAAAGAGCTGTCAGCCGCGTCCGAAGCCGCGCATAAAGAGAGAATGGCGCTCCTGCTTTCAGAACATGAAAAGAAAGACACGGCAATAGCAAAGCTCAGTGATGAACTGGAAGCGCTTATAGAGAATAAAGAAGGGGAAATTAAGAAGCTTAGCGCGGTTTTTCAATCCGAAATCAAGGGGCTGGAAGAACGCGTTCGCAGGCAGGAAGCGGAGAAAGATGCGGCAGCGAGAGAAGGCGCGCAGAAGGAGAAGGAACTCCGCAGGGCAATAGATGCTTCGGAAAAGGCTGTCGCGGAACTCAGAGAAAAGCTATCAGGCAGGGATAATGTCTGGAAAGAGCGGCTGGAGCAGAAGGCCACGGAAGTTCTCGGCGCAAAGTCAGAAACCCAGCAGAAGGCAAGGGAACTGGAGGAAGTCCGGTCCCAGCTTAACTCTGAGAAAAACAGGCTGCTTGAGAATCTAAACCACAGGGAAAACGAGATAAAACGCGAGCTTGGTTTGAAAAATGACGAGATCGCGGTTCTTCAAAATAAGCTCGACGGGATAGACCGCGAATGGCGCGGAAAACTTGAAGCAGAAAGGCAGGACCTCTTTGGCCGGCTGACGGCTGCCGAATTTGCCTTGAAACGCGAGGAAGGCCGGGCAACGGACGCTATGACCAGGCATGAACAGGCCGCGGCTCGGCTTGCCGCGGCAACGGCTGACACGAAAGCGGCACGAGAAGACGCGGTCCGTTTTGAGGCGGAACTTAGAACTATCAAGGCGGAGAAGCGGAGGATTGAGGACGACTATTCATCGCGGCTTTCCGATAAGGACAGCCAGTTAAAGAAACTTATCCGCGATTCATCGTCGAATGAAATGGAGCTTGTTGCCCTGCGCGCTGAGCTCAGGAAACTTGAACTTGACCGGGATCTTAAGCTTACGCATTCGAACGAACGGGTACTTGCGCTCGAGACAGAACTTAAAAAAAGAAGCCCGCTGCCGGCAGGACGCGACGAGGAACTGAGAGCGGCTCGGGAGCTGGGAGAAGAAAGGCGGAAAAAACTGATAGCTTTCTACGATACGGCGGGACGTCTGGAACAGGAGAAATTCAGGGCGGAGCTTGAGGCAAAGAAGGCCCGCGAAGAACTCGAGCGCGCGGCCAGGGAACTGGCAGCGGCTAGAACGGAAGCTGCGCTTTCTTTTGCCGCCAGGAAACAGGCGGAAGAAGAGCGCCTTTCTCTTCTAAGGCAGAAGGATTCCGCGGAACTTCTGCTTAAACAGTCCTCCGGCGAGAAAGAGCGTCTGGAACGCGAACTTTCCGCGATAACGTTAAAGAGAGAAGCAGCGGAAGCCAGGCTTGCCGAACTTACAGAAAGGCATAACACGATTGAACGCGCGAGGAAAGAGGCCGAAGAGGCCAGGCTGTCTTCAGAGGAACAGTACGCCGAGCTTTACGCAGAATACGAGCGCCTGTCCGGGGAAACAGCCGTACCGTCAGCCGGGGCTATTGAAGAGCTGCGGGAGAATATCTCGGAACTGGAATCAGAAAGGTCAGCTTTGAAAAAAGACCTTTTAAGGGCCGCATCTGAGAGGGCAAGGCTTGCCGGAGCCGCCGAGAAGGCGGAGCGCGAGTCTGAGGCTGCTGCGGAAGCGCTAAGAACCGCGGAACGCGGTTTCGAAGATAAACTCTACAGAGAAACGCGGGCTCTCAGGGAAAAAGAGAAGCAGCTCGCCGAGCTCACTGAACTTTTGGAGAGGAAGGAAGCTGAATCAAGAAAGGCGCGCGCCGATGCCGATCTCAGGTCCGCGCAGTTGAAGGATGAGTACGAGAAGAGAGAGCGCGAGTACGAGCTGCTTTCCGGAAGCGTTGAATCAAAGCTTGCCGGTTTTAACACGGCAAAGCCCGAAAGCATCGAAGCCGCAGGGCAGGAAGCGGCCAGGCTCAGGCTGGAGGCGGGACGCCAGCTTTACAGGGTGGAGCAGTTCAAAACAGAACTTATATCGTTGCGAAGCGAGATAAAGGCAAGAGACGAACAGCTCGCTTTGGTCAACAAAGAAAAAGCCGAAGCGCTTAAGGATTTGTCCGCGAAACTCGAGGCTTCCGATTCACAGGCGAGGGAGTATGCCGAGAGAATAATAAAAGAACAGAAAAAACTGGCGGACGTGATCGGCTTAAATGAACAGTTGAAAGCGGAGCTCGCATCGGGCTCGGGCTTCACCGAAAAATACAAAGAGAAAGAAGCGGAATTTGAGGCAATCAAGCGTGAGTACAAGTTTAAGGCCGAAGAGGCCGCCGCCCGTTCCTCCGATGCCTTAAAGGCGCGAGAAGAAGCGCTTGCGCGGGCCGCTGAGACCGAGAGGGTCTCCAAAGAAAAAGACCTGGAACTGCTCAGTGTCAAGACAAAATTGAGCACCCAGATAAAAGAACTCTCCGGGCATATAGAAATTAAAGAGAAGGAGCTTCAGGGAATACGGTCCATGCTCTCCGAGCTGGAACAGAAAGCGAGGGCGGACTTTGAGATTAAGGAAGAGGAGTTAAAATTAGCCATCAACCGGCTGCAGCTGCAGCTTAAGAATGTGGTTGGAAAGACGGAAGCGGGACTTAACGAGAAAGAACAGAAAGTCAAGTCGATGCAGACCGAATACGCGCTCCGCGAGGTCCAGTGGAAACAGCAGAAGGAAACGAATGAAAGGGACCGCGAGCGTATCGCCCTCTTCGAAGCCGAGATCGCGAGGCTCCGCGAAGAGTCTTCCAACTCCATAAAGGAACTGCAGGCGGTAATAGAGAACCAGAGCAGGCGCCTGATAGAGACTGAGAATTATCTTCATATAAGAGAGGAAGAGAATAAGAAGGCGAAGGAGAGACTTCAGGAAGAGATTACAGCCAGAGAAGAACTCCAGACCGCGCACTTAAGCGAGCTCTCGGAGAAAGAAGGCCTGTTTGCTGCCAAGGAATGGGGGCTGAACGCGAAGATTGGCGAGCTGGCCAAAGCCAAGACAGACCTGGAAGCCGAGAAGACGGCCATAGAGAATAGGATTGACGAAACCGAGCAGGCCCTTATGACCCTGCGCAGAAGGTTCAGGTTGTTGCTCTGGTTCTGGTACCCGAACGAACCGAGAAATTAGGATCAAGTTCGAAATTCGAATATTGAAATTCGAAAAGCAGTGCATAAACGCACAGCAGAGGATACAGTAAACAGCCATCATATTAATCTCTCTCTGCGGCCAGTTGTTTCGAATTTCAGATTTCTTAATTCGAATTTCCTACAAGGAGTTCTTATGAAGGCTGTTAAAGTATGGGAAGGCCCTCTTGTAATTCCTACCTATGAGACCGGAGAGGAGAACGAGAACCCCGACCTTGCTGTTGAAGGCAACCTTAGAATGTACCCCTACACCAGGCGTCTACACCTTAAAGGCACAAAAAAGGATAAAACCTACCGGGCGGTATTCATCGAGAACGAATTCCTCAAGGTGATAGTGCTTCCGGAACTCGGAGGCAGGGTCTATTCCTGCGAGGACAAGGTTACCGGCAGGGATATTTTCTATAAGAACAGGGTAATAAAACCGGCCCTCATACAGACCAAGGGAACCTGGATTGCCTGCGGTCTGGAGCTTAACTTCCCCATGGGCCATTCAATTACCTCTTACGAAACCATAGACAGTAAAATAATAAAAAGCGATGACGGTTCGGAGGGTGTTGCGGTAGGCAATATAGACCTTGTGACGAGAATGAGGTGGACCGTTCTTGTGAAACTTTATCCGGGTTTTTCAGCCCTGGAGCTCTCTGTGAAATTGAACAACCGCGGGGTGCTTCCCGAGAGGTACTATTACTGGGCTAACGCGGCCGTGGACGCCACAGAAGGCCTTCACCTTATCTTTCCGACAAACAAGTTAAAAGGCGGAGAGGGGAACAGGATTAATTATCCGGTGCACAACGGAATGGATCTAAGTTATTACAGGAACAACAAGAACGGCTCCGAAGGCTTCGCGCATAATTCTCCGGAGGACTTTTTCGGTTATTATAACGAAGACTACGATTTTGGTATGGTTCACTACGCCGACCGGCACGAGGTTTCCGGGAAGAAATTCTTTACCTGGGGTTCCGTAAACGGGCTTCGCTGGAGAAAGTTCCTGACCGACGATAATCCTCCTTACGCCGAATTCCAGTCCGGCCCTTTTGAAACCCAGCTTCGCTGGGAGCTCCTGAACCCGTGCGGTACCTCCGAGTTCAAGCAGTATTACATGCCGGTAAGAAAGACCGGCGGTTTTATTTACGCCAACAAAGAAGCCGCGGTTAACCTGGTCCAGAGGCACAGCACCGCTTCAATGGACCTAACAATCTCGGCGAACCGGGTGATCAAGGGAGCGCTTATTATCGTCTCCGCGCGCGGGAAGAAATATTACTCCGGGAAGAGGACTCTCACGCCGCTTAATGTTTTTAAGGAATCTTTTCCTTTTCCGCCGAATCTCGGCGGGAAAAAAATCACGCTCTCCGTCTCGGAGGGCGGTTCGGAAATACTCAGGTACGAGAGTGTTGTTTCCAAGCTCGGGAGCTATGAAGCGCTTCCCGACCTGCCGGCAAAAAAAAGCCGCAGGCTGGTTGAAACCCTCTACGGAGAAGGAGTGACCCTTGAGAAGAGAAGGTTCTTCGCCGAAGCGTCAAAGAAGTACGGGGAGGCGCTGGGCAAAGATCCCAAATATGCGCCGGCAATGCTCAGGCTTGCAGTTATTGCCCTGGAAAAAGGGCTTTACCGCCGCGCCGGCGAACTGCTTGCCGGGATAAAGGGTTTAAACGTAAACGGCGCGAACGGGGAGGTATGCTACTTTTACGGGATAGCCCTCAATCGCCTCGGCAGGATGGAAGCGGCAAAAGAATCATTCAGGGAGCTGCGGGACGACAGTAATTTTAGCGCGCCCGCTCTGCTGGAGCTTGGCAAAATGTCTCTTGTTTTAGGCCGCTTTGAAGAAGCCGTTGAAATACTTGCAAAAGCCTGGTCAAAGCGCGCCAATAACCCGAAAGTCGCCGGGCTTTATGCGGCGGCGCTGCGCCATTCCGGGAAAACTAAGGAAGCCGCGCATATTGTGTCGGACTGCCTGCCAAATGAACCGCTTGATGGCCTGCTGTTAAACGAAATGAAGATTCTCGGGAACGGCCCGGGGAGCACCTCTGCCCTGCTTCAGGTCCTCCACAGGTGCAGGGAGACGGCTCTTGAAATTGCCGCTGATTACATGCAGACGGGCCTTTGGGCGGAAGCGGCTGGCGTCATTAAACTTGCCAAAAGAAAATATCCGGACTACCCGCTCTATCATTACTATGAGGGATACGCGCTTGAGAAACTCGGGCGCCTCAAAGAGGCGAGGGAGAGCTACCGGGCCGGAGCGCTGGCAAAAGGCAAGCGCTGCTTCCCCTGGCAGGCCGAGTCCGTGGAAATACTTGAGAGCGCGGCCAGAGTGCATCCGCGCCTGCCGAATACTTACGAGTATCTGGGAAATTTCCTCTTCAGCCGCATGCGCTACGATGAGGGGTTGAAGTATTTCAATAAAGCGAAAGAACTCGGTTCAAAGAGTCCGGTGGTCTACAGGAACATTGCCCTTGGGCTGGTGCGCCTGAGAAAGGATTACGATAAGGTGGCCAGGGCCTATGAGCAGGCGCTGAGATATAATCCGAAGGATTGGGAGATATATGCGGAAGGGGACAAGTTCCTTTCCATCTATGGATATAAGCCCGTCAGGAAAAGGCTCGCGAAGATAGTCTTAGAAGAGGCGCTGGAACATCCCAAGGCCATGGAACGCAAAGCCAAATATATAGTAGATTCCGGCCGCTACGACGGAGCAATAGAATACTTTTCGTCAAAACAGTTCTATCCCTGGGAAGGAGAGTTTCTCTCGCGGCAAATATATGAGGACGCCTGGAACGGCAAGGCAGAGAAACTGATAAAAGGCAATGACCTTGATGAAGCTGCCGGTTGTGCGGAAAAAGCGATGCTTTATCCCGAGAACATCGGAGTACCAAAGATGGATTGGCGCACGGAGAGCAGAAGCTGGTTCATTAGATATATGATTGCGCGTAAAAGAGGCGACGCTGCCGCGGCCAAAGAGGCGCTTTACAAGATAAAGGCCAGGGATGAGGAATCCGCCTGGTGGATCGGAGGAGAGTTTACGGCTTACTATTTCGCGTCAGAAAGGTTTATTTATCATACGCTGGCCTTAAGCATCCTGGGCAAATCCAACCGCGCCGAAGAATTGTTGAACAAAGTGCTTTCCAAATGCAAGAAAGACCCCCAGCGCATGTTTGTGTGGGCCTCCTACCTTGAGGGCTGGCATTTCCTTGAGATAGAAAACCGGGCTTTCGCGGCGAAGAAGCTGCTTTCAGGGTTTACTATACCGAAAGCCCAATATAAATTTGCGGCAGGAATAGCGGCGCTGATAAATAAGAGTAAAAATGCGAAATAGCAGGGCTGAAGTTTAGAGATTTTATCCTTGCAGTTATTTGATACGGCAATTAAAATGATAATGTCCGGGCTCGCTGCCCTGCGGGGGTAGTATGGAACTAAAAGACAGGATTATCATAGCACTTGATTTTTCCGATGAGACCTTGGCGCTTGATATGGTTTCGCGCACAAGCGAATTTGCGGGTGTTTATAAAGTAGGCTTTGAACTTTTTGTCTCGGCAGGTCCCGGCATAGTTAAAAAACTGACCGCCCTCGGAGGGAAAGTCTTTCTTGACCTCAAATTCCACGACATTCCAAACACAGTCGGGCAGGCCTCAGGCGCGGCCGCGGCTCTTGGCGTCCTGATGTTCAATGTACACGCTTCCGGCGGCATAGATATGATGAAGAAGGCTGCGGAAGCCGCGGCAAAGGCCGGAAAGGACAGACCCCTGGTTCTTGGGGTTACGGTGCTCACCAGCATGAATGACAGGGTATTGAAGGAAGAGCTAGGTCTCACTCTTGGCGCGAACGCGCAGGCTCTAAGACTCGCGAAGCTTGCGAAACAAGCAGGGCTTGACGGAGTGGTCTGCTCGGGGGAAGAGATAAAGACGATAAAGGAAGCCTGCGGCAAGGATTTCAAACTGGTGGTTCCGGGCGTCCGCCCCGCGTGGGCTGCCGGTGATGATCAGAAAAGGATTATAACTCCCCGAGAAGCTATCGCGGCCGGAGCCGATTACATAGTGATAGGCCGTCCCGTAACGAAAGCCAAAAACCCGAAAGAAGCGGCGAAACGCGTGCTCGAAGAGCTGCAACAGCCGTAACCAGTTCCGGAAACTCAGGGTTTTTCCGGTTGAATAGAAGCCTCTTTTAACCTATAATTGTTCTAAATGGATAAAGACAAGATACCGGAACATCTGCAGGAAAAATTCCGCAAGGCCCATCAAAAAGAGAAGCTCCTTATCGCGCTGCGCTCGGATATTGTCGGCGAGGCAAAATACGGAGAGGAATGGCTCTTTGTTACGGAAAAGCGCGTAGTAGTCCTTTCCGGATCGGGCAATACCATTCACGATATAAACCTTTCATCCGTAAAAAAATCAGAAGCGATAGACCTGGTAGGCAGCGGCGTTATTGAACTTACCGTAGGGTCCTCTGTTCACCGCGTTATAATGTTTTCCAACGCCAAAACTCCGGATTTCTTCCAGGCAGCCGACGATATAAACGAGCTTGCGAAGGGAAGAAAGGTTACAGCCAAGGAAAGCGCGGCAAAAAAGATAATTTGCGAGAACTGTCACGAGCCTATTCCGGATTATATGAACAAGTGTCCTCAGTGCACCGATAAATCCAAGACTCTGATGCGGGTGATGAGGTTTGCGAAACCGCATACCGGAACGATACTGGTTGTTATTTCCTGCACGCTCTTCCTTATGCTTTCCGGGCTTGTTACGCCGTATCTTTCTAGGCTCTTTCTTGACTATGTATTCTACACCGGGCATGATCATGGGCCGATGCCTTTTTCCCACTTGTTGCCGTGGATTGCGCCCGGTCCTTCAGACGCCAAGTTTCCCTACTGGGATTGGTTCTATATAGTTACTGCCGTGCTCTTTCTTTCGAGCATGGCCCAGCTCTTTTTCCAGGGGCTCTCGGAACGTTTCTCCGGCAAGCTCGGCTACAGCACTGCTTTTGACGTCAGGTCCGCTATTTACGAGAAACTGCAGGAACTTTCACTTTCGTATTTTGACAAGCATCAGACCGGAGCCATTCTTTCCAGGGTAAACCAGGATACCGGAGAAGTGCAGAGGTTCCTGGTGGATTTCTTTCCGCTCACGGTGGAAGCCATCCTTTATTTCTTCGGCATTGGTTACTGCCTCTTCAAACTGAACTGGCAGCTGACTCTTTACATGTTCCTCCCCATGGTATTTACCGTGATTTTCCTGGGGCTGGTTTTCCCGCGGGTCTGGTATTATTTCATAAGGTTCTACCACAAGCGCTCGATGCTCTCCGCGCTTGTGAATGACTCTGTTTCAGGCATGAGGGTCATTAAGGCCTTTGGTCAGGAGAAGGTTGAGGTCGCGAAGTTCAAGAAGAGGAGCGCGGAATTCCGCGACGCCGGCATCCAGGTTTCTAACCAGTGGGGGATTTATCACCCGATACTTCACGCTTTCATAACCCTCGGAACTATTCTCGCTTATGTTATCGGCGGCCCCTATGTGTCCGGCGGAAAGATGACCATCGGCCAGTTGATGGCTTACATAGGCTATCTCGCGATGTTTTACAGGCCGGTCTTCATCCTTACCAGGATGGTGGAGAATGTCGGCAACTCGCTCTCGGCCGCGGAAAGGGTCTTTGATGTTATTGATACCGAGCCGGAGATAAAGGATCCGGAGAACGGGGGCGGGAGCGTCGACATAAAAGGCGCGATAGAGTTCAAAAACGTCAGTTTCGGCTACAGCAAGTTCAAGCCGGTCATTAAGAAGATATCCGTAAAGATAGAGCCGAACGAGATGATAGGGCTTGTGGGGCGCAGCGGCGCGGGAAAGAGCACCTTTGTGAACCTGGTCTGCCGGCTCTATGATGTCAACAACGGCGAGCTGCTTATTGACGGCAGGAACATAAAGGACATAAAAGTTTCGGAGCTTCGGAGCCAGATAGGAATAGTCCTTCAGGAGACCTTCCTCTTCAACGGTACCATCTACGACAATATCGCCTACGCGAAGCCAGGGGCTAAGAAGGAAGAGGTCATTGCCGCGGCGGTGGCGGCGAACGCTCATGACTTCATCCTGAAAAAACCGGACGGCTATGACACCGACGTCGGAGAAAGAGGGAACAATCTTTCCGGAGGGGAAAAACAGATGGTTTCCATCGCGCGGGCAATCCTCCGGAACCCGCGCATCCTGATACTTGACGAGGCCACTTCCTCCGTTGATGTCCAGACCGAGAAAAAGATACAGGATGCTCTGGAAAAGCTTACAAAGAGCAGGACGACCATAGCGATAGCCCACCGGCTTTCCACCTTGAGGAACTGCAACAGGGTTATAGTTGTTAAGGACGGAAAGATTGTTGAAGTAGGGACTCACAAGGAACTGATGGACAAGAAAGGGTTGTTTCATAAGCTGATAACGATGCAGAGAGAGTTTAGTAAACAGGCTTCAAAAGCAAAGGCGGTCTAGAAGGTTGGAGGGCGTGCCCTGTACCCGAACGCACGTGAGTGGTACAGGGTCAGATGGTTGGATGCTTAAAGGCCGATAAGGTTGATGCGCAGAGGCGCGGATGAGCGGACGCGCAAGTGAAAAGGACAGAAGACTGAGGACAGAAGTCAGAAGGCGGATGCAGGAGAGAATAGATGAATGTGCTTAATCCGAAAAAGATAAAGATAGAGAAGAAGGCGGATGGGAGTATAACCCTTACCCGGGAAGACGGGAAGGCGTTCAAAAATGTCCATTTCCTTCTGCTCTTTCCCTTCACCGATCTCGAGAATTTTATTTCTGCGGTTGTAAAAAAAGGGACTGACCAGGAGCAGATTGGAATAATAAGCCGGCTGAAGGACCTGCCTTCTTCCGCGGAACAGGTTGTAAGGGAAGATTTGAACAAAAGATATTTCATACCTGAGATAAAGTCCATTGACAGGATTCTGGACAAATACTGGTTCTTCGAGGTTCACGCGGTGACGGACAGAGGCAGGAAGAGATTCTTCCTCGGTTCCACGAGAGAGAGCATCAGATTTAAGGCGGACAGCAGCATGGTGCTTACCGATATGGAAAAGTGCAGGTACAAAATAACGAGATTTGAAAAGATGCCGGCAAAAAGCAGGGCGGAGTTGGAAAGAATATTAATGTAGATAAGAACTAAAAGAAAAAATTCAAAATTCGAAGCACGAAATTCGAAACAAAAGAAGATCAATCACCAAATTCCAAGCACCAAGCACCAAATAAACATAAAAGAAAAAAATAAGTTATTTCAAAGCTTTTTTGTATGTTGTCTTTTTTATTTTTATTTGGGATTTGGTGCTTGAGATTTGTGATTTGAATTTAAGTGATTTGGTGCTTGTGATTTGAGATTTGAACTTAAGTGATTTGGTCCTCAAGAATTGCAGGAGGATTTATGGTATCAATCAGACAGGAGTCGGCGGCTGATTTTAAAGCAGTTTATGAAGTAAACCTGCGCGCGTTCGGGAGAAAGGCCGAGGCAGAGCTTGTTAAAAAACTCCGCGGGGCAGACGGGTTTATTCCTGATCTTTCCCTGGTGGCCGAGGAAGACGGGAAGATTAAAGGGTATTTGCTTCTTGCAGAGGTGCATGTAAAGACAAAGGACGAAGAGGTCCCTGCACTGGCGCTGGTAACGCTCGCGGTCCTGCC
>CAIWWK010000196.1 GCA_903916325.1 Candidatus Firestoneibacteriota bacterium
GCAAGCCGGCAGTTTTTCTATGAATTCCGCCATCGCTGTGGCCGGCTTAAAGTTATAGACAGGGAAAGCAAAGACCAGCAGGTCCGCTCCTCCGGCATCAGGCGCTCCGGACAGAATATGACTGAGGGAAACGGAGCAGCCTGCCCCTTCGAGAGCTTCTTTGGCCTTTAAAACACAGGCATAAGTGTTGCCTGACTGGCTCTGCCAGAATATTTTTGCTGACTCCATTCTGCCTCCGGAGGACTACTTGCTAATTATGGTCGTGTTGTTTAAGCCGCCGTTATTATTGATGTTGTTTATAATTATCACCGGCTTATCGTCCTTTTTGTCCCTTTTTCTGCCGTCCCCTTCATCCTCGTATGTTTTTTTCCTAACCACTTTTGGCTTCAATATTTTATAATTGTTGCTGTAAAGCACCCTTGTCGACTCTACTTCCACAAGCCTTTCAACATAGGCCGTGGCATCATCGTAACGGCTCAGCGTCACGAACATCAGGTGCGTTGCTCCGGTCATCTTGCCGATCTTAACGATGGACTGATCATCCACAAAACCGGACTTCTGGAAGGTAACCTCTTTCATGATGTTGTCCAGCATGTCCCTGTCTATTATTGAAAACCCGGCAAAACTACCGAATTCGCCCAGTAGCATCTTTTCATAGGAGGAGGATATCAGGCTCTTATCGTTCTCAATCAGCCCCGAAACATTGAGATTAGAGTTCTGCGCGGCAGTATTCGCGGATGGAATCACCGCTATGCTGACCTTGCCGCCGCCGTTCAACCTGTTTCCTATCTGCGAAAAAAGCAGCGGCGCATATAGAGTGTTTAGCCTGACGGCCAGGGAGAACTCCTTATTAAGCCTCCTGAATGTAAATATTGCCGTCTGGTCCGGATTGTATCCTAAAACAAACTCATTAAACTGCTTCCGGCCGGTTACAGGAGTCCCGTCCACAGCCACAACACTGTCGCCTTTTCTCAGCTCCCGGCTTAAGTTCTCTCCGCCGATTATTTTTGTTATATTGGCCGGAGAATCATCGCCGCCGCCGGCAAAGAACCCCGGGAAAGCAATTCTGTCAACCTGAGCTATGTTGTTATAAAATCCGGCAAAAGGGCTGTAATCCTCAGCCTGGCAAAGCAGAACATCTCTGTTATCAAGAGGATTCTTCACAAATTTTCTTTCTTCGGCGCAGCCGAAAAACACGACCAGCGCCAGCAATAACCCTATAAATCTTTTCATAATTCCCTCCACGCAATTACTTCAGCGCCTATTTTAACTTAATAATTTCAGGTATAAAACACTTTTTTTTTATGTTAATATTAGGTTTGGCCGGATTAACCTAAAATATCATTAAAATCATGGCCGAAATCCCGGAAGACGGAAAAACATGTCGCTTAAAAGAATTCAATACGAAGACATAGAAAAAGCCAATCTTGCCTCCTATGCGATGAAGAGCAAGGAGACCAAGGGCCGGGACGCAAAGGATGACGAGCACGAACTGCGCACCTGCTTTTCAAGGGACAGGGACCGCATAGTTCATTGCGGCGCTTTCAGGCGGCTCGAATATAAGACACAGGTATTTGTCGTACACGAAGGAGACTATTACAGAACCCGTCTCACGCACACGATGGAAGTTTCACAGATAGCAAGGACTCTTGCCAGAAACCTCCGGCTCAACGAAGACCTGACCGAGGCCATTGCGCTTGCCCACGACCTCGGGCACACACCTTTCGGACACTCCGGAGAAGAAAAGCTTGACCAGCTCATGAAAGCGCACGGTCAAAAAGGCTTTGAGCACAACAGTCAGAGCCTCCGTATCGTCACGCTGCTTGAAGAACGCTATCCCGGTTTCACGGGACTGAACCTTACCTATGAAGTCCGCGAAGGCATCGACAAGCACAGAACCGATTTCGATAAACCAGCCTCCGGCAATAGTCAGCCCACGCTTGAAGCCCAGGTAGTAAACCTTGCCGACGAAATTGCTTATAATTCCCACGACCTTGATGACGGAATAAAAGCCAACCTTGTCGAGGTTGACAAACTTAAGGACCTTGCCATCTGCGTCGAGATATATAAGAAGGGCAGCGCTATGGACAAGAGTTCCCTTCGCTACCATATAGTAAGAAACATCATAGATGTTCTTTCAAAGGACCTGATACAACAGACCGAAACCAACATCGCAGAACATAAAATAAAGACGGTTGAAGATGTCAGGAGACTTAAGACTCCCGCTGTCGCATTTTCAACAGAAACAGTCAAAAAAAAGAACGAACTCAAAGCCTTCCTGACGCAAAACCTTTATAAACACTACCGGGTAATCCGCATGGAAGTCAAACACCAGCGCATCCTCGAAGAACTCTTCAACACTTACCTTGGAAGATTCGATGAGAACAGGGAAAAGGGCATCTACAGCATACTCCCGCCCGAAGTACTGGAAAAGCACCACAAGCTCAATACCACAAAGGAGCAGGCGGTTTGCGATTACATAGCGAGTATGACTGACAACTTCGCGCTCATGGAGCACAAGAGACTCTTTGATCCGATGGAGAAGGTATAAATGGTAGAACATTTACTAACAATGCTTGACTCAAACATAGTAAGGCCCCTGATTGACACGCTGCACTATTGGGGCATTGTCATCGCTATGGCGATTGAATCCTCCTGCATACCGCTTCCGAGCGAGCTTATAATGCCTTACAGCGGATTCCTGGTAAATGAAGGCAAGTTCACCCTGCTGGGCATATCGCTCGCAGGGGCATTTGGCAACCTTCTCGGCTCCATATTAACCTACTGGATAGGGTTGAAAGGCGGGCGCCCCCTTCTTGAGAAATACGGCAAATACGTTCTTATTTCTAAGCATGATATGGACCTTGCGGACAGGTTCTTCGCGAAATACGGGGATTTTGCCTCTTTTATCAGCAGACTCCTGCCGGTGGTCAGAACCTTCATTTCCCTGCCGGCAGGCGTGGCAAAAACGCCTTTCCTCAAGTTCTGCATTTACACTTTTCTGGGCTCTTTTATCTGGTGCGGCGCGCTTGGATGGGTCGGAGTTGAAGGCGGGAAAAGGATTGAGATGCTCAAGGCGCTGCTGCATAAGTTTGACGCGGCGATAGTAGTATTGATAGTGCTGGGTATTGTGTGGTATGTGAGAAGGCATTTAAAGCATCGATAGACGACAAGGCCTCAAAAAGCAAGCACTAAAAACTAAATTCTAAACAAAATGCAAAAAGCAATTTCAAATCAAGCATCTTTTGTCTTTCCTTTGTTTGTTGTTTGTTTAGAATTTATGGCTTAGAATTTAGTGCTTGACCCTATTTTAGCTGTCAATTGTTGCAATCACATCTTCAGGGAGTGTTTATGTCCGTTAGAGTTCGCTTTGCCCCTTCCCCTACGGGAAACCTTCATATCGGAGGCGCCAGGACGGCGCTTTTTAATTACCTTTTCGCCAAACACCACGGCGGGAAATTTGTGCTGCGTATTGAGGACACCGATACCGCGCGTTCAAAGAAAGAATATGAGGGAAATATCCTGCAGTCCCTGAAATGGCTCAAGATGGACTGGGACGAGTTTTACAGGCAGTCGGAAAGAATGGGCATCTACAGTGAACATTTGGAGAAGCTCAAGGCCGGAGGCAAAGTATACAAGTGTTTCTGCACCAAGGCGGAACTTGACGAGAAACGCAGAAAATGCGAACTCATGAAGAAGCCGTACAAATACGACGGCAAGTGCTCCCGTCTTTCCGCGGAAGAAATAAAAACGCTGGAGGCTGAAGGCAGAGAGCATGTCATTAGGTTCCGCATAGAACCCGGAACAACGGCCATAAATGACCTGGTACGAGGAACTATCACCTTTGACAACAGGGAACTGGATGATTTTGTGCTTACCAGAAGCGACGGCGTTCCGACCTACAATTTTTGCGTTGTCATTGACGACGCGCTGATGAATATCACCCACATCATAAGGGGTGAGGATCATATCAGCAATACGCCCCGCCAGCTGCAGCTTTATAAAGCGCTCGGGTTCAAAGAACCTCTCTTCGCGCACATCCCGCTGATTATCGGCACGGACAAGGCAAAGATGTCAAAACGCGACGGCGGGGTGGCGGTAACCGATTACAGCGGCGCCGGGTACCTGCCCGAAGCCACCGTCAACTTCCTGGCTATGCTTGGCTGTTCGTATGGGAGCAATGAACAGGTTTATTCACTGAAAGACCTTACCGAGAAATTTTCCGTAGAACATATCAACAAGAGCCCGGCTGTTTTTGACATGAATAAACTGGAATGGCTGAACGGCTATTATATAAGGCAGAAGTCCGATGAAGAGCTGGCAGCCCTTGTGAAACCCTACCTTGAAGCCAAAAACATGGCTCCTGACGGGTCGAAACTTATTACGGTAATAAGACTTGAAAAAGAACGCCTAAAGAAGCTGAGTGATATCGTGGAAAATGCAGGGTTCTTCTTTACAGACCACATTGAATATGACAAGGACGCTTACGAAAAGTTTTTCAAGAACGCGGCCACGCTGGCGCTTCTGGGAGAATACGAGCATGAACTGCGGCACATGGCGTTTGACAAGGTCTCGCTGGAGGCTTTTACTCGCGGCTTTGTCGAAAAAAAGGGCCTCAAACTAAAGGATATCGTCCACCCGGCCCGCCTCGCGCTCACGGGAAAGCTTGTTTCCGCCGGCTTATTCGAAGTAATGGAAACACTCGGCAAAGATGTTGTTTTGTACAGGCTGGACCTTCCGAAGTAGCAGAGATTACTTCTCCGCGCTAATAACCGTATCCGGATAGTCGCAGTATGCCACACCCGCGCTGTCGCTTCCCTTCAGGTTTAAGAAAACGTCACCGCTGGACCTGTCCAAGTACCACCCGCCCTTACCCGTGAAAGAACCGACAATCGCGTTGCTGTCGCCTATGACATTGAAAGGTATCGACCCGCCGGAAAGTTTGAGGATTTTTTTCTTGAAACCCTTTGCCCCGTCCTGCTGAATCTCGCTCGAACAGGCCTTCGCTAACTTCCGCATTTCAATCAACGCAAGCTTGGCTTCATATTCTTTTCTCTCCGCGGCAGAGAGCTTTTTTAGCGCTGGCTCAACAAGCGTTTTAAACGGGATTTTCTTTTCTTTGCCGCCGTACGCCTTTTCCATCCAGGCATTTCCGTCCTCGTCAAATCTCTTAAGCCCGGATAGGATCCCGGACTTGTATTCGGCAACGCTTGAAGGTTTCCCGTTTACATAGGATGTCGACGAACCGTGTTTTTTCCCTTTTTTATACTCCGTTTCCGCAATGACATTGCCTTTAGCATCGTATTCCTTCTCGATCCCGTGAATATTTCCAAATACATAGGGCGTTTCCTGGCGCTTGGTTCCGTCAGAATAATAATCAACGGACAAGCCGTTCCTCAGTCCGTTCTTAAAGTTTTCCTGCGTCAGAAGTTTTCCGCCGGAATAAATCCGGCTCTCACCTTCGACTTTGCCTTTTATATAAGCTTTTTCCGAGATTACTTTTCCGGCTCCGTCATATTCCTTGACCGGACCTTCCTGGACTCCTGACTTAAAGGTCTTTTCGAATCTTAGCCCGCCCGGTTCATAGTAGTACTTGCAGAGCCCGTCTGGTTTCCCGTCCTTGCATGGTATTTCGGCGGCAATTTTCCCGTCGTCAAAATACTTTTTATCCAACCCGTCTTTCTTGCCGTCAACCAGGGTGTACTCTTCCCTTATGCGCCTTTTTTCATCGTCATAATATTCCTTCTTCAACTCCTGCGCGAAAAGCAGCGTGGACGAAACCAGCAACAAAAAGAGCACTCGTGTTTTGGACATTTTCCCTCCGGAACAGCTTGCCTTAATTATATTTTAATAATGCGTTGAAGTTCAATGCAAAAAAGGGTAATATTTCATTGAACTGCGGATTCCTCTTGCCGACGGAGGCTGGAATTATGCCCGAACTGAGACAGAACGAGGCTACCCGCGAATGGGTAATAATAGCGACAGAGCGAGCTAAACGCCCCGAAGAATTCAGGTCAAAAGAACAAAAGAAGCCCCTCCCCGAGACCAAAACTGACTGCGTATTCTGCGCCGGCAGCGAAAACAAGACACCGGCGGAAACTTTCCGCATAGGCGGAATAGGAAGAGAATGGAAAGTCAGGACGGTTCTCAATAAATTTGCGGCTCTTTCAAAGAGTTCCGGGGTTGTTGTCTCGGATAGCGGCATATTCAGAAAGATGACCGGATACGGATACCACGAAGTAATAGTTGAAACGCCAAGACACAATGCCGTAACAGCCCTGCTGAGCGAAAGCGAAGTAGCCGATATCCTTAGAGCATACAAGAATCGCTATCTTTTCATGGAGCAGGATGAAGAGATAGATGATATCATAATCTTCAAGAACCACGGCTCGGCCGCGGGAACTTCGCTGGAGCACCCGCATTCGCAGATTGTGGCGACTCCTGTCGTGCCGCACCAGGTAAGAAACCGAATTGACATTGCCATAACCTACTATGACGACCATCACGAATGCCTGTACTGCAAGATTCTTAGGGATGAACTAAAGGAAGGCACGCGTATCATCGCGGAAACAGAACATTTCGTTTGTTTCACGCCTTTCGCCGCTCTCACTCCCTTTCACACCTGGATATACCCGAAGAGACACTCTTCAAATTATGGGCGCATAACCGATGCGGAACTGGTTGACCTGTCAAAGATATTGCGGCTTTCGCTCGGGAAGTTTTACTTCGGTCTAAATGACCCTGATTTCAATTATGTGATCAGGTCGGCGCCGACCGACGCCCGCGACGCGAGTTACTTCCACTGGTATCTCAGTCTAATTCCGAGACTGACAAAATCGGCAGGTTTCGAGCTGGGGTCTGGGATGTTCATCAATGTGTCCATCCCGGAGGAGAACGCGAAGTTTCTGAGAGAAGTTGTAATATCATAGCAGGGCGCGTAAAAAGGCAAAACACGCGGATTACATAGATTTACTTTTGCTTTTTTCTATTCCTGACCAGCCAAATATTTCCGGCTATCATGCCCGCAAAGCCTCCGAGATAACTAAAATTGTGTATAAATCCTACGGTCATAAAACCTTTCACATCCTTAATGCCGCGGGGAAAATATATGCCCCAGCCAAGTATCTGCTCCGTCGAACAGTTTGCCGTTATTATTCTTCCGGCCGCGTAACCTGCAGCCCAAAAACAGGCTGTCACGAGAAGAACAATCAAAAACGCTTTAAGCGTCTTCGCGAACAATTCTTCCGCGCCTATTATCAAATTCACCAAACCGAGTAGAGAAGCGACAAATGTGCCAACCCAGTAAGTTGCCAAGAATCCTATAACTGACACATTAAACCTGTCAGAACAATGAAGGAATATCATATGCCTGAACTGAATGAACTTAAACTTAGTAAAATATTCAGGTGCTATTGTAAACGTTATTTGGTCATGCAAAATACCATATAAACCGGCGATAAAAGAACCGGCAATAATAAGCGCAATAATCTTCAACACAGTAATCAGGAACTTCAATCTTTCCCCTTCCGGGAAGGCAGCGTAGCCGCAAGGAATTCGGCAAAGCCTTTTTCCCTCAACCTGCAAGAATCGCAAATCCCGCAGGGATACTTCCCTCCCGAGTAACATGACCAAGTCAGCCCGTAGGGAACTCTCAGTTTCGTGCCAAGCCTAATTATTTCAGCCTTAGTCATGCTGATAAGCGGCGTTTCTATCTTCAATCGTTTCCCTTCAACCCCGCGCTTGGTACCGAGGTTTATCATCTGCTCATAAGCTCGTATATATTCAGGCCTGCAGTCAGGATAGCCGGAATAATCCAGCGCGTTCGCGCCGATAAATATCTTTGACGCGCCTATTGATTCCGCATAAGACGCCGCAAAACTAAGGAAAATTGTATTCCTGGCCGGCACATAAGTCACTGGTATTTCAGAGCTCATGTCCTTAAGCTTCCTGCCTGCCGGAACTCTAATTTTTCTGTCGGTTAGCGCGCTATTGCTCCACGGAAGCTTTATCTTAACAATATTGAAACCGCTCCCCGTAAGATTCGCAAGGCGTACTGCAGCCTTAATTTCCTTTTTGTGCCTCTGCCCGTAATCAAAGATTACGCAAAAGCACCTATATCCTTTTGCCCTGGCGTAAAAAAGCGCAGTTGTCGAATCCAACCCGCCCGATAATAGTATAATCGCCTTCTTCATCTTCACTCCTTTTCCTCTCCAGCTTTCTATCTTTACGTTATGAACGTTAAGAACGTTACAAACGTTACGAACGTTATGAACTTGATCTTTAAGAACAAGACCATCAAGTGCGGCCTTCAAACCCTATTTTTCGCCCTTGCCTTACGTTACAAACCTTAAGAACGTTATTCTGCTATGCCGGACGCAGTCCGGCATGAA
>CAIWWK010000197.1 GCA_903916325.1 Candidatus Firestoneibacteriota bacterium
ACAGTCAACTGCCTATGTGTCCAGTTTGGGGTGGATATTATTACCGCATCCATTTTTGCATTTTTAATCATTTCAGTAAGGGAGGGATACATCGGAACCCCGTACCACTTTTGGCCCTGCTCCCTGCCGGCGGGACTGACATCGCAGCCTGCCACTACCTGAGCGTTCTTGTTCTTCATGCACTGAACGCCGTGTCCTCTCGCGTTGCGCATAATTCCGACCAATCCAATGCGGACTTTTTTCATTTCTTTTCTCCTATTAGACCTGGATTTAATTATTTTTGTTTAGAGGGCGAATTTCTGGCCGAGGTAGAACTCTTTAGCCTTCTTGTCGTTCACAAGCTCCTGCGCGGTCCCGGACATCAGTATCTTTCCGGAATAGATTATGTATGCCCTGTCCGTGATTGAAAGTGTTTCCCTCACATTATGGTCTGTAATAAGTATCCCTAGACCTCTTTTCTTCAACTGCAGTATGACCTGCTGAATTTCCGCGACCGTGATCGGATCAATCCCTACAAAAGGCTCGTCTAACAGCAGGAATTTAGGGCGGGTCACAAGCGCGCGGGTTATCTCCACTCTCCTTCTTTCGCCGCCGGAAAGAGTGTACGCCATATGCTTGGCAAGATGAGCTATGCCGAATTCGTTCAGCAGTTCCTTAAGGCGCGACGCCCGCTCCGCGTTTGAGATATCGAGAGTTTCAAGAATGGCATAAATATTTTCTTCTACCGTCATCTTTCTGAATATAGAGGGATCCTGGGGCAGATAACCGATGCCAAGCCTGGCGCGTTCATAGGTGGGAAGGTCAGTTATGTCTTTGGTGTCCAAAAGGACTCTTCCGAGGTTGGGTTTAATAAGCCCGACCACCATATAGAAGGTTGTTGATTTACCGGCCCCGTTTGGCCCAAGCAACCCAACCACCTCGCCCTGGTTAACCAGGAGGTCCACGTTGTCAACAACAACGCGTTTTTTGTATTTTTTTGACAACCCTGAGGTCGTAAGCACGCTCATTTTTTTTCTGCCTCCGTATTCTTCACGAAGAATCTTGCCCTAACCCCGGAATCGGCTATCAACAGGCGTTTTTTGAAATAGATTGTGAAGATGTCTCCGTGAAACTCATCGTCCTGTTTCTTTACGAACGGAGCGCCTTCCAGAATAACCTTCTCTTCCGCCTGGTAAAGGTCAGCTTTCCCGCATCTTACCGTGATATCTTCTCTTTCCACTTTCACATTGCCCGCGGCGGAAGCCATTCCGGCGCCATTCTGAAGCCTCATCGTATCGGAATGGACGCGCGTAGTTATACGTTCCGTTCCGACGGTCTCAAGCGAGGCATTGCCCGTTACTTCAAGTTCTCTCTTTGATTTGATGTATTTAGCTCTTTCTCCGGTCACCGTACTGCCGTTCTTTTCGACAAAGCGCACATCCTTTTCAGCCGAGAGGACATCATCTCCCGGTTTTAGGCTAACTTTTTGGGCGCGCAGAGTATCTTCTTGATGGGTCACAAGCACATTCCCGCTGTATGTCATTATCTGGGTCTTATTATCTGCTGACCAGCTGTCGGAAGTAATGGTTATCGGATTTTTATCGGACACACTAATTTCCTGCGAGCCGGCCGGAACGGCAAAAATCAGCAGGGCTATGGAGAACAGGCCGGCCGGTCTCATTTTCTTGCCTTATTCTCCTTCAGCGTCTCAATATTTGTAATGCGCGTAGTGACTTTTCGGATAATTACATTTTCGAGCGCCATATCTGTCTTCAGCCCTATGCCTGTCATGATATTTCCGCCCTTGGTCACCTTAACTGCTTTATCGGTGTAGACGCCTCCACCCTTATTTACCCAGTTCAACTGCTCGGTCTCAAGCAGTGAACCCTCGGAAGACTTAAGAAGAACATGACCGGAAGCCTGTATATCGTTCGTGGTAGTGTTCAGCAAACCTTCGTCGCTGATAAGGTTTGAAGCCTCTCTTCCCAGCCTGAAATATTTTGCCTTGACCTTGTAGAACTTGATAAGGCTTTCGCTCTGGAAGATATTGGCCTCCTCGGCGGCAATCTGAAAAGTAAGTTTTCCTTCGTTGGTTTGGGTGAGTTTGAGGCCCTTCATGGTTACTACACCCTTGGGAATATCGAGAGCAACCGGTTTTGCCCTGTTGGAACAGCCGGAAAAAACCAAGATTACGAGCAAAGGGATGACAAGCATAATACTTTTCATTATTGCAAGATTAACACAAAGAACATGCGTTTTCAAGGAAAGAGAAGCCAATGAAAAGGGGCCGGGAGCTGCCTCCCGACCCCTAAATTTGAAAAGCCGCGCAAGTTTTTAATACTTCGAAAGAGCTTCCAGCTGTTTCGCTATCTTATACCGCAGCATTTTAAGCAGGTCTGCCGGATTCTTCACAACAGCCGTTTCCCCCGCTTCGTAACCTGTCTGTAAGCCGGTTGCAGGGTAATCAGGTATTTTGTTCCTGACTTCCTCCACGACAGCCTTCGCCGCAGAAACATCCCTGGCCGCAGCCGTGTTCCCTGCAAGTTCTGCTATCTTCTTTTCAAGCGCCGTAATGTATCTGTAATCGTCTATGCCCTCACGGATGTAAACAAGTTTTACTCCGGGCGTCATGCCTTTTTCGGTGGCATAGGCAGCCGAGGTATTCGGTTCACCCGGGTATTCGGCGTTCTTCTTAATTGGAGAATAAATATTCCTGTCTTTGGAATAGGCAGGCAATACCCACTGAAGATTCCCGGACGCGCCTGCCTTCCAGGGGCAGAAACCCCAGGCAAGCGAGCTGTAGCCGTTATTATAGGTAATTAGCTCTTTGCCCAGACTCTTTGCCAGAGCGATATGATCCTTGAAGCCTTTTGTCAGGTGCGGCTGGTCGCGGTCCAGAAGCGGTATCATTTCTGCATCAAGCTTGCTGGGTCCGGCGCAGGTCACGACAGTTTTTACCCCCGGGACGGATTTTATTATCTCGAGGTACTTGATTGTATCTTCATAGGAAATGTTAATTCCGGGACGGCACATCGCCTTATCCCTGGGTTCATCATAGACATTAATTACGCAGGGGCCAAGCTTGTTGTCGTCGTAAAATTTCTTTACTTTCTCCACCCAGTCTTTCGCGAGTTTGTTAAATCCCGGAGAGAACAAACCCAGTTTCTGCACTGCTGAGATGCCTCCAAAACTGCTTATATTCACTTCCATAAGCTTCCAGCCGCTTTCGAGTACCGCCTTGGCGAATTTCAGGTATACGCCATCCGGATCGATTGTAATATTGCCGTCTTTGTAAACGGTAGGCATGTGAATACCGGTTCCCGTGGTGAGGCCGTAATCTTTCAAATCATTGATCTCCCTGCGCATTATCGACGGGTCTTCATTGCCGTACCAGAACCCGAATAATCCCACACCCTTCTCTAGAGTTACCGGGATAACTTCAAGTTTTACCTTAATCTCGCTCGGCCTGGAGTTGGGAGCCGCTATCATAACGGAACCATTATATATTCCGCCCTTGGCCGTTTCCGGGACCTTCACTGTGACCCAAAACTGGTAAGTGATGCCTGATTTAAGGTCAACAGAGGTGAAAGTCTCCATTATTTCAGGGGCCATAAGGTAAGTCTGTTTTACATTCCCTCCCCCCGCAAGATACCTAACCCACCTTACCTCAAAAGCCGAAGCCGGAATACTGCCGGCCGGCCCGGAAAAATCAGAAACAGCGGCTTTGACGCCTTTCAAGTCTATCAGCGGTATCACCCCTATCTGAACGCTTTCGCACTGCCCCAAGGAAGCGAACATCTCCGCGGAATCACGCAGATCTCCCTTGCCCGGAACTGAGTTATAGTTTATAGGATTGAGACAGTTTCTGGTAAACGCCTGAAAACCGGACTCTCTTTCAGCCAAAGTCGGCGCGGGAGCAGTCCCTTCGGAGTCGTAATCCACCAGGATTAGGCTGCCGACGCGCTTAAGTATTTTGACCGTGGTCTTTACCGTGGGGTCTTTGCAGTAATCCAGCTGTTCATTGAGCAGGAAACTCGCGTTCTCCATTGAATCCGCAAAAAGCAATCCGGAAAAAAGGAACAAAAACAGGAACTTTTTCATTCTTGCCTCCGTTTGAGTATTGCGCCGCTTCGGGCGCTATAATTTTAACAGATCGTGCAGGTGCACTATCCCGAGCAGCTGCCTGGGTTTTCCTACAACCAGCAGGGTGCTGATGGATTTTTCTTCGGTCATCCTGATTGCCTCGCTTACAAGCGCGTCTTTGCTTATTGTCTTCGGATTAGGATTCATAACTTCCCTGGCCCGGCGTTTCAGGATATTTTTATCTGACTTCAGGCGGTTGCGAAGGTCCTGGTCGGTGATTATCCCTGCCAGTTTCCCGGAGTGGTCGAGTACTGCCGTGCAGCCCATTTTCTTTCCGGTAATTTCAACTATTGCCGTTTCCATGCTGTCGCTTCCATTGACAACCGGAATCTCAGTCCCCTTCCTCATTATTTCTTCCACCGCTGTCAGTTTTCTGCCAAGGCTTCCGGCCGGATGGAGAAAGGCGTAATCCTTTTCCTTGAACCCCCTCTTGACGAGCAGAGCCACAGCTAAAGCGTCGCTCATAGCAAGCTGTGCTGTAGTCGAAGCGGTTGGCGCCAACCCAAGAGGGCAAGCCTCTTCCTTTACCGCAACTTTCAAAGTTATATCGCTGTTTTTTGCAAGCGTGGAATTCGCCACGCCTGTCAGTGAAATTAGTTTTGCGCCTATTCGTTTTATCGCCGGAATTATCTCAAGGACTTCTTCAGTCTCTCCGCTGTTTGAAATCATAACAACTACATCCCGGGACATTACCGTGCCAAGATCTCCGTGCACGCCTTCCGCGGGATGCAGAAAAAGCGCCGGAGTTCCGGTGGAAGCAAAAGTTGAGGCCGCTTTTCTGGCAATGATTCCGGCCTTACCCATTCCGGTTACAATGACTCTTCCTTTGCAGGAATAGAGAAGATTAACCGCCTTAACAAAATCACTGTTAATCGAGGAGACAAGTGTCTTAACAGCCTCGCTCTCAATCCTGAGAACTCTCTTCGCTTCCTTTATCAGCCTTGCATTATTTACCATTGACCGCCTCTTCCGTTTTTGCGCATCCGCGCACCGCTCCGCGGATTGCTAATTTCTGATTACTGATTGCTAATTAAAGACTCACGGATTCTGAACATATCGGTCTTCTGTCCTCAGTCCTCAGTCTTCTGTTTTCTGTCTTCTGTCCTCAGTCTTCTGTCTTCTTCCTTCCGTCCTCCGTCTTCCGTCCACTGACCTTAATCACTTCCTTCAGGAAACCAGCGCATGTATTGCAACCGCTTTCTTCAAAAGCTTTCCCATTTCCTTAAGCGGAAATACCGAAGAAGCGTCACAGAGCGCTTTGGAAGGCTGCGGGTGGGTCTCTATGAAGAGTCCGTCCGTGCCCGCGGCTACGCCCGCATTTACAAGCGGCGCAACAAACCGCGGCTGGCCGCCTCTTGAATCCGCGCTGGTAAAACCGGGTATCCTGATTGCATGGGTGGCATCAAAAGCCACCGGATAACCGAGTTCTTTCATAAGAAGGAAAGAACGCATATCCACAACCAGATTATTGTATCCAAAAACCGAACCGCGCTCGGTGAGCATGACCTTGTCATTGCCCGTGGTCTTTACTTTTTCCGCTATCTTTTTCATATCCCAGGGAGCAAGGAACTGCCCCTTTTTTATATTTACTATTTTTCCGGTCTCGCCGGCCCTGAGGGTAAGGTCTGTCTGCTGGCAGAGATACGCAGGTATCTGGATTATGTCGGCAACCGCCGCAATGGCGTCTATGTCATGCTTGCAATGAAAGTCCGTGACAACAGGAACATCCGCTTTCTCTTTTATCTTTCCGAGAATCCTAAGCCCCTCAGCAAGCCCGGGCCCCCTGAAGTTTTCCACGGCAGTCCGGTTCGCTTTGTCGTACGAGGCTTTGAAAATATAAGTTATTCCGAGAGCTGCAGCCTGCTTTTTAACTTCTTTGGCAATCTCCAGGCACTGGCCTTCAGATTCTATCACACAGGGCCCTGCCATCAGGAAAAGGCCTTTGCCTGAAAATATTTTCTTCTGAAGTTCCTTCTGGCTAAGCATGCTTTGCCTTCTTGCCCTTCTCGTGCCCGTTCTTTTCTATGGAGGCCTTAACAAAATCGCGGAATAGCGGGTGCGGGCAGAGCGGGCGCGATTTGAATTCGGGATGAAACTGCACTCCGACAAACCAGGGGTGGTCAGCAACCTCGACTATCTCAACCAACTTTCCATCCTTGGTGGTCCCGGCAACGCGCAGCCCTTTCTTCGTGAGTTTTTCCTTGTAATCGTTGTTAAACTCAAATCTATGCCGGTGCCTTTCCGAGATCAACTCTTTTCCATAGGCGGCTTCCGCGTGTGTCCCCTTTACGAGCTTGCAATCCCAAGCGCCGAGCCGCATAGTGCCGCCCTTGTTCTCAACCCCGTGCTGGCTCTCCAGCAGTGAGATGACCGGATGCGCCGTCTTTTCATCAAATTCAGTACTATTGGCCTTGTC
>CAIWWK010000198.1 GCA_903916325.1 Candidatus Firestoneibacteriota bacterium
AAGGTCCATCATCTTCTTCATATTCGGAAGTAGGAATTGACGGATATGGGCGGGAGAGTAAAGCAGGTCGTCCTGCGAGCCAAGATCCTCCGCTACATAGGTTATATTAATCTTGCCCGGAGCCTGTTCAAGAATCCGGCTGGTGTTTTGATAACTGAACTCCATAAGCCTATCCAGGATATACTGCATCAATTCCGGATTCTCGATGAAGTCCATAAAAGCCTGTTCATCACCGCGCAGGTATTTGTAGGTCAGCATCGGCTCGGAACCGCCGCCCTGAACTATCCTGTCCGGGTGAGCTTCCACTTCCGCCTTAATGTGCGAGTAATCGAACCAGTCCGCCGTCGGGAAAACATAGTTCTTCCTGAGTTCTTCGATGCTTGTAAATTCCGCCAGCGGGTGGTTGGCTACTTCTTCGTAAGAGCCGTTGCCATAAGCAACCCTCCTGAACTTGAAACCGTACATATCAAGCCCGTCTTTGAGCTCCGGGCCGTTATACTTGCCGCTGACCCAGAAAGGCTTGTCTATCCTCAGTTTCTTGAAGACTGAATCCATATCGGGAAGGCGGAGATGTTTCATTAGTTTTTCGCCTGCTTCCTTTGTTCCCCAGTAGTCCATGGGGATTCTGTCGGGCTTCTGCCTTTTCAATACCGCGAGCCATCTTTCCCTGCCTGTCATAGTATCCTTTTTCATCTTCTCTCCTATGAAATATAAATTAATCAGCCTTTTAAAATGCTGCGGGCAACTTTCTCTGAACAACCGCCGGCACCAAGGGAGCCGGAAACCTCTTTCAGCGCGGAGCGCATAACGGCTATGTCCCGGCCGCCCGCAAGCAGGCGTTCAGTTTCTCTTATTATTCTTTCAGGAGAAGCCGCTTTCTGGATAAGCTCGGGATAGATTTCCGCGTTCTTTATAATATTTGGAAGCGCGGCGTATTTCCAGTCAATAAAGAGGTTTGCCAGCGTCCAGGTAAAGCTTGAAACCTTATAAATCACGACTGTTGGCACTCCGATGATAGCGGCTTCAAGGCAGACAGTGCCTGAGGACGCGATGATTGCGTCGGATGCGGCAAGGACATCGTGGGCGCGGTCTTTAACAACAAGAATTGACGAGAGCCCGTCTTTGCCGGCGGCTTTAAGCAAGTTGTCGCTGACCGCGGAAGCCTGGCCGAGAACAAACTTTACTCCAGGCATTTCTTTCGCGCATTGAAGCATCACAGGCAGAAGCAGTTTGATTTCCTGGGTTCTGCTTCCCGGAAGTAGTCCTACCAGCTTATCGCTTTTTCCGGCTCCAAATTCCTGCCTCAGAGTTTCCCTGTCTTTTGAAGGCTTTACGAGGTCAACCAGCGGGTTACCGAAAAACTCGGCGGGAACGCCCGCGGCTTCAAAAACTTTTTTCTCAAACGGAAGTATCGGGTAGACTTTCTTGAAATTTGCTTTAATCTGTTTTATTCTTCCCTTTCCCCACGCCCAAACCTGCGGAGTAACATAATAGTAGCAGGGTATCCCGTATTTTTTGAGCTCGGCGGAAAGCAGGAGGTTGAATCCCGGGTAATCCAGCATGACCGCGCGGTCAATCTTTTCTTTAACGGCAAAGAGCGCGGTCTCTTTTATTATTTTCTTCAGGTGAAAATAGTTCTTGGCGGCTTCCGAGAAACCGACAACAGAATGGCTTACAAGGTCATTGAGCAGAACCGCTCCGGCTTTTGACATAAGAGCGCCGCCGTTGGCGTAAACCACCGAGCCCGGGGCCTGCTTGAAGAACTCTTTTATGAGGAGCGCGCCGTAGACATCGGCGGAAGGATCACCGGCGCTGAGGAGCAGTTTCATTTAAACAATACCCTCCGTGATAGATGTGCGGACGCGCTGATGCGCAGAGGCGCAGACGCTTTCAAGACCTGATGCGCGGAAGAATGTAGTCCCTATATCTTCTGACCTTATGACCCTCTAACTGATGCTTGGATGGTCGGAG
>CAIWWK010000199.1 GCA_903916325.1 Candidatus Firestoneibacteriota bacterium
CATAGGTATGGCAGGACAGAACATCCCTCTCGGGAAAAAAGCGGATTCTGCTGACGCGGGGAAAGAATATATTTACCGTTCTCTCGGCGAGTTCAACACGCTCGAAGATATAAAGAACGTGGTCGTAAAATTCGCGGGCAATGACGTGCCTGTAAAGCTCGCAGATCTTGGCGTTGTGAATGACACTTTTGCCGATGAGCTGAGCCGGGCCTATGTGAACGGAAAGCGCGCTGTCGCCGTGGATGTCTACAGGCAGAGCGGCTCAAATACCGTCGCGGTAGCGTCCGATGTCAGAAAAAGAGTTGAACAAATTAAGGCTGAGTTAAAAACAAGGTATCCGGAAGTGAACCTGGTGACCATCAGGGACGGCTCGCGCGCCATAACAGCGAATATCTGGGATGTCGGGGAATCCATAGTCATCGGCATACTGCTTACCGTGCTGGTCGTATTTCTTTTCCTGGGAAGCCTGCGTTCAACCTTTATTACGGGAATCGCGCTTCCGAACTCGCTGATTTGCGCCTTTGTTTTCATACTCGTTTTCGGTTTCAGCATAAATATGCTTACTCTGCTGGCCTTGAGCCTGGTCGTGGGTCTGCTCGTTGACGACGCCATAGTTGTCCGCGAGAATATTTTCAGGCACATCCAGAAACTCAAAAAACCTCCGGTGCAGGCCGCGGTTGAAGGCACAAACGAAGTCGCGATGGCGGTTATTGCCACGACTTTCGCCATCATCTCGGTCTTTGGCCCGATAGCCTTTGTCGGCGGGATTATCGGCATGTTCCTCCGGCAATTCGGGTTGACCGTGGTCTTTGTCATGCTCATCAGCCTTATGGATTCGCTTACCATGGGCCCGATGCTTTCGGCAAAGTTTGCCGGCGAGAAAAAGAGCAACTCCTTTGTCCCCAGAATGTGGAGGGCGCTGACTGATCCTCCGGTGCGCGCGTTTGAACGCTTCCAGGACTGGCTTGTCAGGATATATGAGAAACTGATGCACCGCACCATTAAATTGCCCTGGCTTATCCTGGCACTTTGCCTTGTTTTGTTCGCCGGAAGCATCTTCGTGGCGGGTTACCTGCCGAAGACTTTCCTTCCGCCGACCGACAACGGCGAGTTCATGCTGAAAATGGAAACGCCGCCGGGCACTTCCCTTGACAAGACGGAAGAGATAGGGAACAAGGCCTACTCGGTAATTCTTGCCGACAGGGAAGTCGCGGTCTCAACCTTCATAGTCGGCAACGGCGAGGGAGCCGCCAATACGGTGGAGTTCTACGTAAAACTCCGCCCCTGGGGCGAAAGAAAAATAAGGAGCAGCGCTTTCAAGGAAGTTCTCAGAAAAAAACTCGCGGATTTCTCGGCTTATCACCTTTCGGTTACGGATTACGACGTCATGTTTGGCGGGCAGAAGCCCTTTGAGCTGAACTTGACCTCAATGGATCAGGACCTGTTGTTAAAGACCTCGGATGCCGTTATCGCTGAGCTTAAAAAGTTCCCCGGTTTCTCCGAACTCGACATTGACTACAGGTCGGGAAAGCCCGAGATGCGCGTTATCTATGACGATGTGAAGGCCAAGCAGGTCGGCGTTTCTACCTCAATGGCAGGCGCGGAACTTCGGGCGCAGATGGAAGGGACTACCCCCGCGAAGTTTAGGGAGAAGGGGGAAGAATGGGATATCAGAGTCCGCTTGCAGGATTCTGACAGGGATCTTAAGAAGAATTTCGCGGTTACTTCCATTCCAAACATGAATTACAGGCTGGTCAGCCTCTCGCAGGTTTCAAGGATGGAAGAAGCGGCAGGCCCGTCCTTTATATCAAGACGAAACGGCTTGCGCGCGGTAAATATCGGCGCAGACGTGGCGGCGGGTTACGGCGTCGGCGACCTTCAGGCCTTCACGGATAAAGTCTGTAAAGAAAAGAAGCTCATACCGCAGGGCGTTTCAACGGGTTATATGTCTGCCGCCGAGCAGTATTCCGACATGGCGCAGAATATGGCGCTCGCGGCTTTCCTTGCCGTTGTCTTTATCTATATGGTGCTCTCATCGCTCTATAATTCGTTCATAACTCCGTTCAGCCTTCTTCTGCCTTTGCCGCTCGCGATAAGCGGAGCTCTGCTGGCGCTCTGGATAGGCGGGCAGTCTCTCAACATGTTCTCTATTATCGCCATCATAATGCTGCTTGGCGTGGCGACGAAAAATTCCATTCTGCTGGTTGACTACACGAACCAGCTTCTGGAACAGGGAATGGAATTGAAAGAGGCGATTATCCTTGCAGGCAAGACCAGGCTTCGCCCGATTATTATGACCTCGGTTACTCTTGTCGCCGGCACCCTGCCGCTGGCCATCGGTTTAAATGAAGCCTCTAAATCCAGGGCGAGTATGGGCTATGTCATAATAGGCGGCGTCATTACTTCAACGCTGCTGACGCTTGTGGTTGTTCCGGCGGTGCTTGTGCTCTTCGGCAAGAGGAAAGGCGGGCTGAGAGAGGAAGCGCTTAAGGAAGAGAAACTCAACCCCTGAAAACTTTTAAGCCGTTTGTCCTGAGAAGTTTTTCCGCGCGCGACCAGAGTTCCGAGGTTCTCCGCGTCGGGCCTGAAAGGAATCCGGGTCCGCCCTCGTAAGGAGTGTAGTTTACGGTTATGAAGTCCTGCAGGTC
>CAIWWK010000200.1 GCA_903916325.1 Candidatus Firestoneibacteriota bacterium
AAGATTCCTGTCGGCAATTCACCTTACAAACTTTATGAACCTTATAACCTTACAAACTTTTAGATTTTTGTATCTCCTCTATCGCTCCGCCCAGTTCCTTAAAACTCCTGATTTCGGTTGACCATGTTTCGGTCTCTATTCCCGCCCTTACGAACTTGATAGTTTTAAATCCCAGTGCTTCTGCGGGAACGAGGTTCCTGACTTTATCATCCACAAAAACGCATTCTTCCGCTCTTACTCCGGATTTTTTCAGGAAAAACTCAAATATCTCTTTCTGGGGTTTATGCAGGGCGGCGTCGCCGCTTATTACCACGGCGTCAAAAAGGCCGTCGAGTTTGTGCATCTTCCTGAGATTCCACGACCATTCCGAGACATCGTTTGAAAGGACTCCAAGCTTGTATCTTGTTTTCAGTTTTTCTGCCGCGGGTTTAAACCCGGGGTCCAGTTTCAGTTTCCGGAGAAACCCCTCTTCCGCTTTGTGCGGCTCGTCCTTAAAACCTAGGGTCTCAAATATCTGCTTTGAGGTGAGCTTGCCAACCCTGCCCTTTATGTAGAGAGAGTTCACCTGCTCCCTGCTTACCGCCCGGTTTTTTTCGCTGACATAGGGAAAAAGCACCGCGCTCATCGTGTCGCCCTCTTCAAAAATGACGCCCATCATGTCAAAGATTATCCAACGGATCACGAATCCCTCTTCACTTCTTCGGAGAGCAGGAAGAAGCCCACAACCACCGTTATAACCACGTTTATTACCGCAATGAGCATCCAGATATTGAGGTTGTGCAGCGCGATCCCGGCCAGGGAAATAATCCCGGCCGCAAAAAGCGCGGTCGCCATACTTTGTCTTCTCTTTTTCATGCCGGCTCCCTGAATTACCTTGCCTGCTTCAGCGTGTTCCCTTCCTCTTTAATTTCAAGAAGCAGGGGTTTCTCTTTCTGGGTGAAGTTTGGCGAGTGCATGATAATCATGAGTTTTCCGTCAAAGGCTTTAAAGCTCATTCCGTGCCCGCCGTCTTCAAAATAGATCGCGCGGCTATTCTGCACCCAAGGTCCGTCAATACCGCCAAGCATGGAGCGGGCAATCCCGGTGGCGTTTTTTCCGAAGCGGTTGAAACTTGCCCAGGACATAAGAAGCGTCCCATCGGCGTTCTTGTGTATAAACGGGCCGTTGATAGTGTAATGCCCCCTCGGCCTGCCGCGCAGATCCGAAGCCCAGTCGGCCTCGGACGCGCTGAAAAGGTATTTCGGCTCGCCCACAGCGCTTAAAAGGTCTTTTGTGAGCTGGAGCGCGAACATCTCGCCGTCTTTAACCTGTTGCCAGTCCCTGCAAAATACCAGCCAGGGCTCGTTATTCGGGTCAATGAATAAGGTCCCGTCAAGACATTCCCAGGTATCCGGAGTGACAGGATTTTCCGAGACAGGAACGAACGGCCCTTTTGGCGAATCCGCGAAGAGTATCTGAATACCCTTTGAACGCGTTGCGCTCTTAAAAGACGCGACGAGATAGTACTTGCCCTCGTAGAAATGCACTTCCGGGCCGGTGAACTCCCTGTCTGCCCAGAAGTTATCCGGCTTTTCAAAACATTTTTCCGGACCGGCCCATTCCTCGAGATCAGGACTTGTGTAAAAAGAGAATCCCGGTTTCTGGTCCGGCGCCGTGACATATCCAGTACCGTACATGTAGTAGACTTTATCCCGTTCATCCGGCAGGATAAACGGATCCCGTAAATTAATCTCGCTTCTTTTCATTTTTCCTCGCTTTTTTGATTATTTCCTGCTTTTCAGTCCTATCGAGCCTCTTAACTTCAGCTTCACGGATCAGGGCATTGCTTTTGTTCT
>CAIWWK010000201.1 GCA_903916325.1 Candidatus Firestoneibacteriota bacterium
AAGTACAACAGGTGCTCGATCTGCGGCAGGCCGAGGGCTTATTACAGGAAGTTCGGAGTCTGCAGGATCTGCTTCAGGCGCCTTGCGCATGAGGGCAAAATACCCGGCGTTAAAAAAGCAAGCTGGTAAGACAGGAGAGAGAATATGGCGTCTGTAGATACAGTAAGCAACATGCTCACGAAAATCAGGAACGCGAACACGGCGTTTAAGGAATCGGTTGATATACCCTATTCCTGGTTCAGTTTTGAGATCCTGAAAATAATTCAGGACGAGGGCTACATAAAGAACTTTAAAAGGATAGAGGATAAGAAACAGGGTATTATCAGGGTCTACCTGAAATATCTCAACAAAGAAAGAGTGATTTCCGGAATCAAGTCCGTAAGCACTCCAGGGCTCCGTATTTATAAAGGCGCGAAAGAGCTTCCAAAGGTGCTCGACGGTTACGGAGTAGCCGTGATTTCTACCTCGAAAGGCATTATGGGCGATAAGGCCGCAAGGGCGGCAAAAGCCGGCGGCGAAGTTATCTGTTATATCTGGTAATCGGAGGAATAAATGTCAAGAGTAGGCAACAGTCCAATAATTATCCCGGCCGGCGTGAAAGTCGTAGTGAGCGGCGGCATGGTAATGGTAGAAGGGCCCAAGGGAAAGCTTTCGGCCAAGATTAATAATCCTCTGCTTGCCATAGATATTAAGGACGGTCAAGTAATTCTTTCAAGGAAAGCGGAAGACAAGTTGACCAAGTCCGCGCATGGCACGATGCGCGCGCACATCATGAATATGGTTCAGGGCGCAGTCGCAGAATATGTAAAGATACTTGAGGTTCAAGGCGTCGGGTATAAGGCGGCCGTTGTCGGCAACAAGCTTACCTTAAATGTCGGTTTTACGCATCCTGTCGAGATAGAGCTCCCGCAGGGGATTACGGCTGCAGTCGAGAAAGCGACCGTAATTACCGTGAAAGGTGCAAACAAGGACGCGCTCGGCAACATCTGCGCGAAAATAAGGGAAGTTAAGGATCCGGACCCGTACAAAGGCAAGGGTGTAAGGTTCCAGAATGAATACATCAGAAGGAAAGCAGGAAAGACCGCGACCGGCACGACCGGCGGAGGCAAATAATAATGGCCAGAGTTAAAAAAATTAAAAATACCAGAGTATTGAGGCACCTTAAAATAAGGAAAAAGATTTCAGGTTCACAGGAAAGGCCGAGGCTCTATGTGTTTAGAAGCCTGAAGCATATTTATGCGAGCGTTATCGATGATTCCATCGGAAAGACGCTTATGACGGTCTCCACGCTCTCAAAAGGCTTGAAGAAAAAAGAAAAATCAAGCGACACTATGGCGGCTTGCCAGCTAATCGGCGATGCTGTCGCGAAGAAATGCATCGAGAAAGGCATAAAAAAAGTTGTATTTGACAGGTCCGGTTACCTTTATCACGGCAGAATCAAAGCTCTGGCTGAGGCCGCGAGAAAAGCAGGGCTGGAATTTTAAGGAGGAACAGTAGGTGGCTAGAATAGACGCTTCGAAATTTGAATTAAAAGAAAAGGTCATCAGCATTAAGAGGGTGTCCAAAGTCGTCAAAGGCGGCAAAAGGATGAGTTTCTCGTCCATAGTCATCGTAGGCGACGAAAAAGGCAAGGTAGGCATAGGAGTTGGCAAAGCAAACGAAGTGCCGGATGCCATAAAAAAAGGCGTTGAAGATGCCAAGAAAAACCTTGTGTCTATACCCATGAGCGGGGTTACTATTCCGCACGCGATGACGTTTACATACGGCGCGACCACTATCTGGATGAAACCTGCTTTTCCGGGAACGGGTGTTGTTGCCGCCGGTCCGGTTAGGGCAATAGTAGAACTTGCCGGCATCAAGGATATCTTGACCAAAGCAATAGGCTCTACGAATCCCTACAACCTCACTAAGGCGACGATTGGGGCTTTAAGGTCCCTGAAAAGAATAGAGCACCTCGCATTGCTTCGCGATAAAAAAATAGAACAGTTGCTGGTATAGGAGATACAGGTGAATCTTAACGAGATAAAACCCAAAACAGGAAGCAGAAAGAAAAGGAAAAGAATAGGCTGCGGGCCGGGTTCCGGTCATGGCAAAATGTCAACCTTCGGCATGAAAGGCCAGGGCGCCAGGAATAGGGGCGTCAGGCTGGGATTTGAAGGCGGACAGATGTCGCTTGTAAGGCGTACCCCGAAACGCGGTTTTAAGAATACCGTTTTCGCGGTGCAGTATGCTGAAGTGACCCTGCGCGACCTGGACAATAAATTCAACGACGGCGAGCAGGTAACCATAGAGACGCTTCAGAAAAAGGGGTTGGTCCCCATGAAATACACCAAATTCAAGGTGCTGGCTTCAGGCGAGCTGACAAAGAAGCTCACCGTTGTCACGAAGTACTGCACAAAGAAAGCGGCAGAAATGATCAAGGCGAAATCCGGCGAGGTTAAGGTAAATGTTTAAGAACCTCTTTGAGGGTCTGGCAAATATTTTCAAGATTCCGGAGTTAAAGAAGAAAGTGCTCTTCACGCTGGGTATCATCCTTGTGTACCGTATCGGCTGTCATGTGCCGACGCCGGGCATAAACGGTGAATTGCTCGCGGCAAGGATGGCGCAGAATGCCGGGGGCATCCTCGGATTTCTGGATCTTTTTACGGGCGGCGCGTTCAATAAGTTCTCAGTCTTCGCGCTCGGTATCATGCCCTATATCAGCACTTCCATTATCATGCAGTTGCTCCAGGCGGTTATTCCTTCGCTTGAAAAACTAGCAAAGGAAGGTGAGTCGGGCCGCAAGAAGATTACCCAGTACACGCGTTACGGAACCGTTGTGCTTTGCGTTATCCAGTCCAGCGCGATGACCATCATGATGGAACAGTACGGCCTGGTGTTAAATCCCGGCATCGGCTTCAAGTTGATGACTGTATTGACTCTTACCGCAGGCACAATCTTTATTATGTGGTTGGGCGAAAAGTTAACTGAAAACGGTATTGGTAACGGCATGTCAATGCTTATCTTCGCGGGAATCGTTGCAAGAATCCCGGCTGAAATGATGATGATCGGAAAAATGGTAGGCGCGGGAGCGACAAACGCGATTCTTGTCCTCGCCGTATTTGCTTTCGTGATTTTCCTTATAGGTGTCGTGGTTTACTTTTCAACGGCTGCAAGAAGAATCCCGGTGCAGTACGCGCAGAGGGTTGTAGGGCGCAGAGTGATGGGAGGGCAGAGTACTTATTTGCCGCTTAAGGTTGATTTTGCCGGCGTTATTGCAATAATATTTTCATCTTCGATACTCTCTTTGCCTGGAATACTTTCACAGACGCTGGGGACAAGGATTCCTTTCCTGCAGATGCTTGCCGGCTGGTTCTCTCCCGGAGCTTTTGTATATATGTCGCTCTATGCGATTCTGATAATATTTTTCTGCTATTTCTATACTGCGGTCGTGTTCAATCCGCCGGATATTGCCGAAAACATAAAGAAGTATGGCGGTTTCATTCCGGGCGTTCGTCCGGGCCAGCCGACTGCGGATTTTATCCAGTATTCTCTGGACAGGGTAGTGCTTGTCGGAGCGGTTTTCATAGTGTTCATAGCGGTAGTTCCGGATGTAATAATGAAGCAGGCAAACATACCTTTCTATTTCGGAGGCACTTCGCTCCTAATCGCGGTGGGCGTTGCTCTCGATACCATGAAGCAGATAGAGTCGCACCTTCTTATGCGCCACTATGAAGGTTTCATGAAGGATTCAAAACTTAAGAGCAGAGCGGGATTCTAATGATTATTATCATACTCGGCGCTCCCGGAGCTGGAAAAGGCACAACCGGCGACGCCATGACAAAAGAGTTTAAACTTCCGAAGATCTCCACCGGGGATATGCTCCGCAAGGAAGTAAAGGAAGGAACAGAGATAGGCCGGAAGGCAGAGTCTATTATGAAAAGCGGCGGGCTGGTTTCCGATGACATCATCAATAACATCCTGAGGAACAGGATACAGCAGGCGGATTGCAAAAATGGATTTATGCTTGACGGGTATCCCAGAACGCTTAACCAGGCTGTAGAGCTCGACAAAACCATAAAAGAGCTTTCGTTGAAGCTTGACGCCGTCATTAACCTCCAGGTTTCGGAGGCTTTGATCCTTAAGCGGCTGACCAGCAGGCGGGTGTGCAAGTCCTGCGGCGCGATTTTCAACATATTCTCACAGCCTTCAGCGAAAGGCGAGAAGATCTGCGATAAATGCGGCGGAGAGCTTTACCAGCGCGCCGATGACAATGAAGCGACCATAAAGAACAGGCTTGCGGTCTATATGAGAGACACTTCGCCGCTTATCGAGTTTTACCAAAAGAAAGGCCTGCTGAGCGATGTTGTGGCGGAGCAGGGCATTACCGAGATTATGACTTCCTTGAAAAAGCTGTTGAAAGACAAAAAACTGATTTAATGCTTATTTTGAAAAGTGCTTCCGAGATAGCTTACTTAAAGGCAGCGGGCAGGATTGCCGCGGAAACGCTAAAGAAGACCGGCGAAGCCGTGAAGCCCGGGATGAAAACGTCCGAGCTTGACAGGTTCGCAGTCTCTTTGATAGAGAAAGCAGGCGCGGTTTCGGCCTTCAAGGGCTACAGGGGTTATCCGGCGAACATATGCATCTCCATTAACGAAGAGGTGGTGCACGGTATACCTTCCGAAAGAAAGATAAAGGAAGGGGATATTGTAAGCCTTGATGTTGGAGTCATTAAAGACGGTTTCTTCGGCGATGTGGCAGGGACTTTTCCGGCCGGTGTGATAAGCGGCGAGGCGGAAAAACTGCTGCGGATCGCGAAGGAATGCCTGGCGGATTCAATCGCCGCGGTAAAGCCGGATGCGCGCATGGGCGATGTTGCCTGGGCGGTCCAGTCCAAAGCGGAAGCGAACGGTTATTCAGTGGTGCGGGATTTTACCGGCCACGGCATTGGTCGAAGCCTCCACGAAGACCTTCAGGTTCCGAATTTCGGAAAGCCCGGGACCGGGGTAAGGCTTAGGGAAGGAATGACCTTCTGCATAGAACCGATGCTCAACGCCGGCGTCTATAATGTCACGGTAGGCAGCGACGGCTGGACCGTAACCACCAAAGACAAAAAGTTATCGGCGCATTTTGAAGCGGCGGTGGCAGTGGTAAAGGGCGGCGTGGATGTCCTTACCGCGCTATGAGGTAAAGGTAAAAAATGGCAAGGGAAGGAAGCATTGAAGTAGAAGGCAAGATACTTGAGTCTCTCCCCAGCGCGATGTTTCGGGTGGAGCTTGATAACGGGCATAAAGTGCTTGCCCATATTTCCGGGAAGATGAGGATGCACTACATAAGGCTTCTCCCCGGGGACAAAGTAAAACTAGAACTGTCACCGTATGATCTTACGCGGGGCAGGATAACTTACAGGATAGGGTGATTATGAAAGTAAGAGCGTCGGTAAAAAAAATATGCGACAAATGCAAGGTAATAAAGCGCAAAGGCGTGATTAGGGTTATATGCACAAATCCTAAACATAAACAGCGCCAGGGATGAGCAAAAAGGAGCGTTAGGACGGTCAACGTTGCTAGCGCTGCTAACGTGAAGTAATAAATTCAAGGAGAACAAGCATGGCTAGAATTTCGGGTGTAGACTTGCCCAAGAACAAAAGAATTGATGCGGCCCTTCCGTACATTTACGGTATAGGCTGGTCTCTGGGCAAAAAAATACTGAAACAGATCGGCGTTGACCCGGCGGTCAGGGTTTCCGCGCTTTCGGAGCAGGATATTAAGAAAATAAGGGAAGCGCTCCAGGACTACCGCGTAGAAGGCGATCTCCGCAGGGAAATATCCATGAACATCAAGCGTCTCATAGATATCGGCTCATACAGGGGGCTTCGCCACAAGAGGAACCTCCCGGTGCGCGGACAGAGGACAAAGACTAACGCCAGGACCAGGAAAGGCAAGAGAAAGACGGTCGGCGTAATGAGGAAGGAAGTTAAAGCTACAATGGAAAAGAAGGACTAAGGAGAAATATTAAATGAGCGAGATAAAAAAAGAAACACCTAAAGATGTAAAGCCAGCGGCTGCGGCACCTGCAGCGGCAACTCCGGCGGCTGCACCTGTTGCTGCTCCGGCGCCGGTAAGGGAAGTCAGGAACAGGCCGATGAAAAGAGGCGTGGTCCACATACACTCGACTTTCAATAACACGATAGTTTCCATAACAGATATGTCCGGAGCAGTTCTTGCCTGGAGCAGCGCCGGTTCTTGCGGGCTCGGATTCAAAGGTTCAAAAAAAGGCACTCCGTTTGCTGCACAGATAGCCGCAGAACAGGCGACCAGAAAAGCCATGGACAAGGGCCTGACTCACGCGGAAGTTCACGTTAAGGGGCCTGGCGCAGGAAGAGAATCCGCTATCAGGGCGGTTCAAACAATCGGATTAAAGATCGCGGTAATCAAAGACGTAACGCCGATACCGCACAACGGCTGCAGGCCGAGAAAAAAGAGAAGAGTCTAACAGATATACTTGATTTGCCGGATTTAATTACTTTC
>CAIWWK010000202.1 GCA_903916325.1 Candidatus Firestoneibacteriota bacterium
AAATCCATCTCTATCATTTTCTGGATTTTGTGGTCGTACCTGGTTTCAACAGTAGTTTTCCCGGACGCATTTATCATGTGCCTCGTGTAATAATTAATTGACCAGAAATCCAGCGCCCCTTTTAAGTCAGGCACAAACTCCACTTTTCTGCCGGGAAAATCTATCCGGCCCGAGCGGACGGCGTTAAGGACACCTTCGTTCTTGAGCCAATCCAGGCGGCCGGCAGCGGCAATGTCGGCTTTGCTGCAGGGGTTATAGGGTTTCTGCAGGGCAAAAGCATGCGCGTAGCTGACTGGCCTCTTGGAATATTTTTTTATCAGCCGGTAGGCGAGCGCGTGCGCTTTCAGCGCGTTCGCCTTTTTCTCAAGCGGGTACAGGTTGAATTCGTTGGAAGTGTGCCAGAAGTCCGCGGCTTCACTCAGGCGCGGAAGTACAAGTTTGAGGTATTTTTCAAAATATTTGAGGTTCCCCTCTTTTGCCCAGCCCCCTTTCGCTTCGAACCACTGCGGGTGGGAAAGATGGTGAAGAGTAATGAATGTCTTAATTCCGTATTTTTTGAGAAGTGCGAATTCGTCGAGGTAGCGGGCAAGCTCCTTTTCATCGAAAGCGCCTTCAGACGGCTGTATACGGGACCATTCAACGCTGGTTCGAAACGCCTTATGCCCGAGCGCCTTGAGGAGGGAAATGTCTTCCGGGTATCTATTGTAGTGATCTATCGCCATCCCTGACCGATTGGCAGGTTTTAGCTTCTTCTCGTTCTCCCAGCAGAAGGAAGTGACATTCATTCCCTCAACCTGATGCCCTGCCACGCCCGAACCCCACAAGAATCCTTTCGGGAAGGTTATTTTTTTGGATGTAAAAACATTGTACATTTGAACCTCAGGAGGGAATACTAGAGAGTTAGTTCACGCCTGCTAATTTTTGCCGCTTTTGCTTTACGTTACTAACGTTCTTGAGATCTTGCCTTACGTTATAAACCTTTTTTTGCTATGCCGGACGGAGTCCGGCATGATAAATATATCCTTCTCTACAAAACAGGACACACGAAGTGTGGCCTTCAAACGCTACAAGCCTCTGGGTTGTGCTTTACGTTATAAACGTTATGAACGTTACAAACGTTTTAAACCTTCGCTTTTACTCTTACTTTTTCTTCTTATCTTCGTCCTTCATCGCGTCCTTAAAGCTCTTAATACTCTTACCAATCTGCGACCCGATTTCCGGGAGGCGGCCTGCTCCAAAAAGCAGCAGCGCGATAATCAGGATGACGATTAGTTCCGGGAATCCTATGTTACCCATTTTTTTCCTCGCTTAACCAGAAAATACTTTTTATTGATTACGCAGATTGGTGCAAATGCCAGCAAGTGCTGCCATCACTATTTTGAACGTTTTAAGCGTCAAAAGGTTCAATACAAGCGCCGTTGAACGCTTTAATCTGCGTAATCTCTTTTACTAATCTGCGTAATCTCTTTTACTAATCTGTGTAATCTCTTTTACTAACCTGTGTAATCTTATAGATTCTTGACGAACTTTTGGACGCGCTCAACCGCTTTCTTTATGTTCTCCTCAGAATTAGCAAAGCAGAACCTCACATAACCTTCGCCGCTCTCTCCGAAGGAAGAACCGTTCACGGCCGAAACTCCCGCTTCTTTTATCATCCTCAAAACAAAATCCTCTGATTTCATGTTCAGCTTCTTAATATTAGCGAAAACATAAAACGCGCCCTCGGGCACCAGGCAGGAGATCTTTCCTGTCGCGTTAAGCCCATCCGCGAGCAGTTTACCCCTCTTCTTGAATTCTCCCACCATCTCGTCGACGCATTGCTGAGGCCCGGTAATCGCGGCAACAGCGGCCTTCTGGACAATCGAGCTTACGTGGGTTATGGAATACAGGCTGACCTTGCGAAGCGGAGCCATGATTTCTTTGTTTGCCGCGCAGTAGCCGAGCCTCCAGCCGGTCATCGCGTAGGTCTTGCTGAGCGTGAACTGGCTGATGGTTAGATCTCTCATTCCGGGAAGCGAGGCAATGCTGATATGCTTTGAGTTTCCCAAAATTAGTTTTTCGTAGGATTCATCCGAGAGGACAAATATTCCGTGCTTCTTCGCTATCTCCGCTATGCCGCGCATATTCACTTCAGACATAACGCCGCCGGTAGGATTGTTTGGCGAGTTCAGGCAGATACACTTTGTCTTTGAAGTTATCTTTTTCTCCACTTCCGCGGGAAGCATATTAAACTTGTCGGATTCTTTGATGGTGACAAGGACAGGCTTCGCTTCAAGAATGGCAAGAATTCCGAGATACACAGGCCAGACCGGGTCTGAGACAATAACTTCGTCACCCGGGTTGATTATTGCCTGCAGTCCCGAATAGATGGCGCCGACCCCTCCGGCCGTTACGGTTATCTCCGTCTCCGGGTCGTATTCAATTCCGTTGTCTCTTTTGAGCTTCGCCGCTATCGCCTTGCGGAGCTCCATGATTCCGGGACCGACCGTGTAATGGCTGAACCCGTCATTAATGGCCTTGATAGCCGCGTCTTTTATGTGTTTTGGGGTGTCAAAATCCGGCTCACCGAGATCAAATCTTATAACATCCGGCATTGTAGCCACCGAATCGGCAATCTTTCTTATGCCTGACATCGGCGCGTTCACTACATTCAGATTCATCCTGCTCTTAAGATCCATTACTCTGCTCCTTCGGAAATTTTCTGTTCCTGTCTGATTTTAGCAAACCCCGGGCTTTCTTTCAAATGGTAAAAGGGTCAATACTCCCTGCGGATTACAAAAGAGGCTATCTCTTTCAGCGCCAGCTTGAACTCGTTATCCGGAAGCTTCCTTAGAGCCCTTATAGCCCCGTCGGTATATTTCATGGCGGTCTTGTAGGAAAGAGTTATACAGTCATACCGCGTGAGTATAGATTTGACCTCGCGCATGGTGTTTTCCGTGCCGTGTTTCTTTTGTTTTAGCTCCAGTATTATCTGCGCCATTCTCTTCCTGTCGCCTGCTCCGGCCTTCTTCAGGGCGTAGATTATCGGCAGCGTTATCTTTCCTTCGGCAAGATCCGAAAGGACAGGTTTTCCGAACTCCCTTACCTCGGCGGTGTAATCAAGGATATCGTCCACTATCTGAAAAGCTATACCGAGATTTTTACCGTAACTTTTCAAAGCCCGGATGCCGGCCGTAGAAGCGCCAGCGGCAACCCCGCCTATCTCGCTGCAGGCCTCAAAAAGGGCCGCGGTCTTCTTCTGCACCAGACCTATATACTTTTTCTCCGTCATTCTTGCATTGTAGGAGTTAACAACGTCCTCTATCTCCCCCTCGCAGATGAGGGTGGATGCCCTGGAAATGCGCTTTAAAACCTCAAAATTCTGGGTCTCCGAAACTATCTGGGAGGAAAAAGTGGAAAGCAGATCGCCTACCAGCACGGCGGTTTTGTCGCCCATAGAAGCGTTCAGGGTCTTATTGCCTCTCCTGAGCTTCGCGCCTTCTATCACATCGTCGTGAAGCAAACTTGCGGCATGAAGCAGTTCCACGACCGTGGCGGAATCAACCGCCGTCTTAAGCGTGCCGTTGCCTTTAAGCCCTTTGAAAAGCCTGTAGGATAGAAGCAGGAGGGACGGCCTTATGCGCTTGCCGCCGTTAAGAATCAACCCCCGGACGCCCGGAAGGATGCCTTCCGTTTTATGGGCGTAGAAGCCGAGTTTTTTCTCGACAAGCCTGAGGTCTTTCTTTATCCGTCCGGGTATCAGCAGCATCAGTCCGGCCTTTAACCGGCGATCTCGCCCATTGACATCATGGGCATGAACATGGCAATCACTATGCCGCCAATCACAACTCCGAGAAAGGCCATTATAAGCGGTTCTATCATGGACATAAGGCCCGCCACCGCAACATTGACCTCGTCATCATAAAAATCGGCTGACCGCATCAACATATCATCGAGGGATCCGGTCTCTTCGCCGACGGAAACCATCTGCACGACCATCGGAGGAAATATTCCGGAATCGCGCAGAGGCTGCGTGATGTTTTCCCCCTCCTTAATGCTGAAACGGGCTTTTAGTATTGCTTCTTCTATGACAAGATTGCCTGAAGTCCTCGCGGTGATATCAAGAGCTTCAAGTATCGCCACGCCTGATTTGATAAGCGTGCCGAGCGTCCTCGCAAATTTAGCGACCGCCACTTTCCGGATTAGCATGCCGAAAAGGGGCAGTTTAAGCATCAGCTTGTCTTTCGCCAACTGGCCTTTCCTGGTCTTAAGGAACGAGCGCAGGAAGATCACGGCGCCGGCCACTATGGCAGCCTCAAATATAATCTGCGGAAACTTGAAGAAACTCTGCATGAACTCGCTTATGCCGATGACCACCTTTGTAGGCATTGGAAGTTCATGCCCAAAACTTTCAAAGGTAGTTTTAAAGGTCGGGATAACCGCGACGAGCAGGAAGATGGTAATGCCTAAGGCTATGGTCATGACCATCGTGGGATACATAAGGGCTGATTTAATCTTTCTGGCAAGCGCGTCGTCTTTTTCAAGGTAGCCCGCAAGCCTGGCAAGAATGCCTTCTAGAATTCCGGCAGACTCGCCGGCCCTTATCATATTGACATAGAGGTTTGAGAAAACCGTAGGGTATTTTCCCAGGGCGTCTGACAGGTTAGCCCCCTGGCCGATATCATCCCTGACCCTTACCACTATTTCCTTCAGAGTTTTGTTCTCGACCTGCTCGGAAATAATGTTCAAACTCTGAAGAACCGGAACCCCGGCGCTTATCATGGTCGAAAACTGCCTGGAAAATATTGCCAGGTCTTTTACCGTGACTTTCCTTATCCTGAAAGCGCTCTTCCTACCTTTCTTTGCGGGAGTGATAGTAACCGGCTGGAGCTTCTGGGCGCGGAGCTTCGCCCCGACCACTTTGTCGTTGTCGCCTTCCATGGAACCGGAAACTACCGCGCCGGTAGCGGTCTTAGCTTTATAATCGAAATATGCCATAACTTCCTCCGGTACGAACTAACCCTTTATCATCCGGGCCAGGTCTTTCGGGTCCAGCGAATTCCCCATAGCTTCGTTATAGGTTATTAACTGTTTAATGTAGAGCTGTGAAAGAGCGGAGTTCATGGTCTGGTTTCCCTCTTCCGTGGCAGTCTGCATGGTTGAATAAATCTGGTGTATCTTTTCTTCGCGAATCAGGTTTCTGACAGCCATATTAGGCATCAGCACCTCGATAGCCGCGATACGCCCGCCGGAGTAAGCGCGCGGTATCAGCATCTGGGCCAGGACAGCCTGCAGGACAAAAGAAAGCTGTGTCCTTACCTGCTGCTGCTGGTGCGGCGGAAAAACATCTATTATTCGGTTGATGGATTGTACCGTGTCCGAAGTATGCAGGGTGCCGAAAACAAGATGGCCTGTTTCCGCGATGGTGAGCGCCGCCTGGATAGTCTCCAGGTCGCGCATTTCCCCTATTACTATCACATCCGGGTCCTGCCTCAGGATGTGCTTGAGCGAAGCAGTGAAAGAAAGGGAATCCGTCCCTATCTCCCTCTGGTTTACCAGGCAGTTCTTATGCGAGTAGACGTATTCAATCGGGTCTTCCACGGTTATTATATGGCCTTTCCTGTCCGCATTGATGTAATCAATGATGGAAGCGATGGTGGTTGACTTTCCCGAACCTGTCGGCCCCGTCACCAGCACCAGCCCCTTCGGAAGCTTAACTATGGTTTTTGAAACTATCTCGGGCAACCCAAGTTCTTCGAAGGTCGGAATGTGGCTCGGTATGTTGCGCAGCACGGCGGCAACCGCGCCTCTCTGCCTGAAAACATTCATCCTGATTCGCCCCAGGCCCTTAACGCCGAAAGCAAGGTCAAGCTCGTTCTCGCGCTCGAACTTTTCTTTCTGGTCGTCGGTAAGGACGCTGTAGATGAGTTCCTGGCAGACTTCGGGGGAAAGTTTTTCCGTGCCGAAGGAAGAAATATCTCCGTCGACTCTTAAGCCCGGGGCCGCTCCGGCTGTTATGTGAAGGTCAGACGCGTTCTTGTCGAATAACGCGCGCAGGAGATCGTTTATGGAAGCCATATTACCTCCGCCGGACTAATCTATCGTTGTAGCCCTGAACAATTCTTCTATGCTCGTGACTCCCTGCCGCACTTTCCTGATGCCCGCCTCGCGGAGCGTCACCATTCCCGTATCAATAGCGATTTTCTTTATATCGGAAGAGGAGCTTCTTTTCAATACCGCTTTTCTTATTTCATCGTTCATGCTGAGCACTTCATATATTGCGGCCCGCCCCTTATAGCCGGTGCTGTTGCAGTGCGCGCACCCCGTCCCGCGGTAGAAGAGTATCTTTTCGCCTTCCTTTGGCTTGATGCCAAGCTCTTCGAGCAGCTCGTGCGAGACCGCGTAGGATTCCTTGCACTTGGGGCAAATCTTCCTGATAAGGCGCTGGGCTATTATCATTATTACGGAGGAAGATATAAGAAACGGCTCTATGCCCATGTTGTCAAGACGGGTAATGGCCCCGGGAGCGTCGTTGGTGTGAAGCGTGGAGAGGACAAGATGCCCGGTCAGTGCGGCGTTAATGCCTATTGAAGCGGTCTCTCCGTCGCGGATTTCTCCGACCATTATTATGTCGGGGTCCTGGCGGAGGAAGGATTTCAGCCCGTTGGAGAAATTGAGCCCTGCTTTTGGATTCACCTGCACCTGGTTTATTCCCTTCACCACGAATTCTACAGGGTCTTCAATGGTCACAATGTTGACATCAGGGAAATTGAGCAGGGAAAGAGTGGAATATAGCGTTGTTGATTTACCTGAGCCGGTCGGTCCGGTCACCAGTATCATCCCGTAAGGCGCGTCAACGTTCTTCTTGTAGATCTGCAGTATGTCCTGGTCGAAACCGAGCTGCGTCATGTCCAGTTGGAGGTTGCTCGAATCCAGGATACGGATAACCACCTTCTCGCCAAAAACGGTCGGGAGTATCGAAACACGCATATCTATTTCTTTTCCGGCAACGCGCAGTTTTGTCCTGCCATCCTGCGGTTTCCTGCGTTCCGCGATATCCAGCTCAGAGATAATCTTGATTCTGGAAACAAGCGCGGCATAAATCTTTTTCGGCGGAGCGGTCTTTTCGTGCAGCACGCCGTCAACGCGGTACCTGGCTCGGCAGCTCTTTTCGTAGGGTTCGAGGTGAATGTCGGAAGCCCCTTCCTCAATGGCTTTCTGCAATATCGCGTTAACGAGTTTTACGATCGGCGCATCTTCTCCGGCTTTCGCCAGTTCCGCGGCGCTCGCCTCTTCCTCCCCTTCAATGACCTCGATATCCTGCACATCCTCAAGGTCCTTCATCACGTCTTCCATGTCCTGGGAACTCGTGCTGAAATACTTTGTGATCGCTGCCTTGATCTCGGCTTCCGTCGCCAGGGCCGGCTCCACGTCAAAACCTGTCATAAGTTTAATATCGTCTATCGCGGATACGTTCAGGGGATCGGCCATCGCTATGGTGATCGTATTTCCTTTTTTCGCGATGGGAATGAGCGCCTGCCTTTGGCAGACATTCTCGGGAACGGATTTCACGATTGCGGGATCAAGTTCACCAAGCTCGGAGAAGTTAACTGAAGGGATGCTCATCTGGGTTGCCATGAAGGCGAGTATGGCGTCTTCGGTGCTGAATCCAAGTTTTACGATAGCCTGTTCAAGGCGGATACCGCCTTCTTTATGCTCTTTCTCGGCCTGCGCCAGTTGATCTTCTGTGATTATTCCTTCATCAACCAGCATCTGGGCTATTTTTCTCTTCATTGACATATTTCAAAGCCCTCCCGATACGGCAAGCAACAAATCACTTAAGGCTAAATCACAAATCACAAGCGCCAAGTCACTTAAAGCTAAATCACAAAGTCCAAACACCAAATCACAAATAAAAATAAAAAACACAAAACACAAACTGACTTGATAATTACTTGTTTTTTGAATTTTACTTTTTTGTTTTTTGGTATTTATTTGGCGCTTGGTGCTTGTGATTTGATGCTTTAATTTAATAACTTTTTTATTTCGCTCATGAACTCGCTTATGTCTTTGAACTGCCTGTAGACCGAAGCGAACCTTACATAAGCCACATCATCGAGTTTCTTGAGACGTATCATTATCATATCGCCGATAATCGTGGCCGAAACTTCTTTTTCCAGTTTTGATTGAAGGTCGCGCTCGATATCCGAAACAACCGCCTCCATGGCATCAATGCTGACTGGCCTCTTTTCGCACGCTTTCTTTATCCCGTTCAGTATCTTGAACCGGTCAAAGGCCTCGCGCCTCCCGTCCTTCTTGACCACGACAGGCAGAAGCTGTTCAACTTGTTCGTAGGTTGTGAACCTTTTGGAGCATTTCAGGCATTCACGCCTTCTTCTGACGGATTGCCCGTCTTTGCTTTCCCTGGAATCAAGGACCTTGTCGTTCTTAAAACCGCAAAATGGGCATTTCATCTTTTTCCTTTTGTGGCAAAAGAGTTTGTACTGTTTAATATTATAACTTGAATACCCTGCAAAGTCAATTTCGCTTTCCCCGGGTTCCGGCGGCCGTTAGCGGGCCAACCTGACGGCAAGTCTAACCGCTTCAATGAAACTGCGCAGGCTTGCTTTACCCTTTCCGGCTATGTCAAACGCGGTGCCGTGATCCGGAGAAGTGCGGATTATCGGAAGCCCCAGGGTTACATTCACGCCGTCTTCGAAGGCTTCCATCTTTAGGGCTGGCAACCCCTGGTCGTGGTACATGCAGACGACAGCGTCAAAATCGCCTCTCTTTGCCTTATAAAAAAGCGCGTCCGGGGCAACAGGACCGGTGATTGCGACCTGTCCGAATTTTCTGCCGGCAGACTTTATCGCAGGGAAGATAATATTGCGCTCTTCCCCGCCGAATATGCCGCCGTCACCTGCATGAGGGTTGAGCCCAGCAACTCCAATCCTCGGGCGTTGTATCTTCAAACCGCCCCTGAGGTATTCTGCGGTGAGCCCTATTTTAGAAATAATCCCTTCTTTGGTAATCAATTCCGGCACATCTTTGAGCGCCGCGTGTGTCGTGACCAGCACGACCCTTAAGTCCCCGCCGCAGAGCATCATCGCGAATTCGCGCGTTCCGGTAAGTTTTGCGAGAAGTTCCGTGTGCCCGGGAAATTTCACGCCCGCCCTGCTGAAGCTTTCTTTATTTATGGGAGCGGTTACCACGGCCGAGACATCCTCGACAAGAGCCTGTGCGACAGCCTCTACAATGTACTCGTAGGCCGCGCGCCCGGCAGCCGCGCTGACCCTTGCGGGTTTGACCGGCGCCTTGATATTATTCATATCGCATATTTCCGCGCCGGAGATATCCGCCTTGAATTTCCGCGCTTGCGCTTTCAGGAAAACCCGGTCACAGATAATAACAGGGAGACAATATTTGGAGATAGTTCCGATAGATTTGACGATTACCTCGGGTCCAATCCCCGCCGCATCTCCCATTGTGATTGCTATCCGTTTCTTTCCGGACATAACAGCTCCTTCAGAAATTGTTCGCGCCGAGCATCCCGCCCAGAATACTGTGCGCGTCTTTCAGAAAAGCGAGAAATTTGAACTGGGGTGAAATAGCCGAAAAAACCCCGGCAATGACCAGGACATTCGCAAAGATCACAAAAGCATACGAGAAAAGATAACCTGATTCTTTAAAATCCGACTGTTTCTGGGCTATTGAATGGATGGTAAGTATTATATGAAAACTCAGGGTGAATCCCACGAAAAAAACCGCGTAATCGTAAAATTCCTTTTTTATTATGAGGCACTGCAGCAGGACCACCACCGTGTAGAGCGGAAAAAAATAGGGAGCAAGAATTATCAGGAAATTGGTGCGGTTAACCTTCACATTCCCGCCATTCCCTGTTACATGGAACTCGGAAACTTTGCCCCCGAAAATCAGAGTCCAGACCGCGTGCGTGAATTCGTGCGCCATTACATGCATAAAGACCGGGCGGTAAAGAAGGATATGCAGCAGCAGGTAGGCAACAACCCCCGCAAGAAAGAATATCTCGGTACGCTGCGGCGCCTGCAGCAATATCAGGGAATGAACAAAAGCCGCAATTAACAGAAGGCTCACTGGGAGAAGCAGCAGGGCTATAATGAATTTGAATTGCTTCATTCCTCAGCCTCTTTTTCCGGCTCCGATTGCTTAACCACCACGCAGAATTCGCCGAGCACCTTTCCTTCTTTAAGATGCGCCTTCACTTCGTCGGGAGTGCCGCGAACTACCTCTTCGAATTTCTTGGTGATCTCGCGGGCAAGAGAAACAAAACAATCCCCGTAAACCTTTTTAAGGTCATCAAGCGTGTCCAAAATACGGTAGGGTGATTCAAAGAAAACCACCGGAAGTTCTGATCCTTTGTAGATTTCCAGTTCCTTCCTTTTTTTGGAAGGCTTCTTCTTGAGGAAACCGAGGAAGATAAACCTGTCCGTATCAATGCCGGAGATAGAAAGAGCCGCCACGACCGCGGAGGGCCCCGGAACAGCCGCTACATTTACACCGCGCTTTTTAGCTTCGTCAACCAGAAGCCAGCCGGAATCCGAGATACATGGTGTGCCTGCGTCGGAGACAACGGCAACATTCTTTCCGGAAAGCAGGAGTTCAATCAGGTAATCGCCCTTGCCCTCTTTATTGTATTCGTGGTAGCTGGTGAGTTTTTTCTCTATGCCAAAATGCTTGAGGAGATTGCCTGTTACGCGGGTGTCTTCCGCAGCCACTATATCGCATTCTTTCAGCACGCGCATGGCCCGAAGAGTAATGTCTTCGAGATTGCCTATGGGAGTTGCTACGATATAGAGAGTGCCGGGAGTCATTTATTCCCCTGAGAGGCGCTCTCCTCATTTGCAAGGAGCATTTCCGCCCGCTCTTTGTTCAGCTTGTATTTCTCAAGTCCGGGGTTCAAGGTCATCGCGCTGCGATGACCAACGACGCCTTTTTTAACAGGGAAGAAAGCTCATTTGTTCGGGCTAAAGAAACGCTCGTAAACTATCCAAAGTATTCTGCGGGAAACCTGTGCCCCGCGCTCCTTAACCGGTCTTTCCTGAAAATCCGCTCCCTTACTCTTCTTCGTCCTTTGAAGCAAGCCGCGCGACTGCCGTCGCTTTGTCGCCTTCAGAAAGACGGATAAGCCT
>CAIWWK010000203.1 GCA_903916325.1 Candidatus Firestoneibacteriota bacterium
CGAAGTAAAAGACCCAATTATTAAGGACTGGTCTGATACAAGCAGCGTGCATTTCCCGGTGGAATATCTTACCTCCGACAGGGATAAGATAAACAGGCAGGCAGGTGCTCAAAGCGGATTCATATACGCCCCGAACTGGCTCGTGAACCCGTTTGAACGCCTTCAGTTTCTGCGGGGGACTGAGAATGTCTATATGGACCTGGCGGATCCTCCGCGGCAAATGCTGGAATTCATTAAAAAGATGCAGGACCTCTTTGCGAAAATTATCGCCGTGTGGGCAGACACCGATGTTGATGCGATTTTCTTTTCGGATGACTGGGGCTCGCAGAACAATCTCCTTATAGATCCCGCGATGTGGCGCAGATATTTTAAACCGATGTATAAAGAGTATTGCGAGATAGCAAAAGCCAGGGACAAGAAGGTCTTTATGCACTCCGACGGGAATATCCTGGCAATCTATCCAGACCTTATTGAGATTGGCGTGGATGCTCTTAATTCACAGGTCTTTTGCATGGGTTTTGACAAGCTTCAACAGTTTTCAGGAAAGATAACCTTCTGGGGTGAGATTGACCGCCAGCGCCTTCTGGCTTTCGCCAAGCCGGAGGAAGTGCGGGAGGCCGTAATTAACCTGCACGCGAACCTTTGGAAGAAAGGCGGATGCATTGCCCAGTGCGAATTTGGAGCCGGCGCGAAACCTGAGAATGTCAGGGCCGTCTATGAAACCTGGGAGAAGGTGTTTCAGTAGTTTTACCGGGCGGGTCAATGATAACGCCCAGGAGACTGTTTGAAAATAAAGACAGGTTATATTGTTTTACTATTTATTGTTGCTATCGGAGCTCAAGCGCTCGCTGCCGAAGATATTGAATTGTTTGACCGAAAACAGGAAAAGACTTCCTGGTTTGCCCAGGAGGATTCAAGAGTAGCAATAAAACAATCCGGCAATGATCTAATCAAAGAGATTACATTCAACAAAGCCCTGCAGCCCGTCTGGAACTCACACTTAAAGACAAAAGACCTGAGTGATTTTAGTTTAATCGTATTAAGATTCTCTTCCGGAGAGGATTCAATCCTTGCAGTCGCGCTAAAAGATATATATGGTACTGTGGGGGTTGCCAAAATAAAGGTTCCGGGAAGCGGCGGTGAAGTAATCCTGCCTCTTTCCGGTTATTATCTGCAAGGGTTAATGCTTCGCTATATAAAGTCAGCAGCGTTCTGGAGTTTAGATGCTAATCCCAGCGCGGTTTCATTGACGGATGCCTTATTGTTAAAAGAAAAGCAGGGCTATCAGCGGCAAAGAGGCGCTCTGGTATTGCTTGATGCCGAGGATCCGATGGGCGCCGATTTAAAATTCAGTTACTCTAAGAAATGCATAACAATTTCCGGAGAACACGCGACAAGCGGGAAAAAAAGCTATCTTTGCAAAGTGCCTAAAGGAAAATGGCTGAATGTCTGGGGGATGGTGCAGCACGATTGGAGAAATTTCAAGAATATTGCTTTTGATGTCTGGCTCCCCGGAGATAAAAACGTGGAGCTATGCTTTGCGATTAAGGACAGCTGGATTATCGGATATGGAAATAGCGCCGGTTTGGAAGAGCGTGTTCAATTAAAGCCGGGAGCCAATTCTATCAGCATTAAATTAAGCGCGATGAAGCCTAAAGAAAACCCGGGAGCGGGTTTTAACTGGGAATTTGTACAGCAAATCGGCTGGCAGTTGCAGGGGGATACAGGCGAACAAAAATATTACCTTGATAATGTGCGCCTTGAAGGAGAAGGACAATTAACGTCTGAAATGACTGATATCCGCAAAACAATGCCTGCGTGGGGGTTTGAGAAGTTAACTTCCATAAATATTCCCGGCGATTATAAGAAAATCAGCATCCCAAACAGAGACGGGACTGCGTCTCTTGAAGCAGGCGCGGCTAAAGTAAAAGTCACCCCGCCGGTTGGGACGCCTATGAGCGAGGAACGAAAAGCAGAAGGCGTTCTTGATGATCTATATATCCGGGCACTACTTGTAAAGAGGGGCGGCAGGGAAATTGCCTTGCTTGTTTTGGATACCCTATATTTTCCGGAAAAACAGAAAGTTGCCGAAGCTTGCAGCAAAGCTGTAGGGATAAATATAGAGAATGTCTATATGTGCGCGACTCATAATCACAATGCCGGCGCGCCTTACGCCTCCAAGGCGTTTACTCAATTAATAATTGACGGCGCAGCCAATGCGGTTAAAGAAGCCCAGAAGAGCCTGAAGCCGGTATACGCGGGAATTTCTTTTGCTGCTCCGGATTTAAATTATAATAGAAACTTAAAGGGCAGTGATGGGAAGTTTTACGCTGATTTAGAGCACCGTTACCTGGA